>JBOGOP010000218.1:0-9726 GCA_050747225.1 Pyrinomonadaceae bacterium
TGGCTCGACTGACCGAACAGCAGCAATTATCGAAGCATATAGTCAAACGGCGGTACCTGTTCATTTGATTCGAGCGGGCGCGGCTTTTCCTGGTCGTGCTCGTAATCTTGCAGCAGCGCAGGCAGCAAATGAGTGGCTTGCCTTCATCGATGCAGGTGTCCAGCCTGAGACAACCTGGTTGGAACGACTCATCGTGGCGGCCCAGGCCGGTAACGAGATAGATGTGGTCTACGGCACTTATGAACCAGTCGTAAATAACCTGTTCAAACAGTGCGTCGTTATCGCGACCGTCGGTCCATCGCAAGAGTTTGAAGGTAAACTGATTCGCGCTCGATCAATCGTTTCCTCACTGATGAAACGAAGCGTCTGGGAGAAGGTTGGAGGTTTTCCCGAAGATTTACGGTCAGCTGAAGATCTCCTGTTCATGAACAAGATCGAACAAGCGGACCTTCGCGTTGCTAACGCTCCAGACGCTCTTGTCCATTGGCAGGTGCAATCGACTCCGTGGCTAACATTCAAACGCTTCATGACTTATGCGCGCCATAACATGCGTGCGGGCTTGTGGCGACAATGGCAGGCGGCGGTTTTCAAATATTACGGTTTGTTACTTCTGTCGACGCTCCCGATTCTTAGGTTTGGGGTTAGATGGTTGTTAGCCACGCTCGGACTTTGGGTGTTGCTGATAAGCGCGCGCGCCGCCGTCGCGATTTGGCGCAACCGCTACTGCTCTCCCGGCGGCAGCTTCGAGAACGCGCTTCGGCTGCTGGTGCTTGTTCCGCTCATCTCCATGCTTGATGCAGCTACACTTATTGGGACTCTTCTGTGGGCTGTGAAGGACAAAATGCGCCTCTCGACTGCCGCCGCTTAACCTCTGACGTCGAAGCGCAGTCAGAAGCGAGGTCTGCAAACAAGAATCAAGTCGCGTATTCGATCTGTTTCCTGCGTTGCTATACAATCAGTTTTTGAAATCAAATATTTGGTTCGACTAAATAAAATCGCGATTGACGTGCCACGCTTTTTTTGTGGCTGAGAGATGCGAGATATTTTTCAACGTGTGATTCACCTCAGTGTCGTCGGCAGCGACGTCGAAACCCCCTTGGAATCCAGCAAGAATTTTTCCTTCCAGCAAGGCAGGATCAGGATTTGCCTTTTCCGAACAAAACTTTTTCAGGTAGTCAGTTGTGGGTGAGGATTCGGGCGGTATGCGTCTGCATAGTCTCTATCTCTGCTACTTCGGCCTTAGGGAACCACTGGTGCAAACCCAGGTTCTTCCGTACCTGAGACAACTCGCCGCCGCGGGAATTGAGCTCAGTCTGCTCACTTTTGAGCCTGCCGGAGAAAAGTGGAGCCATCAAGATCTGGTGGACACGCGTGCTTGCCTGGCGGAGCAGGGGATAAAGTGGCATTGGCTGGCCTATCACAAGAGTCCCTCAACAATGGCGACACTCTACGACATTCTCGCTGGGGCGCGTCTGGCCAGACGTCTGATTCGTCACCAAAACGTTACGGTCTTGCATGCGCGCGCTCACATGCCGATGGCGATGGCAATGCTGGCGTCCAGGGCAAACACTCGACTCATATTTGATATTCGCGGGCTGATGGCTGAAGAGTATCGGGATGCGGGCATTTGGACAGAACACTCGCTGCCCTTCCGCGTCGTGAAAAAGATCGAACGAGCAGGTCTGCGGCGAGCTGATCAAGTGGTGGTGCTGACGCGTCGCTTGCGCGAATGGTTAATAGGCGAAGGGTTGGCTGACGCTGAGAAGATCGAAGTAATTCCATGTTGTGTTGATTGGGAGCGGTTCGGTGCAGCGAGTTCCCAACCTGAGGCTACCAACCAATCAGACCGCTTTGAGATCATCTACGCCGGTTCGCTTGTCGGGCTGTACCTGGTGGAAGAGATGGGGCGGTTTTTCAAAGCGGTCAAAGAGCGCCGACCGAACGCCTTTCTGCGGATGCTCTCGAACTCGCCACTTGAGCATGGCGCGAGCCAGTTACGCCAGGCGGGACTCGCTGAAGATGACTTTTGGATTGGCGCTGTGCCACCGGCTGAGGTGCCGTTTTACCTGCGGCGGGCGCGCCTGGGAATCTCATTTCGGAAATCGACCTTTGCGCAAATAGCCGCTTCGCCTACAAAGATTCCGGAATACCTCGCAGCCGGCTTGCCGGTCGTCAGCAACGCCGGTATTGGCGACGTTGACGATTTGTTGACAAGAGAAAAAGTGGGCGTGATAGTCAGGGAATTCAATGAGGCAGCATATGCCGAAGCGGCGGAACGGGTGCTGGCCCTGGTCGCTGAACCCGGAGTTCGCTCGCGCTGCATAGAAATTGCCCGTCGGCTTTTTGATCTGAACGAGGTGGGTGGTATGGGTTATAGAGAGCTGTACCGTCGCCTGGAATCTGAGCGGGTTACTCGTTAATTATTTGATGTCAGGCAATAAATTTAGCACCATAGAGAACGTCAGCGGATCCAGCTTATGAAAGTTCTGGGGTTGGCCTCATATCCCGTGGAAGCCGCGGCTACCCGGTATCGTTTGCAGCAATTCGTCGATCCGCTGGCCAGGCAGGGCATAAGTCTCACTGTCAGCTCGTTCATCAGCTCATCAACCTTCGAAACTCTTTATCGGCGCCGGGCCTTGCCGCGCACAGCATTGACACTGCTGAAATCCACTTTGCTGCGTCTCAGTGTCGTCCGGTTATTGAAACAGTCGGATGTGGTGCTGGTGCAGCGTGAAGCAATGATCTTTGGTCCGCCGGTGTTTGAATGGCTGGCGACGCGCGCTTTCAAACGCCCGCTGGTGCTCGATTTGGATGATGCTACCTACGTTCCTTATACTAGTCCTACTTACGGAAAGTTTGGCAGGTCCTTAAAATGGTTTCATAAAACTGACGACCTGATCCGTTGGGCCAAAGTCGTCACTTGCGGCAATCGTGCAATTGCCGAGTATGTGGAGGGTAAAGGCGCGATTGCGCAAATAATTCCGACCGTGGTTGACACGGATGTCTTTGTCCCAGGGCCCAGAGTAACCGATAGGTCGCTGGTTTTAGGCTGGATTGGCACCCACTCAACGTTTCCCTATCTTCAAGCAATCTTTCCGGTGTTGCAGGATTTGGCGAAGACGCATCCCTTCAAACTGAAGATCGTTGGCGCGGGCACGAGCGAGGTGAATATTTCTGGTGTCGAGGTAGAGAATCTGGAGTGGAAGCTCGAACGCGAGGTAAAGGATTTCCAATCGTTCGACATTGGGTTGTATCCAATTGATCCTTCTTTGTATACGGAAAAGTGGGCCGCTGGGAAGTCCGGATTTAAGGCGATTCAATACATGGCCGTTGGTATTCCATTTGTCGCCGCGCCGGTGGGAGCGATGGCGGATATCGGGGAAGCCGGCGTGACCCATTTATCGGCAACGTCCCGAGATGAATGGTTTCGCGGGCTCGAACTGCTGCTTGCCGATGCCCAAATGCGACAGACAATGGGTGCAGCAGGGCGCCGGCACGTAACCGAGCATTACTCGTTGGCAGCTCAGACGGACAAACTTGCACGGGCCTTAAACGAAGCAGCCGGCATGAGAAGGGCAAGCTAACTCGGCGCTATGCAACGTCTAAGCAAATCGCGATTGACAATGCTCGCATTCATCGCGCTCTTACCGTCGTTTCTAAAGCGGTCCTGCTATCGTCAGTTTTTTGGTTATCAAATCGGTAAGCGAGTGCGCATTGGACTAAGCATAATCGACGCCAGCGAATGCCGGATCGACGATGACGTTCAAATTGGTCATCTTAATTTGATCGTTAGAGTGAAGCAGCTGGGAATTGCTGACCACGTAAGAATAGGACACTTGAACATCATCAGAGGCGGCGACGAAGTTCGCCTCGGACGCTATGCCGAGATCATCCGGATGAATGAAATTAACTCAATTGCTGAACCGGAGGTGGTTAATCCGATCGACCCGCGATTCTTCCTGGGCGACGGCAGCATCATCACTGCCGGACACAAAATAGACTTTACTGATCGTGTGACGATTGGCCGGAGATCAATCCTGGGCGGGCGCAATTCCTCGCTCTGGACCCACAACCGGCAGCGCACGCGTCCAATCGACATTGGTTCCTTCGCTTACATCGGATCCGAAATCAGAATCGCACCGGGCGGATCGGTGCCGTCGAAATGCATAGTCGGGATTGGTTCTGTGATTACCAGCGAGTTGTCCGCGGAGGGCTATTTGATTGCCGGCGTACCCGCCAAGCCAGTCAAAGAACTGAGCGCAGAGGATCGGTTTTTGATTGAACGAAAGACACGAACAGATCTGCCAGACGATGTTTAGCCGACTGGCTAGCTGATTCCTGAACATGAACGCTGTTCTTACATTGTTTTATCTCCTGCTGTGCGTTGGGATTGTGATCTTTGTGCCCCCTCTGGTCGTCCCGTTTGTGAACGACTACGGCGTTTTTACCGCCTTTGATGCAGCCAAGGCAGTCCTGCTGTGCACCGGGCTGGCGACGATCACTGGCTTTTACGCTTACAAGAGAGACCTCGACGGACGTTTTTTGCTACGGTTATTCGTTGCCGGTTTAATCGTCCGCGTAGTTATTGGCCTCGCAATCTTCACCTTTCGGGGCCAGGATTTTTTTGGCGGCGACGCGCTGACTTATGACTTCTATGGGTACGCTCAACTCCTCGGTTGGGGAGGTGACAAATACTTTCAGTCGATCGCCAATCAATTTGTTCGCAGCGGCACGGGTTCCGGCTGGGGAATGGTTTACGTGGTGGCCGCGGTGTACGGACTGCTCGGTCGCAACATGCTGGCGATCCAACTCATGAATGCAGTCTTCGGCGCGGCGACGGCGGTCGTGATTTACTTGTGCACATTTCAAGTCTTCCAGAATTCAAGAGTGGCACGGCTTGCAGGCATAGCAGTGGCCTTCTATCCCTCACTGGTGCTCTGGTCTGCGCAAGGACTTAAAGACGGTCCTATTGTCCTGTGCTTAGCCGTAGCCATATTGGCGACTCTCAAGCTCGGCGAAAAGCTCAGTCTGAAATACATCGTGGTTCTGATCGTCGCATTGTTATCACTCATTGCTTTACGCTTTTATGTTTTTTACATGATCGCTGTTGCAATCGGCGGAGCATTTGTCATTGGTATGCAACAGGCTTCGGCCACCAGCTTCGCGCGCCAGTTTACAGCCATCGTCCTGTTGGGTGTGGCCTTGACCTATATCGGGGTTACGCGGTCGGCAACGGCGCAATTTGAGCATTACGGCAATCTGGAAGTGCTGCAGCGCAGTCGTCTGGATCAGGCCCGCTCGGCCGAATCCGGTTTTGGAAGAGACGTAGACGTGTCGAGTACTACCGGCGCTATATCAACAATTCCGATCGGCGTAGTCTACTTGCTCCTGGCGCCTTTCCCATGGCAGATCACTTCTTTGCGTCAGAGCATCACCTTGCCGGAGATGATCGTTTGGTGGGCTTCCTTTCCCCTTTTGGTTTTGGGGTTGTGGTTCACTATCAAGTACCGCTTGCGAATGGCCTCGCCGATCTTAATTTTCACCGTCATGCTTACGCTTGCCTATTCGGTTTTTCAGGGCAATGTGGGCACTGCTTATCGCCAGCGGGCGCAACTGCTGGTGTTCTATTTCATCTTCGTCGCGGTTGGCTTTGTCCTGGTGAAGGAGAAACGAGAAGAACGAAAGCTGCGAAATGAAGAAGAGCGAGAGCGACTCAGAAAGCGGCCACGAACTAAAGGCTCTGACGACAAATTAGACGATAATGACAAGCGAGGATAAATCGATCTCGCCGAGCAGGGGTACTCGTTCATCCGCGGCCAATTAAGTTTATGTGTGGAATTGTAGGTATAGTTCGAAACGACAAGTCTGAAGTCGATCAGGAACTGCTCGGTCGCATGTGCGCCGCGATCAGTCATCGGGGACCAGACGATGATGGTTTCTATTTCAGTCAATCGGTCGGCCTCGGCATGCGGCGCCTGGCGATTATCGATTTAAAGAGCGGGCAACAGCCTATTCACAATCAGGATCGCACCGCCTGGATCGTCTTCAACGGCGAGATCTACAACTACCGCGAACTCCGCGACACGCTCGAGAAACTCCGTCACACCTTTTATACAAACAGCGACACCGAAGCAATCGTTCATGCTTACGACCAATACGGCGACGACTGTCCCAAACACCTTCGCGGCATGTTTGCCTTCGCGATTTGGGATGAACGAACGCAGGAACTGTTCATCGCGCGTGATCGAGTAGGCAAGAAGCCGCTGCTTTACGCCCAGGTTAATGGCCAGTTTGTGTTCGGGTCGGAATTCAGCGCCCTGTTGCAGCACCCTGACATCGGCAAGGACGTCGACTTCGAGGCACTCAATCAATATCTCTCTTTCATGTGCGTGCCCGCGCCGTTGACGGCTTATCAGGCGATCAGAAAGCTGGAGCCAGGCCACAGTCTCCGCTATCGCAAAGGCGAAATTAAGATCGAACGCTACTGGCAGCCTGACTTCTCGAAGAAGCTCAACATCAGCGAACGGGAAGCAGGCGAGCGAACGATTGAGATCTTGCGCGAGGCAGTGAAAGTACGCTTGATGTCGGAAGTACCGCTGGGTGCTTTTCTCTCCGGTGGCGTCGACTCGAGTGCCGTGGTGGCGCTGATGGCCGAGGAGTCAAGTACGCCGGTTAAAACTTTCTCGATTGGATTTGAAGAGCAGGATTACAGTGAATTGCATCACGCGCGCCGGGTCGCAGAACACGTGGGCGCGGACCATCACGAGTTCATAGTCCGCGCTGACGCTCTCGAAGTTTTGCCAATGCTGGTAGAGCATTACGGCGAACCCTACGCAGATTCTTCGGCCATTCCAACTTATTACGTTGCGCGCGAAACGCGAAAGCATGTGACCGTCGCTCTAAACGGTGATGGCGGTGATGAATCATTTGCCGGCTACGAGCGCTATGCTGCGATGCGCCTGGCCGAGCGGTATCATCGAATACCGGCGGTGCTTCGCGAATCTGTGGTCAGGCAGGCGATCGAGTTAATGCCGTCGTCGGAAACGAAGCGCAGCCGCATTCGGGATGTGAAGCGTTTTGTTCAATCCGCATCATTGCCGAAAGTCGAACGTTATCTGCGCTGGGTGAGTGTCTTTGACAGTCAGGCCAAACAGGATCTGTACAGCGAACATTTTACTCGGCAGACTCAGAGTGACTCAGCGGCCGGCATGCTTGATCCCTGGTTTGCGCGCGCAAACGGTTCAGGCATTGTCGATGCGACGTTGTTGACGGATATCATGACATATCTTCCAAATGATCTGCTGGTAAAGGTCGACATTGCCACTATGGCCAATTCACTCGAGGCGCGGTCTCCGTTTCTCGACCATCACGTCATCGAGTTCGCCGCCAGCCTGCCGGAGAAATTCAAGTTGCGCGGACTTACGACCAAGTATTTGTTGAAACGAATACTAAGGAAGTTGTTGCCCGCGGAAAATCTTGACCGCCGGAAGATGGGCTTTGGCGTGCCGATTGGTCATTGGTTTCGTGGCCAGCTGCAACCTTTCCTGCGAGAAACACTACTTGCCGAGGCGTCTTTGAAGCGCGGGCTCTTTAAGCCGGAAGCCGTTAAGCGTCTGGTTGAGTTGCACACGAGCGGCGAGCGAGATTATTCCCCGCAGCTTTGGTCGTTGCTAATGCTGGAGCTGTGGTTCCAAAGGTTTATTGATTAAAACGTGTTTTGTACTTTGAACTTTGTACTTGGTAGTTTGGACTTGGGTCTTGGGACTTTGGTCTTTGATATCTGGCGATTGGTTCCTGGGTTCTCCGAGCGACAGTGAAGAAGTATCAAAATCAATTTTAGGAGCGAACTCAAAGACCAAAGTCCTAAGACCAAAGTCCAAAAACAAGGTTTCAGATTTCAAATTTCAGATCACCGGAGGGATAAAAGTGAAAGGTGTAGTTTTAGCTGGAGGACTGGGATCGCGATTGCGGCCCCTGACAGCGGTGACCAACAAGCACCTGCTCCCCGTTTTTGATCGGCCCATGATCTTCTATCCGATTCAAACACTGGTGAACGCGGGCATCACGGACATCATGATTGTTACCGGTGGTAATTCCGCCGGAGACTTTCTCAGGCTGTTGGGAAACGGAAAAGCTTTTGGTCTCAAACATATCAACTACACCTATCAGCAGGGTGAAGGTGGCATCGCCGAGGCGCTCTCGCTGGTTGAACACTTTGCAGCAAAGGAGCCGGTTTGCGTAGTGCTGGGTGACAACATAATCGAGGGCAACGTTGCCGCCGCGGTTCGCTCATATCGCGAGCAGGGCCGCGGAGCGAAGATCATTTTGAAGAAGGTGCCAGACCCGGAGCGCTTTGGCGTTCCTGAACTCAGCGGCCAAAACGTCCTGCGTATTGAAGAGAAGCCTGCCTCGCCAAAGTCGGAATACGCGGTAATCGGAATCTATATGTACGATGGCGAGGTGTTTGACATCATTCGTACGCTAAAGCCATCTGGGCGCGGCGAGCTGGAAATTACCGACGTCAACAACGCTTACATCCAACGAGAAGAAATGACCTGGGAGGAACTTGAGGGCTGGTGGACAGACGCCGGAACGTTTGAAAGTCTGCTGCGCGCTTCAAATCTGGTCGCCGAAACGGGCGCCAACAAAATGAAGTTGGAACGTCCTGCCGAAGTGAGCGCCACAGTTGTCTAAGCTATCGTACCTTCGGGAACGGACGAGAATGATTGAAAGATTCAACGAGCCTGCGATAGCAGGCGGCAGCATAAAGCCCAGGGTGGAGCGGAGCGGAACCCTGGGTAGGGAGGCGAAATTTGTTCAAGCCCGTGGAACGGGCGACAGAGTTCGAGACTGTGCCACTGCCGCCCGCTTCGCGGGCTTGTGTTTGAAAGGGGTCTTAACCCAGGGTTCCGCTCCGCTCCACCCTGGGCTATATGCTAACGCCCGCTCTGCAAACTCGTTGTAGGGTTCCACTCAGATCGCGAGCTCAAATACTAAGAGCAAACGCATTCCACGGAAAAAAGTCCCTGTTGAAATATGAAGATTGTTCGCGTCATTGCGCGCCTTAATGTTGGCGGGCCGGCCAAGCACGTGGTTTGGCTGAGCAAGTTGAATACGGCGGAGTGGAAGTCGCTACTTGTCGCCGGCACAGTTCCGCCCGGCGAAGATGACATGGGTTACTTCGCAACCGAACTGGGCGTGACTCCGCTATTTGTTCCCGAGATGAGCCGCGAGATTTCCGTAAAGGACGCGCTCACCGTCTGGAAACTCTACCAACTTTTTCGTCGCGAACGCCCGGACATCGTTCACACCCACACCGCAAAAGCGGGCACCGTCGGCAGAGTCGCCGGACTCTTCTATCGCTGGTTAACGCCCGGAATTTTAATAGGGCGTCCGCGCACCTGTCGCTTCGTTCACACTTACCACGGACACATTTTTCATAGTTACTACAGCCCGCTCAAGACTCGAGTTTTTCTGCTGATAGAAAAGGCCCTGGCGAAGTTGGGTACCGATCGAATTGTTGTTTTGAGCGAACAACAGCGACGCGAGATCAACGAAGACTTTGGCGTTGGACGTGTTCGACAGTTTTCTGTCATACCGTTGGGAATCGACATCGGCGTGTTTGCCAAGTGGCAAGAACGCGGACAATCCTTTCGTGCCGAGCTCGGCTTAGGTGCCGGCGATATTCTGGTGGGGATCGTTGGCAGGCTCACCGAGATCAAGAAT
>JBOGOP010000219.1:0-9531 GCA_050747225.1 Pyrinomonadaceae bacterium
CCAGAGACGCTCAAGCAGGAGTCCCAGGTCTTTCCTGTAAAAGATGCTTTGATGTACATCCAGTCGCAGCCGCTTGGCCTGCGCGGCAAAAGTTTCCAGGGCGAATCATTTTTTACCGCCGAGAATTCGCCGTTCGGTGCGACGTTCAGTTACTACTTGAAGGACGAACTGAAAACCAGGAAAGCAAAGAGGCAGGAGGCCGAGAAGGAAGCGGCGAAGAAGAATCTTCCGGTAACCCTGCCGCGTTTGTCCGACCTGAGCGCCGAGGAAGAAGAAGAAGCGCCGGCAGTCATCATCACCGTGACGGATTCAAGCGGGCGCGTTGTCAGGCGACTGACCGGACCGGTGACTGCGGGAATGCAACGCGTCTCGTGGGATCTGCGTTATCCGCCCACTACATTGCCGCCGCCGCCAAATCCGGAGAACGAGAATCCCTTCGACGATGGTCCGGGAGGGCCGCTGGTCATGCCGGGCGTTTACAAAGTTTCGATCGCCAAACGAGTTGATGGCGTGATGACGTCCCTGGCAACATCACAGGACTTTAACGTTATCGTGTCGGGTCAGGAAGGCATGTCGCCCGGCGATCGCGCGGCGCTGGTTGAGTTTCAGCAAAAGGCTGCGAGATTGCAGCGCGCCGTTCAGGGAGCGCTTGACGCTGCGAACGCTTTGAAACCGCGGCTGGCGCTTATTCGGCGCGCCTTACTGGAAACTCCCGCGGCTGGAGACAACCTGCTTGATGACGCAGCGGCGTTGGATAAACGCACGAATGAGATCCTGCGAGCGTTGCGCGGCGATAATGCACTTCGCCAGCGCAATATTAATTTGCCACCGTCGATAAACGAACGCGTTGGCAACATTGTAAGCTCACAGCGACTGTCTACCGCTCGTCCGACGCAGACGCAGATTAATCAATACAACACCGCAGCGCAGGACTTTGAACAAACGCTCGCGCAGTTGCGTCAGTTGATTGAGGGCGACCTCGTCAGACTGGAGAAACAGATGGAGGCTGCCGGCGCGCCCTGGACGCCTGGACGCATTCCGGAATGGAAGGATCAGTAAACTTATTGACCTAGGGATGCATGAATAAGAGATTCACCCCCAGGTCGAAAGTCTCTTAGGTTGGGAAGGGTGGTTTACCCCCGCCGATTGAATGGCACGCGAGCAAAGCGGGGGACTAAGCGATTGAGTTCCACTCTCTCGATTTGCTGAGCAATTTGGAAACACCCAGCTTTCGTTCAAATTTCGGGCTGCCTACTACGGCCACCGAGTAAAGATGCAAAAAGACGCAACATCCAGCTTGGCACGAATTGGGCACCAACTTCATCCAAGAAATAATGCATGAATAAACGAAACTAGCAAGAGCATGGCGGCCGCGACGCCAGTGAGTGTCGTAGCCCAAAAAACGAATATCCACCACGAAGCAGACTTCGCAGACTCATTACGCTGCCATTGGTCAAAATTAACTAGCGCAGCATTGATAGCTTCCAATGAAGGAGACGCGGCGCGCGCGGTTTGAATTGCTTGATAGTATCTCCGCAACAGTTTTCCAACGAAATGAGCTCTGTAAATTTCAGCAATTACAAAGATGCTCATTGACAATAACAACAACAGCGCTGCACTCAATCCAATTCGCCGGCCGATGTGTTCACGATTGAATTGCCATAGCGCGAATAGCCCCGCATAACCCGCGACTATTACGAGGTTCGTGTAAGCCTTTTGCTGTTCGTATGACGCCGAGACTATTTTTATTTGGGCATCGATCGCGACGTCGATCGTAGCCTGGATCTCTGGATCCACTGCAGCCATTTTTCATTCACCGCCTTCTGATTAGTGTCGTTGCTTTCCCTCAATAATTCTACAACGTAGTTTTGAAAGCACCTCGCTTTGGCTTGAATGTCAGCTTCGGGTTTGCGCTTGCAGAACTCTTCTTAAGCATTCGATACACGTTTACACGATTCAGCCGAAAAACCACAAGGCGAAACATCGTTTAAGCAACCAGGTGCGCAAACTGAAGACAAATACAAAATCCTGCGCGCAAACCAAAAGCAAACCGAAAGCAAATAGTTTTCAGATGCGAGGCACGTCAAAAAATAGATGTTTCATAATGTTTCATATGAAATTAGTTCAATTCTTACGACGTTATTACGGCACTAATGCGCTGTCGACGGCATTAGGACGGTGTTTTGATGGTGTCGTCGCGGTTTTGTAAGGGTGTTTTACTTGGCTTTCTGTGCGGTATGAAGATTTTCTTTATGGCACTCGGTTCGAAAAATTCAAAGTTGACGCCCAGTGTTCTTTATTGAAAAAGTTGCTGACGCGACCTACTGGTAGACGTTGGAAATACGAAGAGAAGGGCTAATTGCGAGAAAGTTAAAGCCTTGCAAGGGGCAGGGTGTATCGCCAAAACGAGTGAAGAATCGTCTAAAGAAGTAAATTCCCGGTTGCACCCAAAATAGGGTGTATATGATAATGCACCCCGTTCAGGGTGCACGATGCAAAAACCTAAAAAACTTGTTTCTGTCATCACTGCCGATATCATTCACTCAAGAGGCTATAGTCCCCGTTTACGACGTCGCGTTAATACAATTGTCAGACGTTCATTCAACGAGCTGGCGCGAAAATATCCCAAAGCCGTACGTACACGCGTAGCGTTTAGAATCACCGCTGGAGACGAGTTCCAATGTGTTTTCTTTAACGTTACTGAAATTTTTGATTTGCTTACATACTTAAGAGCCTCCACGGCAACTAGCGGCGTTGAACCTTTGATTCGCTTCCGAGCATCGATCGGAATTGGAGGGATAACAGTCAGTTCACAATCCACCTCTTACGAAGAGGATGGTGAGGCTTTTGTTCGTGCGCGTATAGGGCTCGATCAATTTAAAAAACAAAAGCAGCGATTAACAAAATTAGTAACGGGTAATGAGGAAACTGACAAAGTCGCCGAAATAGTATTGTTGTTCTTAGATCATCTCCAGCTGAATTGGACATCTGCACAGTGGGAAGCTGTTAAATGGAGTCTCTTGGATCTAAAACGAGAAGAAATCGCAAAGAAACTAAATGTTGCTCATCAAAACGTTACTAAACGCTTATCTGCGGCCGGTTGGAGTCAATTTAGAGAAGGCTCACAATTCCTTCGAGCATTATTAGAAAAACACGTACACCCTAAATAGGGTGCAAATCGTTTAGCACCCTAAATAGGGTGCAATTGATTTTATCTATGCTCCTGTTTCTCAAACTTTACCTCGCTCATCTGATCGCGGATTTTTTGTTACAGCCGAATTGGATCGCAAGAAACAAGAAGAATATTCCGCGTCTTGCGCTGCACTCATTAATTCATTTTGTCGTCACAATCGCACTAGTCAATTTTGGCCTAACAAAGAGACTACTACTCATCTTAATTCTATTGGCAATTCTTCATGCGATTTCTGATTATCTCAAAGCCAAGCTCACCCGAGACGACTGGTTAGCCTTCACGGTGGATCAGCTTGTTCATCTATTACTGATAATTGTCGCCGCCATTTGGCTAAGTGCTAAAGCAAGTGAGAATGCGCAAACAATTATCGGCATTCTACTAAACTCAAAGAAGCTATATTTGTATCTGTGCGTATACGTCGCGACGACTTTCGGCGGTGGTTACTTTGTGCAAAAAATCAGTCAGTATTTTATGCGGGAAATCGGAGAGACGTTGGCGGCGGAAAAACCAGGTCTACCAAAGGCCGGCAAATATATTGGTTGGTTGGAACGTTCTCTCGTCTTAACGTTTGTTCTAGCGGGTTACCCGGATGGCGTCGGTCTGTTGTTAGCCGCTAAGGCGTTGGTGCGTTATCCGGAGATTAAGGATGACAAAGGCCATTTTGCAGAATATTTTCTCGTCGGAACGTTGACGAGCGTAACTCTGGCTTTGGTAGCCGCTTTTGTTCTTTTGAAGTTGCGTATGCACATTCGCTGATTGGTGTCTTAACAATACGTTCCCAAAAGCAGAAAACACTGCGCGTCAATAAAATTTGATTTATGTCCGTACAACTCCCTACTAGTTTTCTTTCCGTCAGTTCCTGCGAAAACTGAGAATAGCTTTTTCGCGAACGTAAGGGCTAAAGTTATTGCAGTAAATCGGCACTAAATCGCGATGCTTACAATTCTGCTGAGGGAATTCAAAAAAACATTTGTGCCGAAGGGCCCCCCTTCCCGAGCACTCGCAAATGAACGTCGGACTAAGGAGTTTTCGATGATTAGTTTCTCGAGGATCACGTTGAGAGTAGGTTTGCTCGCTTGCTTGTCGCTGTTGATAGGTATTAGCGCTAGCGGAAACAGAGTTGCTGACACGAGTCGTCACGTGCCGACGATCGATGAGCTATTGACGATTAAGTCTATCGGCGGTGCGCAAATCTCGCCGGATGGGAAGTGGGTGGCCTACACGGTGACCAATGCCGACTTCAAGCAGGATGCTTTTGTCACGCAAATCTGGTTGGCTGAAACCGGCAGTAAAGGCCGAACTCTGCAGCTGACGCGCGGCGAGAAGTCTTCGACTAATCCACGCTGGTCGCCGGATGGAGAATGGTTGGTGTTCACCAGTAATCGCATCGAAGACAAGAATCAAATCTTCGTGATTAATCCCGCGGGCGGCGAAGCGGTGCAACTAACAAAATCCGAGACCGCTATTAACAACTATGCATGGTCGGAAGACGGACGCAGCATCGCATACACCGCAACTGAGCCGGTGCCGCAGGTTTCGAAAGACCGCAAAGACTATTTGGGCGATTACGAAGTGGTGCGCAGGGATTACAACTTCGCATACCTGTGGACGTTCGATGTCAGCGAAGCGATGAAGGGGCCGCTGGTTGGTAAGCAGCGAACGAAAAAGAAAGACTTTAGCGTGGATTCGTTTTCCTGGTCGCACGATGGATCGAAGATCGCGTTCAGCGCTACCGTCAATCCGGATCTAATTCAGGGCGTGACGTCGGACGTCTATCTACTCAACCTCGCGGATGACGCCGTCACCAAGTTGGTCTCACAGCCTGGGCCCGACAGCGGTCCTCGCTGGTCACCCGACGATAAGCAGATCGTCTTTTCGTCAGCGATGGGAAACACAGTTTTCTACGCCAGCAACTCTCGTCTGGCGGTGGTGCCCGCGGCTGGCGGCACGCCGCGTTCAATTACTGACAGCTTCGACGAGAATGCGAACCTCCTTGATTGGCGGACGGATGGCGTTTATTTCACCGGACAGCAAAAGACGGCGTCGCACCTGTTCCGAGTTGATCCCTCAAATGAGAAGGTTACACGCGTATCTGGTCCGGATAGTTTGATGGCTGCTTCCTTCTCTTTAACACGAGATGGACGACAGATGTCGTTTACAGCAGCGTCCCCGACTTCGCTCAATGAGGTCTTCATCTCGGACGCGCAAAAATTCTCTCCGCGCGCGCTGACAAACATGACCGAGCAAACGAAGCCGTTGGTGCTGGGAACGCGAGAAGTCATCTCCTGGAAGAGCACTGACGGAGCCGCGATCGAAGGCGTGTTGATTAAGCCGGCCCACTTTGATCCGACAAAAAAATATCCACTACTTTGCGTAATTCACGGAGGACCGACTGGCATAGATCGTCCCGCGTTATTAACGGCAGACGCTCGCTATTATCCCTCAGACATCTGGGCCGGCCGCGGCGCGCTGGTGCTCAAGGTGAATTATCGCGGCAGTGCCGGCTACGGCGAAAAGTTTCGCAAGCTTAACGTGCGCAATCTCGGTGTCGGGGATGCCTGGGATGTTTTGTCTGGCGTTGATTATCTAATCGCCAGAGGTTGGGTAGACAAAAGCAAAGTGGGTTGCATGGGTTGGAGCCAGGGCGGCTACATCTCCGCTTTCCTAACTGCCTCATCGGATCGTTTTGTCGCGATCTCGGTTGGCGCCGGTATTTCAAACTGGGCTACTTATTACTACAACACAGACATCACACCGTTTACGATCAACTATCTCGGCAAGAACCCGGTTGAGGATCCCGATATCTATCAGAAGACTTCGCCGATTTCTTATGTCAAAAACGCGCGTACACCGACACTCATTCAGCATGGTGAGCTGGATCGCCGCGTGCCCATTGCCAACGCTTACGAATTGCGGCAGGCATTGGAGGACAAGGGCGTGCGCGTCGAGATGATCGTTTACAAAGGCTTTGGCCATCCGATCAACAAACCCAAAGCGATGCGCGCCGTGATGAGCCACAACCTGGCCTGGTTTAATCACTATCTTTGGAACGATCCGCTTCCTGACTTCGCCAGCCCTGCCGTGCCGCAGAAGGAAAGCAAGGACGCGGACAAGAAAACGGCTGATAATTAGTAAGTTCGCCTGGAGACAGACCGTGATTTAACTGTTCTTAGGTCCGAAGGACCATCAGTCAGTAGCCGCGTCCGTCAGGGCGGGGTGATCGCGCATTTGTTCGATCGAGCGCCGAAGGTGCGTCAGAATTGTGCCGGCCCCTTCGGGCCTCAGCGTTATCAAGAACTGAGATCCCCGCCCTAACGGACGGGGCTACTAACTGATGGTCCTTCGGACCTGAGGTCAAAGTCGAAAAGACACAACTCGCAGAGTCGTAAATCCGTCTTAAGAAAAGTACACTTTAGTGCTCTAACTCTTGTACGCATGCCACTCGCCGCCGGCACAAAATTTGGTCGATATGAAATTCTCTCCCAGCTTGGCAAGGGCGGGATGGGCGAAGTCTACCTGGCGAAGGACATGAAGCTCGATCGCAACGTTGCATTGAAGATTCTGCCTGCTGAATTGGCCGCGAGTCGCGACCGCATGCTTCGCTTTGTGCAGGAAGCAAAGGCCGCAGCGGCGCTTAATCATCCAAACGTGGCCCACGTCTACGAAATTAGCGAGCACGATGGTTTGAATTTCATCGCCATGGAGTATGTCGACGGAAGGACTCTGCGCGAGAAAATCCATTACGAACACGTTGAGTTACGAAAACTGCTCAAGTATTTGCAACAGGTTGCCAGTGGGTTGGCCAAGGCCCATGCTGCGGGGATCGTCCACCGTGATCTGAAACCCGACAACATCATGATCACCCGCGATGGTTATGCAAAGATTCTGGATTTTGGTTTAGCCAAACTGATCGAGATCCCCACGCCGGGCCCAGACGGAGGAACGATAAGCGACGCCGCAACAGTCGCACTTGAACCACACTCAATACCTGGAAGACTGTTGGGGACGGTTGGTTACATGTCGCCTGAGCAGGCGCAGGGAAAGACCGCCCTCATAGATCATCGCTCAGATATCTTCTCGTTTGGCTGCATGCTTTTTGAAGCGGCGACGCGGAATAAGCCATTCCAGGGCGAGTCTAACGTGCAATCGTTGTACAGAATCGTTTATGAGCCCGCGCCCCTGCTGAAAGATTTTGACCCGTCAGCTTCACCGGAGCTGCAGCGAGTTATCCGACGCTGCCTGCAGAAAGATCCTGATGAGAGGTATCAGTCGATCCAGGATGTGGCGCTGGAACTGAAAGAACTGCGCCGCGACATGGAAGGTGATACGCAGTTTGACGCCACTATTCCACCTTCATCCAGTGGAAGCGGATCGGCAAGCGTGTCACAAGTGTCAGAGACTGCGACCATCGGGAGTCAGACCAGCACCACTGATGTTTCGGCAGTCAGTACGATTTCGAGCGCTGAAATCATCCTGGGGGAAGTCAAGAAACACAAACGAGTCTTTGCGCTGGTAGCGCTGATTCTTATCGTCGGTATAGTGGCCATAATCTGGTTGAGAACCGCCAACGCGCCCAAAGCGGCGCCGTTTCAAAACGTAAAAATCGTCCGGCTGACTACTGGCGGCAAGATCGGGAACGCCGCGATCAAGGGTTACACCTCCATTTCTCCGGACGGCAAGACCGTAGTTTTCAGAACGACGGAGTTGGGAAAAGACAGCCTCTGGGTGAGGCAAGTCTCCACCGGCAGCCTGGTAAAGATAGTGCCTGACCTTGAAGCCAAAATCGGAGGCACAACCTTCTCGCGGGATGGCGAGTTCGTTTATTACTCACTGTTCGACAAGGACGATCCCCTGGGAACACTTTATCAAGTACCTGTATTTGGCGGACCAGCCCGCCGGATATTAGCGGGTGTGACCAGCCCGGTTACGTTCTCACCCGATGGCAAACAGATCGCTTTTGTCAGACCCTCGTCATCGGAATCTGATCTGGTGGTGGCAAACATTGACGGAACCGGCGAGCGAAAGATAGCGACCAGGAAACTGCCTGCGTATTTCTCTTTTGTTGGCGGCGCCGCCTGGTCGCCTGACGGAAAAACAATAGCGTGTGGCGCCGGCTCTTACAGTGGAAATCTGGCTGCGACGATCGTCTCAGTGCCTGCTGCAGGCGGTGAAGAGAAGGCAATCACGGCGCAAAACTGGGTGTCCGTATCTCGCGTTCTATGGTTAGCCGATGGCAGCGGTTTGATAATCGCGGCGGTTCCGGAATTGATCTCAACCGGTACGCAGTTATGGTATGTCTCATATCCCGGCGGCGAAGTGCGCAGGGTCACGAATGATCTAAACGCTTACGGCACCAGCAGTCTCGGATTGACTGCTGACGCAAAGACGCTCGTCACTATTCAGGCAGATAAATCGACGCAGCTGTGGGTAGTTGCGCCCGGCGAGGATGTTAGCAAGGCTAAACAAATTACGAATGGTAAATACGACGGTGATAGTCTTGCCTGGACCAGCGATGGGCGAATTCTCTACACCGTCCCATCAGGCGAGCAGTCAGATATTTGGAGCATTAACGCAGATGGCGCAGCGGCCAAACAGTTGACCGCTGACGCGTTTACAGAGGGATTGGGATGCGTTTCGCCTGATGGGCGTTATGCTGTTTTTAGTTCGAATCGCTCCGGCAATTTCAATATCTGGAGAATGGATCTTGGCAGTGGCGAACAAAAACAGCTCACGCAGGGATCTGAAATTGATTCTCAACCAGCCTGCACGCCCGACGGTCACTGGGTTGTGTTTAGATCGTTGAGGCAAGGGAAGTCCACATTTTGGAAGGTCTCTCTTTCGGGGGGTACGCCGGAACAAATTTCGGACAAGTCCTCCACGTGGGCCGCGGTATCGCCTGATGGCAAACTCGTTGCACTGCGATACTTCGATGATCAAGGGAAGGTGAACAAGATTGCCGTAATACCCTTTTCGGGGGGTGAGCCGATTAAGACCCTGGAAGCAGGGGTGGGCTTTCGCGATGTGGGATTGGGATGGACTCCTGACAGTCGCGCTATCATCTACGCTGACGCGGGTGACAGTGCAGACAACATCCTGAGTGTGTCGATAGATGGGGGCGCACCTAAACAACTTACCAATTTCAACTCGGGGCTGATCTTCGCTTTTCAGGTGTCTCAGGACGGCAAAAAGATTGCAATATCCCGCGGCACCCAAACCGACGACGTGATATTAATTAAGGATTCCGAGTAGCGAGCTAGGGGGCGATTTCAGAGCTAAAGCATTTAAAAGACTGAGGTAAGTCCTTTAAAATGTCGCCTTAACCCCGGGCGTTTGAGTTC
>JBOGOP010000220.1:0-9514 GCA_050747225.1 Pyrinomonadaceae bacterium
GTTTCTGGCAGCGACATTTTGCCGGTGACCGCTCTGTCGTCGGTAAGAGTCTGACTCTCGATGGAAGTCCAGTCACCATTATCGGCGTGATGCAGCCTGAGTTCTCCTTGACTAAAGAAGTCATGCCGACAGTTAACAAGATTAACAACGCCGACCTCTTGCTGCCCTTGCCGATGAACGAAACGATGCGCGCCGTCCGTTCGCATGAAGACTACAACATTTTTGGCAGGTTAAAGCCGGGAGTGAAGTTTTCGCAGGCACAGGCTGACGTTGACCGGATAGTAGGCATGATGAAGCAACAGTATCCGGCTAATTATCCGCCTGCCAGTGGGTTCACCATCAGCGTGGTGCCCTTGCTGCAGCAAGTTGTCGGGGATGTTCGCCGCTCGCTCTTGATCCTGCTGGGATCGGTTGGCTTTGTGTTGCTGATTGCCTGTGCAAACGTAGCCAATCTGCAATTGGCGCGTGCTGCTGTACGTCAGAAAGAAATTGCCGTTCGTGCGGCCGTAGGCGCCGATCGCCCGCGCCTCATCCGGCAGCTGTTAACCGAGAGTGTGCTCTTGTCGGTAATAGGCGGCGGACTGGGATTGTTAGTGGCGTTTGGTGCGATCCGCGTGCTGCGACTATTTGGCCCGGACACGCTACCGCGTCTCTATGAGATCAGTCTGGATAGACGGGTGCTGCTATTTACGCTGTTCGTTTCGCTGGCAACCGGAATAGTCTTTGGTTTGGCGCCCGCGCTGCGAGCTTCACGCGTTGATTTGAATGAAGTGCTGAAGGACGGCGGCCGCGGACCCGCCGGCGTCGGCAGGTTCGACGGCGGCAGGCACCGAAAAAGAGATCTGCTGATCGTTGCCGAAGTCGCTTTGTCCCTCATGCTATTGATCGGCGCGGGGCTCTTACTCCGCACTTACCAACGCATACAGGACGCAAGTCCCGGTTTTAAGATTCATAATGTGCTTTCGTTTCGAATATCGCTGCCTCCAGCTAAGTACAAGGGCGAGGGGATCAGCGCCTTTTACAGACAACTCAATGAGCGCGTTAGAGCCCTGCCCGGAGTCGAGGCTGCCGGCATAGCCTATTCTTTGCCGATGAGTTCGGTAGCCCTTGCGTGGGGACCGGTGACCATTGAAGGCTACCTACCGAAGAACTCAGCTGACTTTGTGATGGCTAATCAGCGCTTCGTCAGTCCCGGATATTTTCCCGCCATGGGTGTGTCGCTGGCCCACGGAAGATACTTCGACGAACGCGACGTTAAGGACGCGCCCGCAACCGTGATCATAAACGAAAGCCTGGCACAGCGCTTTTGGCCCAATCAGGATCCGCTGGGCAAACGCATCGGTTTGGGCGAGAAAGAATCCTGGCGCACAGTCGTTGGCGTGGTCCGTGATGCCAAAGAATTCAGCGTGGATAAGGATGTGCCGATCGGTGTCTACTTTCCGGCCGAACAAATTCCGATTAGAAGCATGTTTGTGGTGGTTCGTACGTCGTCGGATCCGGCACCCATGACCGCGACGATTACCAAAGAAATTCAGACGCTGGATCCCGAAGTGCCTGCCTTCGACGTGCGGACCATGCAGGGGCGACTGTCAGACTCGCTGGCGCGACAGCGCTTTGCGACTCTCCTGATGGGGGTGTTCGCTGCAGTGGCATTGCTGCTGGCAGCCATCGGCATCTATGGAGGGCTGGCGTATTCCGTCAACCAGCGGACGCACGAAATCGGCATTCGCCTGGCGCTCGGAGCCCGGCCCGTTGATATCCTGAGCATGGTCGTTCGCCAGTCGATCCTGCTGGCTGCTATCGGTACCGTTATCGGACTCGTTGGGGCAGTGGCTTTGACTCGAGTGATGTCCAGCATGCTCTATGGCATCACGGCGACGGACGCAACGGCCTTTCTCATTCCACCACTGGTGCTGGGCGCAGTCGCTCTTTTCGCGAGCTATCTACCGGCGCGTCGCGCGGCACGTGTAGATCCGATGATTGCGCTAAGGTACGAGTAAGTTCGTCAACACTCAACCATTTTGGAGTGCGCCGGCAAAGCGCAGCGGTGACGGCGCTTTCGTTCCTGACCTGCTCATTCGTATGGTGAAGCCATCCAAAGCGGTGTCGCGCTTTGCTTGCCGCCGAAGTCCAAAATCGGGACGCCGGGCAACTCGCTTATTACCTCGTACCTCGCACCCCGTACCTCGTACCTCGTACCTCGTACGGCTTTGCCTCAAAAAGGTCGATTCAGCCTCTTTTGCCTCAAAAAGCAAAAAGACCGATCCAAGCTCGGATTTCCGGCACGCTATTATTCAAGGCAGAATATCTCGCCGCAGACCGTCCAGAAACCGCTTTGCTTGCTGCTCCATTCGGAGGAGTTCAGCGTCCGGCATTTCGCCTTTCAGCTCATCCCAGATCGCAAAGGCAGACTTCAAATCGGAATGGCGCAAGAGCGTTTTTGCCTGCTCCAACGTTAAGGAACCATTCGCGACTAACGCCTCGATCAAGCCCCGCAGAACGACTGCAAACGCCACAATCGAGCCTTTTATCTCCGGTTCGCTACTCGGGAACAAATCAAGTTGGTTTCGAGGACTGTCCACAGCAGACAGCTTAAATCAAGTTCTTGCTCATGAGGAACTCTCTGCCTCTGCCGTCGAGTTCGTACTTGTCGGGAGCGCCGAAGCCGAGAAAGCTACGCCTGACAACTATATAGCGGTTCTTCTCCAGTCGATCCAAAATGTCAGCCGCCCGCTCATGGTGCAGCCCCAAGATTCGGTTCAAGTCTTCAACAGTAGCCGAGGTTTGCTGGCTAAGTCTTACCAAGAGCTTTTCTTCATCCTTACTGACCTCGTATTGGAACGTGGGTTTCTGGTTCAGCCTTGCGCTGATCAAGTCCTTCGCCTCGTGAAGCTGCAAAGTGTTCCCGGCGTCATCGCTCATAATGACTCGCTCATTGCACTGAACACACTTAAAAGCCCACACGCTAGAAAAGCCGTAGCCACTCGCATACTGCCCGTAGCTCGTAAGCGCCGACGAGCACGACGGGCAATGCGCCACAAGGTCTTTCGTCCATTTCACCCCGAATTTAGTTATCAATTTCTGCGCAAGTTTTTTGCGCAGCAGGAGAATGTATGCACCTTCTAAAGTCGTTGCTATCACTGTTAATGCTAACAGTGCCCATAGTGCTCGCTTTGGCGTTGCCTCCGAAACTCTATCCCATACTTCGGAAGGAACCGCCCGCCAGACTATTAGCAATAGGAGCCCTATCAGGGCAAATAATCCTAATATTGTGTGCTCTTGCGCTTGCTCTTTTAGTTTGGTTGACCAGCTCATCGAAATGAGCTATGCCGCCTTCTCTGCCCGTCTGGGCTTATTCCAATAAGGACTTTTGCACTTCGGACAGACACGCGGTTCCGACTTAGTTTCGCGAGGAATCCAGGTATGCTCGCAACGCTCGCAGGTGTACTTATAAACCGTTATTTTTCGTTTAGCCATGCCCCTGAATATATACCTGAAATAATATACCGTCAAGGGCGATTTTCCTTGACGCAACTATGTACCTATAGTAATATAGCCGCGCAATCAAACGCGGCATAATCAGATGCCGAAAGACAGCAAAAACCCTGCCGATTGTGGCTTTTCAAGCTCCCTCCTTATCAGAGGTGGGCTTCCAACAATCGACAGGGCCATTGAAAATCAACCGCGATTGCTCGCATTGATCTCCGGTAAAGCCATTGTGAGCCATCGCCTTAAGAAAGGCAAGGACACAGTGGAACCACGCGAACTCAAAGGTCTCGAAATAGCAGCAAAAACTAAGCTGACACGTAAGGGCAAGAGCAACATTTGGCTAGTGCCTTCGCAGAGCGGTATCGAAGAAAAATACGCCGTTGCTCTGAACGCAGAAAAACCGACTTGCACTTGCAGGGATCACGAATTCACCAATGATCGGTGTAAGCACATCTTCGCAGTTGAGTACACGATCCAACGCGAGCAGTCGCCGGACGGTCAGACCGTGATCACTGAAACGGTCAAGGTCACTCGCAAGACTTACTCTCAGAATTGGCCCGCGTACAATGCCGCGCAGACTGAGGAGAAGTCACAGCTACAGGGTTTGCTCTACGAGCTATGCCGGAGCATTCCTGAGCCTGAGCAACAGCGTGGTAGGCCGCGTCTGTCGCTTGCTGACATCATCTTTGCCAGCACGTTCAAGGTTTACTCCACCGTTTCAGGCCGACGCTTTCAGAGCGATTTGCAGGAAGCCAGACGGCGCGGCTTTCTCTCAAAGATGCCGTCTTACAATTCAGTGTTTCGTTATCTGGAAGCTGAGGCGCTAACGCCTTACCTGTATGAGTTGATCGCGCTTAGTGCCTTACCTCTGAAATCAGTTGAAAGTGATTTTGCGATTGACTCTAGCGGATTCAGCACCGGCCAATTCATGCGCTGGCTAGATGTGAAGTATGGCAAGGAAGAGGATCGCCGGATGTGGCTCAAGGTGCATTTGATGTGCGGAGTGAAGACCAACATCGTAACGTCAGTCGAGATAAGCGACGGCTACTCGCATGACTACAATTATTTCAAACCGCTAGTCGAGACGACCGCTGGCAACGGATTCAAGATGGCCGAGATTTCAGCCGACAAAGGTTACATTGGCGCGACGAATCTCTTGACTTCATTGCGTCACGGCGCGATCCCTTACATACCGTTCAAGGTCAATGCGAAAGCGAACCAGTCAACCTACGGCGCGAAGTCTAAGCTGTGGGATCGGATGCTTGAATTCTACACAGACCAACGGGAGGAGTTCTTAGCCCACTATCACAAGCGATCCAATGTCGAGACTACTTTTCACATGATCAAGGCAAAGTTTGGACAGAGACTTCGCAGCAAGAGTCTGACCGCGCAGATCAACGAAGCACTTTGCAAGGTGCTCTGTCATAACCTTTGCGTAGTCATTCAGTCAGTTCACGAATTAGGAATCGAAGCGACGTTTTCAACCGAACTAGCAGCGTGAGACACACGACTGCTGAACTGCCCGAAGGCAGTTTGTCCGTACCTGGATTGGTGATCTTTTAGCGAACTAAACTAATGATCGTGAGCACTACAGTAACCACCACGCTTGACTGCGTTCCGCTAGACGCGGGTGCAGGAGCGCCACAAGTGGGCATGTCTCCGGCGAAGGCTGAGACGGATAGAGCGCACGTCAAGGCAACAGTCATTAGGAACCTTCTCATTGATGTCTCTCCTTTGGGAACAAAACGATGCAAAGATTTTTACATCGACTTGAATGAGACACCAACGCAAGATTCCTTGCAAGGCATAGGTAGTCAAACTACTATCCGGCTTGCAGTATCCATACTCACTTCCCAAAGGATTCACATTATGCGTACCGCCTCGCCAGCTAAGCCGGACTTGTCTCACCTAACACTCAACGACCGCGCTGTCTATAGGTGTCGCGCTGCCTTTGAGTTCAAGGACAGAGGCGACTATGACGGAGCGCAAGCGGTGATGCGTCCACTCTGGAAACGGCCCGGCGTCCGACCGGACACAGGCGGACTTCAGCCATCTGTCGCGGCTGAGGTTCTGTTCTGTGTTGGAGTCCTAACGGGATGGATCGGGAGTCGAAACGAGATCAAGGAAGCCGACGAGTGGGCGAGAGATTTACTAACGGAGAGCAGTAGATTCTATGAATCAATCGGAGACTCAAAGACGGTTGCCGAAATACGATCCGAACTGGCCTATTGCTATTGGCGAGCAGGCGCATTGGATGAAGCGCGGATCATGTTCAGTGAGGCAATAGAAAAACTGACTGCCGAAGGGAACACGCGAGCAAACGCCCTGCTCGGATTGTCAGTTGTCGAGTGGTCAGCTTGTCGCTACCGCGAGTCGCTAAAAATCCTCAAGGCCAACGCGCCGCTGTTTGAGAAGATCACGAGCGAAACGATCAAAGGGTTCTATCACAATCAACATGCGATGGTTCTCCGCAAACTGACAACGCCAGCGAAGCGAACCGAACAACTAAAGCGAGTCATAGAGGAATACGAGCAAGCCGATCATCACTTCAAACTCGCTCGCAATACAGTGTTTCGCGCTCACGTCAAAAACAATATCGGGAACGTGCTGCGCGATCTGTCTCGCTATGCAGAGGCGCACGAATACCTTGATCACGCCAGACGCCTAACCGTGAGCGTCAGAGACAGGGTAAGAACCGCGCAAGTTGATGAAACCCGCGCACAGGTCTTTATCGCGCAGCGAAACTATGCCGAAGCGGACCGCGCAGCCGGAAACGCAGCCAAGAGTTTTGAGAAGGCGGGGCGTCAATGTTTTCTGACTGACGCGCTAATCACTCAAGGCATCGCCTTAGCGCGACTCCATCAAACACAGCGGGCACAATTCACGTTTCAAAGAGCAATAGAGATCGGGCATCAAGCCGGATCACCCAATCGCGCTGGACTGGCCGCGCTGACCATGATTGAGGAAATAGATCAACTGCCAGCCGAGATTCAATACGCTGCTTATGAGCAAGCGAAAGAATGGTTGGCAACTTCGCAGAGTCAAGAGATAAAGCTGAGATTTGAAGCAGTCGGAAAGAAGCTGGCTTTAGAGCTACGCGGTGAGCAGACAGGCGAGAGCACGGCAGATGTTCTTTACAATAAGCCCTTTGTTCTGCCCGACGAAGTATTGAAGTTTGAGCGGGAGCTAATCAGTAACGCACTCATCAAAGTAAACGGGAGCATAACCTACGCGGCAAAGTTTCTAGGCGTGAGTTATCAGCGGCTAGGATACATACTGGAAACCAGGCATAGAGATTTATTGAAACAGCGGACTCCGGTTCGCCGTCGCACTCCGAAGCGTCAATAAAAAGTAAGAGCGGCCACGTGAATCAGACGTTGCCGCTCTACAGTGTTCAGAAAAAGCAATTCAGGTTTGCTGGCAGAAATCTAGCACGACACGGAGAAGGCCAGCAATGAGAGAAGCACAAGCCACTAAGTCAGAGTTTCCAACGGAGATGCTTTTAGCGAATAAGATCGTTGAAGCCTGCAAAGAATCTGGAGCGACATCGATGGAGTGCATCAAGGCTTTAGAAATAGCAGTAACAGTATTACCCGACGATCTCCCGTTAGTGAACGGTCTCAAGCGCCGAAAGAACCGCAAGTAAGGTTTGATTGATTTCCTTTAGTTGCTTGGAAATCTCTTCAAGCTTTTTTACCGTTTGAGACTGATAGACCGCTATTGAAGTAAGCATAGGCTCGCTTTCGTATTGCGCCAGACGTTCTTGCGCCCGTTTTCTAACACGCTCGCGTTCGGCTTTCAGTTCAGCGGCAGGGATAACTGGTTTCTTCTTATCTGGCATTATGGACGCCTCCAAAAAGAGAGAATGCAGCCTTATATCATAGGGACTGAGTCAGTGACACAGTCAGTCAATATCTAGCTGAAGCCGCTTAGCGACACCGGAAGGGCGTCATATGGACAAAAGCCAATACGACAAAGACGAGACGCTTCTTTGCCAAAAGCCGAAAACTACTGACAAGAAGTGCCGCACAATGATTGAGGCCGGAGATACAGAAGGGCTCGTAGAGTTCATCAAAGGCCGCTTCACGGAACGGTACATTACTCCGCTGAAAGCCGTTCCAAAGTCACAAGCCAATGGCTTCTCAACAATGGCGATCTGCTGCCTGATGATTGAAGCTTTGGAATCCTTCCGGCAGGGATGGGAAGACACTGACAGGAAGGGGGCGCTTCCTTTTTGCTGTTTCTTTAGCGCGAATGACAACTTCGCAGCGTTCCGCACACTTTCAGTCGATTTCTACAGGCAGGTTCGTTGCGGCATCCTTCATCAAGGTGAGACAACCAAGGGCTGGCGCATTAAGCGATGGAAGCACCCGCTTCTTGATCCGACTACGAAGACAATCAATGCCGACAAGTTTCATCTGGAACTCGCGATATCCCTAGAACAATACTGCGATGCGCTTTCGACATGCCCGTGGGGGAGTGACTTATGGGTAAAGTTTGAGCGAAAGATGAGGAAGGTTCTTAAGAACTGTAATCCTTAGAATCGGTCACATTGCTTTTTGAGGCAAGTACCGCTTCTGAGGCAAAGCCACCTCGTACATAATATGTATTATCAGACGCAGTCTATATAAGGCGATTGGACGGCGTGGTTCGCTCCTCAAGGCGTCTGCCCTGCCTCAGGACCGTGGGCCTGGCAAGTCAATCCTCATGCTCGCTTGACCGGCTTTGCGGCGCACCTTAGAGTGACGGGTCATTTCTATTTGTTAACGATCTGAGCATGTGAGGTGTTCGCGTAGTGGCAATCAAAATTGAGAATCAGGCTGAACGGAAGCTGCCTAAGGATACCGAGAAGCATCTGGAGGCAGCCTTCGACAGCTTGCCGCGTGAGCATACGCGCGGGCTGGAGCGCATCAGGTTGGTTGAGTTCATATCGGATCCGCGGATTAGAAATACCTTTCAGGCGTCGGAGCTGCCAGGACTTTATCATCCGCGTCAGGGTCCGAAAGGCGCGTGGTTAGAAGTTGCTGTGGGCGTCCTGCTTCCGGGTAACAGGCCGGCGCACAAACGGATCATTCCCCGGCTTTCGTTTAAGGGCAACCTGGCGGCGACTGTCTTTTCGCTGGTTGGCCAGCACTACCACTTCACGCTAAAGCATTCGCTTAAGAAGACTCAGATGGAGCCCGCGATAAGGGCGTACACGGAAAAGCAGCTTAAGGCCTGGAATGAAAAGAAGCACACGTTCCGCGCCAAGCTCTTTAAGCCGCTGCAGCCGACGCTCGAACGATGGGCCAAGGGATTACAAAAGCGAGCAGCCGCGGAAAAGAAGAAGAGTCTGAGTTCGAAGTAGTCGACGGCTGGTAGGGTTTGTTATTCCTCTGCAGGTTGATCGCCACCATCAATGCTCTTGGCAACCGATCGAAGGGCCTGGGCAATCGCTACGGTGTCAACGTTCGCTCGACGGAAGCGCAGCTCAAGACTGAAATCTTTTTTGGGTGAAGTATATTTGAAGGTGTAGGGCTTGGCCTCCGGAGCTATGCGTGGCCCCATTTCCTGACGTCTCACTTCCCTTGCGTCATCGCGTGTAAGTCCACGAGAAGTTATCTGCTTCGCGAGCCGTCTCATTCCCGCTTCGTCCGGCTGACGAACAATCTGGAGCAGCATCGACTTTGCCGAGACATCTGCCTGCCGGCAAAGATCACGGACGTCTGCAGGAATGGCCGCGATCGAAAGTGCCTCGGTCACGGTGCTCCTGCTCTTGCCTACTTTTCTCGCCACTTCTTCGTGCGTATAGCCAAACCTGTCACAGAGCGCCGATAACCCGTCAGCCTCTTCCCAGACCGTTAGGTCCTTTCGCTGCATGTTTTCAATCAGGGCAATCTCAGCCACGCTACCGGCGTCCAAATCCATCTCCACACATGGCACTTCAGTAAGGCCTGCTGCACGCGCTGCTCTATAACGACGCTCTCCCGCGATGATCATCCAGCGTCCAGTTGCGCGCGACGGCTTGACCAATAAAGGTTCCAGG
>JBOGOP010000221.1:0-9485 GCA_050747225.1 Pyrinomonadaceae bacterium
CTGCTTCTCTATGGCTAACCGCTGTCAGTTAACTTCAAAGTTGCACTTGAAGATGCAACGCTGGTTGTTGTGGTGATGCAGCTTCGCGCAAGCAACTGCGCGACCTGCCCTCAGTCGTTGATAAACTTCCGCTGCCATCAGCATTCCCAACGGCGGCGCGGTGAAATATATCCAGAGCGACGTCCAAATATGTGCGACTGCAGCAGAGCCCAGCGTACGCGCTGGGTTCATGCTCATGCCGGAGATTGGGGATTCGATAGTGATGTAGATTGCGACGAGAACTCCTGCGAAAAGTCCGGTCCAGCGACTCAACCGTTTAGTGTTCGACACTGTCAGGACTACCAACATCAGAATGAAAGAGATCAAAAGCTCGGCAAGAAAGGCGTAGGTGGTTCCGGTTGGGCCAGGGCTCGTCGCGGCATAATTCACTGACTTATGCGCTACGAACTTGCCCAGCAGGAGTGAGGCGAGGGCTACACCGGCGATACCGCCGGCAACTTGAAACAGAATAAAGAAGGCTGCATCCCACCCCTTGATTTTGCCGAGCCGAAAATAAGTCAGAGTTACGGAAGGGTTGAAGTGACCGCCTGAACGTTTGCCGAGTGGTGAAAAAATAATGGCAATCGCAGTTAAACCCATGGCCGCGCCCATCAGCATTCGTCGCATGAGGTCGCTCTGTATATTTTGAGCGATAGGCGATAAGGGATGGAATAACAACACCGTGAAAGCACAAGCCGATATCATGAACAGGCCGAGTTCAGCAGCTTCCATGAAGTATTCAGGCCAATGTTGTCTCAACGCATCTACCATTCGATCGCTCCATCGATTAGAGGCTTTAAGCGGTTCACTGAAAGCCCACGGTTCCGGCATCATCATTCGCCGCCGCAAGCTATCGAACACACTGATACTGTTAGGACTTGTCAGATCCATCTTTACCATCGCGCGACTCGCGCGAACCTCTTTCCTTGTTGATGTGCGGGCGACGCCGCTGATTTGTTGCTCGTAGTCAGCCAGTAAAAGGATCTGTAAGACCAGCACTCATTAAGCAGAAGTTCGACGGGTTGGAATTGACTACGTCTACTCTTCGCCTGGCGCTCATTCGCAGCACCGATCGTCTGCGCTGGATTCTCTTTTTTATGGCTACTCTTCGTCGCATTGTCTTTGTTCCTCGTTTTGAACTAATCCCTTGTTCAAGTGATTAGTCGCGGTGAGTTGAGGTTCCTTACAGGCTTTGTTGGTGGATTTAAAGATTCGCTGGCAGATAATCGCGGTTGAAGGAGGGTGAAGTACGAACGGTTGACTAATGATCAAGGGGAGGTTACAGCAAGGAATGGATTCACTACCACGACTCCATCGTAGTCCTGGCCGTGGTTCAGATCTTCGCTGTACAGGATCTCGCAGCCCAGCCGTTGCGCTGCGGCAACAATTGCTGCGTCCCAATATGAAACCCGGTAACGAACCCTGATCTCAATGGCCTGTATAACCAACTCTCGATCGATAGGCAAGACAGGGAATGGGCTTAAAGCTGCGAGAATCATCAGCGCTTCGTTGTGTGTGATGCTTAGCCGCTCTTTACCTACCGCGGCAGAGTAAAACTCCTGCATCACTTGCGCCGAGAAACCAATATTCGCTTGCGCCAGCACTCGCCGGGCTATGTTTTTCTTGGTCTGATCCTCGTTTGCTCCAGAGCCAGCGTAGAGCAGGATGTTAGTGTCGATGAAGTACTGGGCGGTCATGGAGGTCTTGGCGTCCGAGAGGGCCGATGGGTTCCGTGTTGCGTCCTTTGTCGAGAGCGCAGAAAAGGTTCTTAACATCCTCGGAGTTGGGCTGAGTGTCGCTAGTGACAGACCCTACCAACTCTTCAACCAGAGCGCTTAACGAGATCTTGCGGGCGTTTGCAACACCTTCAGCGCGCCGATAAGCGTCATCATCAAGTTTTACCACTATCTCCTTCATGGTTCTAAATCACCCGTTTCGTGTTCCGCCGTCATGAGTCAGCAGATCGGTTAAAATAGAGTCAACTCCAGTCTCTTAAACGCATGCACCGAAGCTGTATCCGACCCGGTGGGCTTTCTCCAGACAAATGCCGTAACATTGCCGTCCTGCGAGACAACAATTGCGACCGAGCCTGGGTTGTCGAACACAAACCGTGCGGCTGATGTGTGACGCGTGCCCTGAGTCTCAGCTACCGCTTCATGTTCGAGCGGATCGATTCTCTCGACCTTCGGTTGTATGTCGTCGTTCGAAGGCTTTAGTTTAACGCCGAAAGCCAAGACGTCAAAATCAGAGGACATTAAGGTAGCTCCGTCAACCAACGTCACCTGCGCGAGAAACTGAGGGACGTTACTGAGAAGCCGATTTTCCGAGAACCTCTCCATTGCTTTCGCGAGCTTATCTTCCTTGTTAGCCTCTAACTTTCTTCTCGCTTCCATGAGATCTTTTAGGGGTTGAGCTGTGACGTCGTTGGCTTTATTGACTTCATAAAGGTTTTCACCTATCGACTTTTCGATGTCAGCATTGGGCGGGACAATCAATAGTGTCCCACCGTGCCCCTTGAGGCGCATCGCTCTGGCGGTATTAATAATAGTTCTCACTCTTGGTTCAGAAAATGAGTTGTCACCATTTTGAGCAAAGATAGACCAGATGTCATTGCTCCAGCTTAACAGTGTATTACTGATGAAGGCTGGTTCGTCACCCGAAATCGCGGCGATGTTCCATAAGTCGAGACCGACGATAACTAGTCCCGGGTCGAGAACTTTGATTGCCAAAGGCTCGGTAATAAGATTTGAAATCCCAGCTAGCTTCAGCCTGCCGTCAGCGGACAGAGTTACACCAGCCTCAACATCCTCAACATTACTGAGGGCCGGGGCCAGTTTTCGCAGATTTGAAACGGTGAAATCAATAGGGTATTTGAATGAAAGGTTCTGTGAAGCTTGGCGGATGTACTTAATTGTAAAACGCAGCTCTCTACCTTCTTCTCGACGTAAGCTCGTCCAAAAAGCTGTTTCAATAAGAGTCCTTAGCACCTCGGCCGAAGGTATTGTTTCTGGTGCACACCGCCTAAGTTGGGCCTGCGGAAAGAAAGGCCGAGGTAACACTCCCGGCTGAGACGCTGCCAGAATCGCCTCGCGTTCTTCTGTCTGTCGTTTTTCCAAACGGCCGTGCAGTTCTTGATAGAACCTGTCGTTAAGCTTGAAACTGAATCTTTCCATCAATGCCGCCTCCCACCTTTCCCACGTTAGTTTAGCGCGAATCGGCTTATACTGCCCGGAGCACCGCATCTCCGTGGTTCACGTATCTGTTGAAAAACTGACGCTGCGCGGTTAAGCTTCCACCATGAGTTTCAACGAAGTCATCGCAGAGCTTCCACATCTCACCTTTGAGGAACGTCAGATTCTGATTCGCCGCGCGTTAGAGTTGGACGATCCGCCTCTTTCCGCAGCCGATGAAGCCTTGGTTGAAGAACGGCTGGCGGAACATCATTCCGATCCAAGTTCCTCGGTGTCGTTGGATGAAATGAAGGGTCTGCTGCGTTCTCGACCAAAGTGAGAGACGCTTTTGTTGCCATTAAGCTACCTCGTGATAGTTTCAACCCATGCAACCCACCTCTGAAATGTCGGCATTTGAACGTGGCGTGAGGCCGGTAATGAAGATTGTTTTGCCGGAGAAGGCCAAAGAGATTGTCGAGTTTCGTGCTGATCCTGAGCTTCAGGTGCGCATTGAAGAACTGGCTCGTAAATCTTCGGAAGGCCAACTCAGCGATGCTGAGCGCGCGGAGTACGCAGGTTACGCTCGGGCGAACACATTCATCGCAATACTTCAGCGGCAAGCTCGCGAATCACTGAAGTCTCGTTCCTAACCATCGACCCAAAACTTAGTCGACAGGACTCCCGCCGAACCAAAGTTCAGTTTTGTAATCAGCTATTGAGTGCTTTTGCGATGCGCTGCCGCGCTTCAGGTGTGAGAGGCGTGGCGGGTTCACTGGTCGATTCGTCCAGCGAGGACGGCAAACGCACTAAACATCTCACCAATTCGATCTGCTTCAGATATCGAGCACACCACGCGCAGACCAGTAAGTGCAGTTTGAGTTCGAGGTATTCAAAGACACCGAGCCGGCGATCCATTGCTTCCGACATCAGCGGCACCATCTGGCGGCAGGGCTGGAGTTTGCGCAGTAGCCATTGTCTAACTACCCTTCTGACGTTTGTATAGATCTTCAAAACAGAGCCCTTATTGGATCACCAGTAATGAGTTCAACCCGCCATAATTATCTGGGGTTTTCATGCCATTGTTCGGATCCTCAAGCCAACGCTGACCGTTCACGACGAACTTGTATCCGTAGCTCCCGACTTTGGGAGCAGGAATCTCAGTCAACCAGAGACCGAATTCGTCTTGTGTTAGCGGGCTTGCCTCCGAGTCCCAGCCATTGAAGTCGCCGGCAAGAGAAACACTTGCGGCTGCGTCGTCATGGTAGAGAAAAACCACGCGGCCGTTATTGATCCGCGGTGGCTTGCATCCGACCACATTCAGTAAGTGCTGTTCCGTCTTTGCCAATTCAACCGCGCGGCGCGCATTGACCATCCCATAACCCTGCCGAATGGCCGGCGCGGAAGCTATCCGGTCGGCCGTCGAAACCAATATGTTCTTAATTGCTCCCGGAGTTAGCTCGGGATTGGCTTCGATCATTTGCGCCACAATAGACGTGACAATCGGCGCGGCGAAGGAAGTGCCATCCACATGCTGATAATGCGCCGCCACGATCTTCTGTTGACTCAAAGCAGTTTCGACAAACTGCCGAATCGCGGACGCATCGGCTAAGACTAGCTGTTCCGGCAGCTCAGCTTTCTCTTCCAGTTCGCGCGCGAGGCCGGGGAGTTGATAATCCGGTGCCGCTGCCAACCGGGACAAGGCCTGGGCTTTTTCGTACGACAGCGTGCCTGGCAATATCGGCGCGGCTATCCACATTGCGGGCGCGACGATTTCGGGTTTGACCGTCCCATCGGCAGTCCCACCGAAGTTTGAGTGATAAAGATCCAACCCATTCCCGTTCAACTGATTGTTATCAGAATAGCCGCCGACTGTGATTACCGAAGGCGAATTTGCTGGCGGAATCGAGTGTTTGTCCGCAGAGTTTCCGGCGGCGACCACGACGACAATTCCATTGCTGATTGCTTCTTCGGCGGCCCGATCGATGACGCTTCTCGAGCAGGGCACATCTTGGTCTCCACCCAAAGAGATGTTGAGAACTCGAATGTTGTAACGCTCACGGTTGTCGATGATCCATCTAATTCCGCGTGCGATGTTATCCTCCGTAATCTGGCCTTGTTCGCTAACCTTAACGAGCACTAAATCAGCCTCAGAAGCCAGCCCTCGATAGATTCCGTCGCAGAGATATCCGTTTCCGGCAGCCGCGATCGCTGTCTGCGTTCCGTGCCATTGCCAGGATTCCGACGAATCGTCTTGCTTGAGAATCGGCCGTTCTCCGGCCAGGTCGTGATAGGCAATGATGCGATTTGTTGGCTCGAGCAGATCCGGATGGGGATAAAAGCCCGAGTCGAGAAAAGCGATAGTTATACCCTTGCCGGTGTAACAGGCGTCAGCATCAAGGCGCAGGTGCGTCGGAATGACGCCGAAGCGATTGGGTGCATGCTGATGATCATGATCTGAAGATTTCATCGTAAGTTTTTTGCGCGGCTGACAAAACTCAATCCATTCGGTCAAAGAAAGCTACACCCACCTGAATCAAACAAGAAACAATCTTCGGGCAAAACTTACCCACAGAGAGTTGTCGCAGTTACGAGTGGAACCTTACAGACTTGATTTTATTTGCTGGTGAGATTGCGCTTGATTCTTTCGCGCGCCTCTGCGGAGAGACCTGATGCAGTATTCAAATCATGAGATTCAGAGGCCTTGGCGCGAGCAGCATCGCGAATCAGTTGCAGCTGTTCGAGGTACCACTGGCACCAGGCACAGATCCATAAATGAAGTTTCACTGTAATGCGTTCGCGCAGCGTGAGTGGCCGCTCCATCGATTGTGAGATCGTCTCGACCGTATTTTGGCAAGTAGGAAGCCGGCGCAAGAGCCAAAATCGGACAGCGTGCTTCAGTTTGTCGTAGAGTTTCAACGCCATGTCAGTGTTCGCGTTTGAACCAATTCATCTCGAGACAGTTGCGCAGTTGCAAGCGCGCGCGATGGAGCATGACCCACAGATTGTTTACTGAGATGCTCAATATTTCACAGATCTCTTCGCTGGTATGGCCATCCACCTCGCGCAACGTGAACGCATTGGCAGTACGCTGTGGCAACGGCGAGAGACAATCGCTAAAGACTTTCCAAAAATCACTCCGCTCCAGCAATTCGGCGGGCGTCGCGTGCCAATCGGTTGGCGCGTAATCGTTGTTCCAATGACCTTTCCACTCGTCTGCTCTTTCGAAAAACTCCCGATGATCTGAAGCTTCATCAGCTTCTTCACCAAGCGGCGCCTCACGCACTGCACGTCGAAAATGATCGACGACCTTGTGTTTCAGAATACCAACCAGCCAGGTTCGTTCCGAACCACGGCCTTCAAATTTCTCATACGCTTTCAAAGCCGCCAGAAATGTTTCTTGCACAGCGTCTTCAGCAGCCGTATCGTCGCGAAGTCGAAAGACTGCATACTTGAAGAGATAGTCTCCGTGATCATCCAGCCATTTGCCTGGATCGGGAGACTGACCGAGGGGCTTAACTTGGGCCTCACTCATAGGGGATCGGGCTTTGTCAGAATACGCTTTCGGAAAATGACTTCGCCGTCTTCTTGTGGCCCGACGAAGAACGCCAATTCGTTTACTGCAACCAACCGACTTGCTAAAGTTCTCAACTGGACTTGTTGGACCAAAAGATTAGTTCATGCCATGCTCAACAGCAAATTGTAAATGGTGTATTTCAGGAAGTGTCAAAGTGAGGTCTTGGTGTCATGAGTGCAAAGACTTGTCGTGATTGCGGGCAGGTGCTGGATGCGAATGCGCGCGGCTGTCCTACCTGCGCCTTGAATCTTGAGGCGGAAAACATGATTGACCGCTTCATCTGGCGGCGGTTAGTGCCCGGTGTAATCATTGTTGCTGCTGTGGCGGCGGCTGTTTTTCTTTATGTCCTTCGTTGAACGCAAAGACACACGCACCCCGAACGTGCTCGCGATCGAGGTGCGCATTCTGTCTGCGAAACGTTTAACTTAATTACTGCCAGCCTGCATGCCAGCCATACTCACAATTAGGTTCTGGTCGCTGCCGGCGAAGCTAATGCTCACCAATTCGCCGTCCGTTCCGGTTGCGGCTTGATTACTCTGTGCCTTGCGGCCACGTTTTTCCTGTCGAGTTGCGGTTTTGGCGATGACCTTTTCGTCCTTGACGATCGACAGTTCGCCCGTTTGGTCGTTAAATACCACATCGTATGTACCTTTCTTGATGAGGGCTCCATTGACCTTGAAATCCGACGCGAAAGAAATAGTGACTTTCTTACTCTTGCCTAACGCCGCCGCGCCGGCCAAAGTAACGAGCAGGAAAGCGACTATAATGCGATTAATTATGAACTTCATTTTGATCACTCCTTCAGGCTGTTGATTTTCGCTTCGTTAGGAAGCATTCAAAGCACGCGCTCGAGATTCCTCGCGTACTACCGTGTGTGCTCTCCTCTTCGAAGCACAGCCATTGGTCGGACTGAATCGCAAAACCTTACATGTATAGGTTCATTGCTGACCGATAAATCGTCCGATTCAGTGAGGGAGCGAGAGAGAATCTAAAGAAGATCAAGCAACTTCTGGCTAGTTAAAGAGTCACCAGGAGTCCCGCCTGATGTCTCGATTGCGTAGTGGTCAATCTACTCTTTATGCATGGGTGCGGCCGTTCCGTCGGACCACTTTGCAAGTTCGACTGCGAACACAAGAATCGGCGGCAGCTCTTTCGCCTGGGACGGTTCCTTCGACGATAAGAACCAGTAAGGACCGGAAAAAACTGACGAGCCCGATGCGCCAGCTGCCATGATCCTGATCATTCTTTCCCTCGTGGCAGCCCTCATCGCGACGCACCCTTTCGCCGTCGTCGCTGCTCACTCTCCTTTACGATTTCGTTCAAATCCACAACCGGCCGTATTTTAATCGGTCCAAGTCCATGCTTAAAGCCTGGTTGCTGTGAGACAAGCTGAACGGCATGATTGAGGTCGCGCGCCTCAAGGATTTGAATGCCGCCCAGCTGTTCCTTGGTTTCCGCATAGGGACCATCAGTGGTCGCGACTTTGCCGTTTTGCCAGTACAGGGTCAACGCGGTCTCCGGAGGCTGAAGCGGTACTTCGGCGACCAGATGTCCGTTGGCGCGCAGATGGTCGTTGTACTCAAAGCATTCGTCGAACGTGGCGTGTCGCTCGTCCTCGGTCATCCCTTCGAATTTTCCTGGCTCGATGTATCCCAGGCAGATGTATTTCATTGTTCTTGTCCTCTTGGTAGCTTCGCACAAAAAGTACTTTCACCGTGTGGGACATTGAACCGATTTGAATCGCAGCGCCAAGGGCGCGAAATGTAATAGCCCAGGACACCGGCAGGACGATTTCGCCCTGCTCTCTCATTACGCCTTCAAATCAGGAAGCAGCGATACACCTTGATGTCTCGCAGCGTTCGAGTGCTTCTATTGCCCCGACTATCGGTAGCTTCAAGCGTCAGTCTTACCACTTGACCTGAGTAACTACCGGAGGCTGAGCAGTCGCTGATGAAGAGTGATGGTGTGCGCGACGGCGTCCAGTTCAAGTTCGAAAGAATCGAACCAGCAGTAATTGCAACCGCGCTGGCAAAGACCCTCGAACTGTCTGGGTAATAGGAGGTGGCGATCCAGCGAAATGTTAGGGGAACGTCCCTTTCGGGATCGATGGCACTCGCGCTCACGACGAACGTCCGATCCCAGCGATAGCCGGACTCGTAATTGAAAGGCGGCAGCGTTCCAACGCTGATCGTCGGAGGAAAGTTGCTCGGACGCGCCAGCACGTTGATCTCGACGCTGGTTGTTCCCGACGCTCCTTGCGGATCTCTTGCGGCAAGCGTCAGCGTCCGGCGGCCAGGATCGTCGAAAGTTACGTTCGCATCGCAACCGCGCACCGGAAATCTGTCCGCGGGATTGCTGCTGGTCCAACTAAGGTTGCGACAATCAAGGTTGCCCGGGTCTGGTCCGACACCTTCATTTCTATCGGTTGCGGAACCTAACAAACGCACAGATTGCCCCGCATACACCTCACTACCAAGAAGAGGCTGTTCGATGCTTGCCAGCGGCGGCGTGTTCGTCACGTTGATGGTAAGCGAAGCCACCTGGGTGGCTCCGCCGCGGTCGGTTGCCGTTGCGGTAATGGTCCTGGTTCCCGTTGTGTTGAAGACAAACGTGGCGGCGCGGCCACTGTCAGTGCTGTAGCTTGGCCGAAAATTCCAGGTGACCGTGCAACAGGGGGTCCCGTCTTCAGCGTCGCTAGCACT
>JBOGOP010000222.1:0-9471 GCA_050747225.1 Pyrinomonadaceae bacterium
ACTGACTACTGACTACTGACTACTGACTACTGACTACTGACTACTGACTACTGACTACTGACTACTGTTCTTATGAAGCTTGATCACATCGGCATTGCGACGCACCAACTCGATGAGGCGCTGGCGCTTTGGCGAGACGCGCTCGGGTTAGAGGTCGAGTCAACGGAAGAGGTAATGGAACAAGGCGTCCGGATTGCGATGCTGCCTGTCGGTGAGACGCACATCGAACTCCTCGAGCCGCTCAGCGAAACTTCGCCGGTGGGAAAGTTTTTGGAGAAACGCGGGCCAGGGATTCATCACGTAGCGATAAGGGTGACTGACATCAGAGCGTCGCTTGCCAGCTTGAAGGAGAAGGGGACCAGGTTGATTGACGAAACGCCACGAACAGGCGCCGGCGGTTGTCTGGTTGCATTTGTTCACCCTTCGTCGGCCAACGGCGTACTGCTCGAATTAGTCCAACATGACTAGAATATATTTTTTGGAAAGGGATAATTATTTTGAGTTCAATTAAAAAAGCCTGGATTGCGGCTGCGGTAGCCGTATTGTTTGCCGGCGGCCTAATCTTCTGGCAGGTGAAGGCGAGGCGTTCGGAATCCCTCACCAGCCTCTCCGCCGAAGACATGGCGCTGATTGCGGAAGACCAATCGCCACAGTTTCGCGCGCGGCTTGCGCAGGACGCAGAGACGCGTAAGAGCTTTGCAGAGGACTTGCACAAGCTGCTCGCGGTTGCCGATGAAGCGCGCACGACGCCGGTCGAAGTGAAAACCGTGAAGCCGGATGGCACGACGGAAGTTAAGAAGGAGTTAATCACCAGCCGTCCAGAAATGAAACGGCAACTTGAACTGATTCGTTCGGCGGTCGTCGCCCAGAACTTTTTCAAATCGCAGAATGTTGGTCCTGCCGGACCGAATGTCTCCGAACAAGAGGTCGAGGACTTTTTCAAGCAACCAGCTAATCAGGCGAAGTGGGATCAGTTCTTAACTGACGCTAAAGCCAAAAACCCTCAGCTTGCGGGCGGCGAGATTCCTGAAGAGCAACTGAAGCAGGTGCGGCAGCAACTGGGAAAAGTGATGATCGGCGAACAACGTGCCATTGCTGCCGGCTTTGATAAACAACGGAAGGTGGATTTGCAGGTCAAGCTCGAGCAGGCTCGGGTCCTGGCCCAGGAGTATGCGCAGGAACAGTTGAAAGACAAGATGACGGCGACCGACGCTGAGATTGATGAGTATCTCAAGCAACATCCGGAGTTGGATAGCAGTAAGCAGAATCGCGCCAAAGCGGAGGAAGTTTTGAAGCGCGCAAGGGGTGGCGAAGACTTTGCAAAACTGGCCAAGGAGTTTTCCACGGACACCAGCAACAAGGACAAGGGTGGGGATTTAGGCTGGTTTGGCCACGGCCAGATGGTGCCTGAATTTGAGCAGGCGGCATATGCGCTGAAGCCGGGACAGATTAGCGACCTGGTTGAGACCAAGTTTGGCTTCCACATTATTAAGCTCGAAGAACGCAAGACGGAGAAGAAGGACGGCAAAGACGAAGAGAAGGTTCACGCACGGCATATTCTGATAGGAGAGAGCGCCGAATCGGCAAATCCGTTTGGCCCGCCGCAGAGTGGTCGCGACAAAGCGCGCGCAGCTGTCGAGCAGGAAAAGCAGAAAAAGGTTCTGGACGACATTGTGAAACGTTCGCATGTGACGGTAGCCGAAACCTATACGGTAAAGATGCCTGATCAACCGCCACCGCAGCAGGGTCTGCCGCCGGGATTCGCTCCGGGTCCGGAACAGTCCGGACAGCCGCAGTCAGCAGAGCCGGCGGAGAATCCGCACGCGCCAAAGCCTGAGGCTCCGAAGACTAAACCAAAAACCAAATAACGCGGCGGTAGGTAGACAAGCGAATGCAATTTGGCGACTACCGTGTGGAGATCGTTCCTGACACCGAATTTCGCCTCGATGGTGGCGCAATGTTTGGTGTCGTGCCGCGCGCGCTGTGGTCGAAGGTTTGTCCTCCTGATGAAGATAACCGCATCACCATGAACATGAATTGCGTGTTCATCGACACCGGTAGCGAGCGGATACTGATCGAAACTGGAATCGGCGAGAAGTGGTCCGCAAAACACGTTCGGATGTTCGGCATTACGCGTGAGCGATCGCTAGCCGAATCATTGCGGTCGGTAGCAGGCGTTGAGCCGGACAGCATAACGATCGTTGTCAACACGCATCTCCACTTTGATCACGCCGGCGGCAACACCACGCTAAGCGGCAACGCTGAAGCTGTGCCCGCGTTTCGTAACGCCAGGTACTTCATTTCGCGCGGGGAGTTGGAACACGCTGAGGCTCCCAGCGAACGAGACCGAGCGAGTTACGTGGTCGACAACTGGCGGCCCCTACTCGCGAGTGGTCAGTTGGAAACGAAGGACGCGAACTACGAGGTGGTGCCCGGTCTGCGCATGGAAACGTATCCGGGTCACAATCGCTCGATGCAGTGTTGGCGGCTCAATCGCGAGGGGCAGACGTTATTTGGTTTCGCGGATCTCGTGCCGATGCGCGCTCACGTCCCGTTTGCCTGGATCATGGGCTACGATCTTTATCCGGTGGAGACGCTCGAAATGAAGAAGAAGCTTTTGCCGCAGGCAGCGCGTGAGGGCTGGGCGTGCCTCTTCTACCATGACCCGGACGAGCCGATGTGCCGTCTAATCGAAGAAGACGGAAAGCTGCACCCCGTGAGTTTTGAGCTTTAGGAGTAAGGTGAAGTCATGAGCAAGAAAGCGGTCCTCTTAGTGGCACTGTTTCTCAGTCTGGCGTTTGCAGCCAAGGCCACCGTTGCGCAGGAGCGTGGGCCTTCGACTCCCGAAGAAAGAAAACGCGCCGTTGAGATCGTAACGCTGCTCGAGAATGATCCTCTCAACAAAAATGCAAAAGCGCTCAGCCGCGAACTACTGTTATGGCTGATACAAGTGCCGGACGTCAGTGTTACGCTCTGCACAAATGTGCTCGGCGATTATTCAAAAATTAAGGGCGACTACGCGCCCACTATTGTCACACAGTTAACCTTCTCCGAGGCCAAGTTTGTAATTGAGCACCCCGAACAAGCTAATGACCAGTTTCAGGTTTATCTCGCCGGGGTGGAAGGCGTAATCAAGACTTACGAAAACATCAAGAAGGCCAAGCCCAAAGTAAACATGGAGCCGCTCGAACAATTGCTGGCGAAGCAACAGGCAGGTCAACTAGCCGACTTCGTTAAGGAAGCAATGGGCGCATGCAAGTCAAAGCAGTAGCTTGCGCGACATCATAAAATGACCACAGCAAAAATCGGAATCATCGGCGGCAGCGGACTTTATCAGATGCCGGAGCTTGAGGACGTAGAGGAGATCGTTGTCGAAACTCCTTTGGGTCCTCCCTCGGACGCTTTCATAGTAGGCACGCTCGAAAACACTCGGGTCGCATTTCTGCCGCGCCATGGACGTGGTCACCTCCTCACGCCAACGGAGGTTCCATTCAGAGCAAACATCTACGGGATGAAGTTGCTGGGCGTTGAGCGTATTCTTTCAGCTTCAGCGGTCGGCTCGCTGCAGGAAGAGTATGCCCCGCTCGATATGGTTATTCCGGATCAGTTTTTTGATCGGACGCGAGCGCGCGCCCGCGAATCAACCTTCTTCGGCGAAGGAATTGTGGCGCACGTAGCCTTTGCGCATCCCGTCTGTGGCGAATTGGGAGACGTGCTGGAAGAGGCTTGCAAGGTTACTGACGTTAAGGTGCATCGAAGCGGAACTTACCTGTGCATGGAGGGCCCGGCCTTTTCCACGAAAGCGGAGTCTGAGGTTTATCGGGCCTGGGGCATGGGCGTTATCGGCATGACAAATCTGCAGGAAGCCAAGCTCGCGCGCGAGGCGGAAATCTGTTATGCCACGCTGGCGCTGGTGACGGACTACGATTGTTGGCATCCCGGCCATGATGCAGTTACGGCTGACTCGGTCATTGAGTATCTCAACAAAAACGTCCGGAATGCTCAGTTAATTATGAAGGATGCGGTCAGGCGCCTCAGCGAGCAGGAGCGCCAATGCAAATGCGCCACGGCGCTAAAGAACGCTATTTTCACCGCGCCGCATTTGTGGCCCGAGGAAACGCGAAAAAAACTTGACGCTATTGTTAAGAAGTACGCGCTCTCCTGAGAGAATTGGCATCTAAGGGTAGTTCTGAGTTCTGAGTTCTGAGTTCTGAGTTCTGAGTTCCTGAGTTCTGAGTTCTGAGTTCTGAGTTCTGAGTTCTGAGTTCCTGAGTTCTGAGTTCTGAGTGCTGAGTGCTGAGATTTGAAATTTGAGATTTGAGATTATTTGAAATCTGAAATCTGAAATCTGAAATCTTAGATCTGGATCGTCAATCAGTTTTGAGAGGTAGTTTATGAAAAAGATTTTTGTCCCGATGGTTGCACTGGTAGCCGCGTTGTCGATTTGCGCTTTAGCCTCGTTTGCCCAGGGTCGAGTAAAGACAGGTCCTGATCCGGCAACGATTCGCGATGCGGAACTCGAAAAAGACTCGTTACACAATCTTGAGGTTGCGCGACATTACTTCAAGCTAAAGAAGGCGTACCTTGCAGCGCTCAAACGATGTGAGGAAATAGACGCGGGCAATCCGAATTTTGCCAAAATGGATGAGGTTCTCTACATCGCCGGGGAAAGCAGCTTGCGGCTTGCCGAGAGTGGCGGCAGGCAAAAAACAAAGACCGTAATGCCTGACGTAATGTTGGCAAAAGAAAAGCAGGACATGAAGTACAAGACACCTGAAGAACTCCGCGAGGATGCACGGGTCTACCTTTCACGGCTGGTGGCCGAGTACCCGAACAGCACATTTCGTAACCAGGCGGAGACCGACTTGCGCGCGCTGACAGGTACGACTGAGCCGCCAGCGACGATTGAGCCGCCGCCAGTGAAGCCGCCGCAATAGCAGAAGGCAGAAAGCAGAAGGGCAGTAATCAGTATCAAGCGCTTGATTTACAAATCCGAAATCCGAATTCCACAATCCGAAATTCATCTATGTCTCTCCTTGTTGTTGGTTCCGTAGCGTTCGACGCGGTCGAAACGCCTTTTGGAAAAATTGAAAAAATGCTGGGTGGCTCCGGCTCCCACTTCTCAATTTCCGCAAGTTTTTTCACTGATGTTCGGATCGTGGGTGTCGTGGGCGGAGATTTTAGTTCTGCTGAACAGGAAGTCTTTGACGCTCACAACGTCGACACGTCTGACCTGGAACGAATTCCCGACGGCAAGACGTTCAGGTGGTTTGGGCGTTACGACTACGATCTCAATGTGGCCCACACGCTGGATACGCATTTGAATGTTTTTGCCGATTTCCAGCCGAAGCTTTCGCAGGCCTCGAAGGACGCCCGCCTGGTTTTCCTTGGCAACATCCAGCCGGATCTTCAGCGCGGCGTGCGGGAACAAGTTCCCAGCGCCGAACTGGTGGCGCTGGATACCATGAATCTCTGGATCGACATCGCGCGCGAGTCCCTGCTGCAGACGATCAAGGGCGTGGACGTCGTGATGATCAACGATGCCGAGGCGCGGCAGTTGACGGGCATACCAAATGTCATTAAGGCTGCGCGAACGATACTTTCGTGGGGCCCGAAGGCTTTGATCGTAAAGCGCGGCGAATACGGGGCTGCACTTTTCACCGAGAAGAGTTACTTTGCTATTCCCGCTTATCCGTTGGAGTCGGTTTTTGATCCTACCGGCGCGGGCGATACCTTCGCCGGCGGTTTTATGGGTTATCTTTCCAGTCAGGAAAAACTCGATGAAGCGGCAATGCGACGAGCGATGATCTTCGGATCGGTGATGGCGTCATTTAATGTGGAGGAGTTTGGCACCGCGCGTGTGCAGAAGCTGACGCAGGACGAGATTAACGAACGCTTCCGCGCCTTCAAACAAATGACGAACTTTGAGGAAATACCATTTGAAAGAGCGGTCCGAGCGGTAAAGTAGTTTTTCTATGGTCTTGGGACTTTGGTCTTTGGTCTTTGGTCGATGACAGCATTCGAAGAACAAATATCGCTTAAGTCCAAAGCCCAAAGACCAAAGCCCAAAGGCCAAAGATAGTCTGGAGAATAATATGTTCTGTCCAGTTTGCGAATCAGAGTACGAACCCGGCATCACCAGGTGTCCTGATGACGGATCAGAGTTAGTAAACCGCCTGACTTCTGAAACGGCAATGCACGATTCGAGCGAGGCGAAATTCGTCCCACTTCACCATCTCGGTTCACCAGCCGAAGCCGAAATGGTTAACGATATTCTGAAGCAAAACGACATTCGCTCGGCTGTACAGTCGGGCGGCGCAGACGCTTTCTCGCCCTTGCTCTCAGTTATGTCACCCGGCGCTACCATACTTGTGGACGAACGCGACCTCGACAGGGCGCAGGAAATCTATGCCTCCTTCTTCGGCGCGGACACTACCCCACTGACCGGCGGCATACCTGGGGAAGAGGAGGAATAAGTTTCAAGTTTCAAGTTCCAAGTTCGGAAGGAGCAGACAAGTTAACGTTGGAGCCGAACTTGAAACTTGAAACTCGAAACTTCATTCCATGACCACCATACCAGATCAAGCCATCGCAGTTTTCATGACAGCCTCAAGCCGCGAAGAGGCCGAACGTTTGGCTGACATGCTGGTGGACAAGAGTCTGGCTGCTTGCGTTCAAATCATGCCGGAGATGTACTCGATATATCGCTGGCAGGGAAAAGTTGAGCAACAGCGAGAGTTTTTGTTGATTGCGAAGACTCTGAACTCAAAGTTTGCGGAGATCGAAAGCGAAGTACGCAAGCTTCACAGTTACGAGACACCTGAGATCGTAGCTTTGCCGCTGACCGCCGGTTCCAAACCATACCTCGAGTGGCTGAGTGCGAGTGTCGCCGCCAATGAGAAAAGAGCCCGCTAACGCTTTCCAGAATCAGGAAATACCTCTGCAATCTCCGCCGTGATAGAGTTCTCCGCTCCCAGAACAGTCTGGCTGTCCACAATTATTTTGACTACTTCCGCAGGCGAGTCCGTAACGTGTAACAGCTTGAGATCTTGCTCGGTAACCTTGCCTTCCTTCATCGCGGGATCGCTAATCCAATTCAACAAGCCCTGCCAGTAGGCCGACCCAAAAAGCACCACCGGAAAATTGCGGATCTTCTTTGTCTGGATCAGAGTCAACGCTTCAAACAGTTCGTCGAGCGTGCCGAAGCCGCCGGGGAAAATGATGAAGCCCAGACTGTATTTGACGAACATCATCTTGCGTACGAAGAAGTACTTGAACTTCAGGCCTTTTGTCAGATAAGGGTTCGAGCCCTGCTCGAAGGGCAACTCGATATTGCAGCCGATTGATTGCCCGCCAGCCTCGAAGGCGCCCTTATTCGCGGCCTCCATAATGCCCGGGCCGCCACCGGTGATAACTGCGAAGCCTACGCGAGTAAGCAGCGCGGCTGTCTCCTGCGCGGCTGCGTAATAGGGATCATCCTTGCGCACGCGGGCCGAGCCGAAGATCGAGACTCCCCGCGTGAGTGTTGCGAGTTCATCAAAGCCCTCGACAAACTCACCCATGATGCGAAACACGCGCCAGGTGTCTGTGTGGGTAAACTCATCCGCTCCCGGACTCTCAAGCAGTTGCTCGTCCTGCGTCATGCCCGGAAGGTGTCCGTCGGGCTCAGTTATGTCGGCCATGTGTTGCCTCTCAACTCTTTGGAGTGCGGTGACCTGTCACCGCTTTGGCCGGTCGCGACTCGTCGCGGCCATCCTTCGATGGAATCCGGCGGAAGAATGTGCATCAAGCCGCCCAGGACTAAAGCGGTGACAGGTCACCGCACTCCAAAAAACTCAAATACCCATGATGTTGTAGCCGCAATCAACGTAGATAACTTCGCCAGTAATCGCCGACGCCATAGGACTGCAAAGAAACAGGGCCGTATTACCGACTTCGCGCGGATCGACGTTACGACGCAGTGGGGCCTTCTCGGCGGCATGCTTCAGCATCGAGCTAAAATCTGCGACGCCGCGCGCGGAGAGCGTCTGAATCGGCCCGGCGCTAATCGCGTTAACGCGAATGTTGCGCGGTCCAAGGTCGTTTGCGAGATAACGCGTGCTCTGTTCCAACGCCGCCTTGGCCACGCCCATCACGTTGTAACCAGCTACAACTTTCTCCGCGCCGTAGTAGCTCATGCAAACAATACTGCCGCCTTCGGTCATTAAGGGCATCGCGGCCCGGGCAAGTTGAGGCAGCGAGTAAGCACTAATCTCGAGCGCCGTCTGAAACGCCTCGCGCGAGGTGTCAACATAGCCACCGCACAGCGCTTCGCGAGGCGCATAGGCGATGCTGTGAATTAAGAAATCGAGCCGGCCAAACTCCTCGCCAACTCGTTTGAATGTTTCATCCACTTCTTCCTGCTTGCTGACATCACACGGCAACAGCAGCGAACCGGGCATGGTTTCACGGGTGAGCTCCTCGACGTTTTCCTTCAGCCGATCGCCCTGATAGGTGAAGGCCAGCCGCGCGCCGGCTTCGTGTAGCACCTGCGCCGTGGCCCAGGCAATGGAGCGTTTGTTAGCTACACCGAAAATGATTCCAGTTTTGTTTTGCAGCATTTAGACAATGGTCCTTCTAGCAGATTTCACAACTATTGCGGTCATAGCAGGAGACAAGAAGCTAGGCCGGTATTTCTTCGTTTATGTTTGTTCGCTGAGAGGTGATTATGTAGGCATGTTTGATCTGCAAACCGAAGAAGTTACTATCATGGATTTCGGCCCGGCCGTGCTGAACCCTGATGGCTCGGTTTATGGCCTCAACTTCAGGATTAGCTAAATCGATTAGAACAATTCTCGACAATTGTGAAAGTTCTTCGGGAGTAAAAGTTTCTTGAATTCTCCTGGTGATGTGCGATAGCGCCTCTTTGCGTTCTCCCTCGATCCAAGGCGCAGCCACAATTAAGTCCCACTTAGCAAAATAGCCGGAGTACCCAGACGTTCCCGAACCAGCGCCGGCATCTTCCCTGAGAAAAAGGGCGAACAACCCGAACTCACCTTTTTCCGAAGCGATGGATCGCTCCAGTTCGATAAACCCTTCTAAGAGTTCCTTCATAGCGCACCCATTAGCTTTCTCACGGACTCAACCAACAATTCCGCGTCGATCTTGTTCGCACTTCCAATCGGATTATACCTCGCTTTAGGGTCCCAAGTAGCGACGACAGACCATTCAGCCAAATACCCTGTCTTAATTTTTTCTTCCGCGCCTGACAAAGATAGCAAAACATCGAGGTCATGCGTCTTAAAACTTTGATAACTTTGGAATTCCGAATTAGTCTGAGGGAAGCCCTTCCACTTGAGATTGCTACAAATACGACTCTTGAGTGAAAGTTCTACAACATAACCGCCCAGGTAGATGGCCCCATCGTAACGCCTAGCTGACAAGTGTCACGACATCGTTTACACCGAAAAGTGCCATGACATCGTTTACAGA
>JBOGOP010000223.1:0-9438 GCA_050747225.1 Pyrinomonadaceae bacterium
GTTTTGGAAATGGTGCTCACAACTCCTTTCTTCGGGCGTGTCCTGGAGCGCAGATCATTGAATGCCAGCGAGCATTTCTACCAGCGCCTCGGGCGCCGACCATTGAGCGTTGTGATCTGCAGTGAGTTGTAGAACGGGCCAGCCACGGTCTTTCGCACGTTGTGCCTGGGGCCAAAAATCATCGTCCCTGGCTTCCTTGCCGGCGTCGACCGTGAGTATGTAGGTGGCCGGAAGCTTTGCCGCGGCTTTGTTCTTCAGCGAGAGCGGTTCGGTAAATGTTTTCAAAGGGTGCGGCTCGTCGTGTGGTGGTGGCTGATCCGGTTTTACCCAGGGCGGCACGATGTAATCGCCTTTTATCATCTGCTTCAAGCCATTCCCACCCGCGCCGACAAGACTCATCACACTCTCGCCGTCGTTTGGCAGAAGTGCGTCGAGATACACGAGCCGGCCAATCCGATCTGGAACGCGATCCGCGACACCGGTAATGACCATACCGCCATAACTGTGACCCAGCAGAATAATGTTATGCAGATCTTCATAGAGGATCGTGTTGACCACGTCATCGATGTGCGTGGCTAAACCGATATCAGGTCCCCTCAGGTGTACGCGCTCACCCAAACCCGTCAGCTGGACGCGGTTGACGTTAAAGCCCTTTTCTCGCAAGAGCGCGTCGACCTTCCGCCAGGCCCAACTACCACCCCACGCGCCGTGAACGATTACGATGGTCGGCTTCGACGCGGCGGCAGGCTTGGCCGTCTGCGCCTTTGTTGCGCCAGCTGACAGGGCGCACAAAAGAATGACAAAGACGAGAGCCACAATTCTCCGTTTGGTTTTCATAGAAACCTCACTTCAGCCATAATCACTGGTTAATTGCGAGTGCGCATCTTAACACGAGTTCTAAATCATTGGCGTCAACTCTTTGGAGTGCGCCGACCTGTCGGCGCTTTGGTCTGATCTATGCTGTCTTGACTCTACCGCTGCTTGCGAAAGCGCCGACAGGTCGGCGCACTCCAAAGAGTTAACGCTGTCTACTCAATGTGAAATGTCTTCAAAAATGAAAAGAAAACTGTTAGCCGCTACTCTTCTGAGCCTCGCGCTCTCCGTTGCAACCAGCGCGCAATCAAGGTTTGTTACTACTCAAGGTAAGAGTTTCGCCTCGCCTGATGGCAAACCGCTGTTACTGAAAGGCATTAACCTGGGCAATTGGTTGCTGCCTGAGGGTTACATGTTCAAGTTCAAAACCGCCAGCTCACCGCGGCTGATAAACACCGTGATTAGTGAACTCGTAGGCGAAGAGGAAGCGCAGCAGTTCTGGAAAACTTTTCGTGAGAACTACATTACTCGAAACGATATCAGGTTCATCAGGCAATCGGGATTTAACTCTGTCCGCGTGCCCTTCAGCTATCGGCTGTTTGTGGTGGACGATTCGACGCGAACGTTGGCAGGTCCCGGTTATGAGTTACTGGATCGGGTGGTGGGTTGGTGCAGGGCAGAGGGGCTGTTTGTAATTCTGGATATGCACGCCGCGCCGGGTGGCCAGACCGGCGACAATATTGATGACAGCTGGGGTTATCCGTTTCTGTTTGAGAGCAACGAAAGCCAGGCCTTGACCGTAAAGCTCTGGCGCAAGCTTGCCGCGCGCTATCGAAACGAACCGACAGTGCTCGGGTACGATTTACTCAATGAGCCTATCGCTCACTATTTCGACGCGAATGAACTAAACCCAAAGCTCGAGCCGCTCTATCGCAAGATCGTCGCCGGGATTCGGGAAGTAGATCGGAACCACATCATCTTTCTGGGTGGCGCGCAGTGGGACGGCAACTTCAAAGTTTTTGGTCCGCCGTTTGATAAAAAGCTGGCTTACACTTTTCATAAGTATTGGATGGATGTGAATCAGAAGGCCATTCAGGAATACCTTGATTTTCGTGACAAGCATAACGTTCCGGTGTGGATGGGTGAATCCGGCGAAAACAACGATGAGTGGATCAGGTCGTTTCGAATGTTACTCGAAACAAATGACGTCGGCTGGTGCTTCTGGCCTTACAAGAAACTGGACGCGACGTCCTGCCCCGTCTCAATAAACCCACCTGCGGACTGGAGCGCGATTATAGCGTTCGCGGAAGGGCCACGCTCGACGTTTGAGGAGGTGAGGAAACATCGCCCGCCTAAAGCGAAGATTGAAAAGGCGCTGAACGATTATCTGGAAGCAATGAAGTTCGCGAGCTGTCGCATCAATCACGGTTATTTGAAGGCGTTGGGGGCAGTATCCCAACAGTGATGAGACGGTTCCGAGCTGAGTTCCGCGGAGCCCTCCATAACCGCCCCACCCCAGCCGAGCTGCCAGGCCGGGGACCCCGGTGTCGGGCTACTGCCCTGGCGCAGCTAGCCTCATTCTGAGGATCTCTACTTTGTACCAGTTAGACCCAAAGCCTTCACAACCTCGGCATCAGGCGTTGCGTGGCCGTTCTGTTTATTGACTACGGCAAAGCCTCCCGCGTAATCCCACATTGTCCAGCCAATGTCGTACTTTTCCAGCGCACTGCGCATGTCCTTAATCCACACAACGCGATCAGCGGGCGGCGCAAATTTGCGAAAGGTCCCGAATTCATTACAAGTAAGAGGGACATGATATTTTGCGGCCCATGCGGCCGCCATCCCAATCTCCCGGTCAATCCGGGCTGCATTCCAACCGTCTTCGCCATAGCGGAGAAGATTGTTACGCGCCGGTTCATCCTGAACTGTGTCGAGTACCTTGCTTACGCTTTCCGGACTCGATGGATAAGGAATGTTCTTATAAAAGGGCACGTTTCCGCCGGCCCATGTTGCCCCCTGATGCGTAAAGGAAAACGGCTCGTAGAAGTGAAAGTTGTAAATGATGTTCCGGTCGGAATAAGGCTGCATAAACAATAACTCAGGAAGGCCTGACCACCGATGGCCTGACGCGATGATGGTATGCTTCGGTGCGCCTGAGCGAATCGCGGAAATGAGTTTGCCCTGCATGCCGAACCAACGATAACCGTCTTCAACCATCGGCTCATTGATAACTTCAAGGAAGACGCGCTTGGGATCTCGCTTTGAAAGATGTTGCGCCAGGGCTTGCCAGAATTTGCCAAACGCTTCAATCTGACGATCGTTGCTATTGAGTCGTACCTTGAATTCATCAGACGGATGGATATCAACAATCACGGCCAAACCCTGCGCCAGTATCGAATCAAGGGCGTTGTCGAGATACTTCAGCTGCTCGGCTTTTAGGCTACTCGGATTACCGTCGTTGAAGAGCAGTGCGGGCTCGAGGGTTAGCCGAACATGATCAAAGCCAATGCTTCTAATTAGCTCGATGTCCGCCGCGGTGGTGTGTGATTCGAGATGAGCTTTTGAATAATCGGCGGACTGTGCGAACCAGTGACTGAGATTGATTCCGTGACGCAGCCGGGCCAGTCTGGAGGCCGGAACCTCCGATTGCGCTGACGGATGTTCACGAGGTACTGTGCTCCTCGCCGCGGTTGACACTGCCGCCAAAATAGAGAAAGTTACGGCGATGATCAGCGAAGCAATACGATGGTTCGACATGGGTAGTGGCGCAGTTTGCATTAGCATTCACGTAGTGGGATGAAGTCAGTACCACCTCGCGATAGCGGGTGGGTCGATCGTTGGTCGACTTGTCAAACTACATCAATCCATTGACATGTCGATTCTTTTAACAGCCTCAGCAAAAGAAAGCAAAGCCTTTAGGAAAATGAGTTAGGACTTGTGTAGCTTGTCCGTTCTGGTCTCATTAGCACCGCGGCTTTAGCCCGGTGAATTTAGAGTTCGTCAATCCCGAAACCGTTTAAAACGGTTTCCGTTCCGAATGTAGACATTAATCACCGGGCTAAAGCCACGGTGCTAATGAGAAAGCCGACTAGATTCAAACTGTATCAGTAACGGAAAGTGGGTAGTGTCCGGTGAACAATGGAAAACTTCTCTTGCCCATTCTTGTCTTTCTAACGTTGACCGTTGGGACTTCTCAATCTCAATCTCAAACCAGACAGGGAGGAGCGAGCGGCACGATTAAGATACCGCTAAATGCCGGATGGCAGTTTCGCGAGGTTGGCAAAGACGCCTGGTATCAAGCAAGCGTACCCGGCTGCGTGCACACAGATCTGCTTGGCAACAAGCTGATTGAGGATCCCTTCTATCGCGACAACGAGCAGAAGCTGCAGTGGATCGGAAAAACCGATTGGGAATATCAGACGACTTTCAAGGTCGGACCAGAGCTCCTCGGCCACGATCAGGTCGAGCTGGTTTTTGAGGGCCTCGACACCTACGCGGAAGTATTTCTCAACGAGGTTTCGCTGCTCAAAGCGGACAACATGTTTCGCACCTGGCGGATTGAATGCAAGCGGTTCCTGAAAGCCAGCGGCAACGTTTTGCGCGTTCGCTTCCGTTCCCCTATCAACGAAGTCTTACCCGTCATGGCGAAGATGAGTTATCAGCTTCCGGCCAGCAACGATCAAGGTGAGAAAACTAGTCCGCACACGCGCAAGGCGCCGTATCAATATGGCTGGGACTGGGGCCCGCGCTTTGTTACCAGCGGGATTTGGCGGCCTATCCATCTCGAAGGTTGGAGCCGGGCGCGCTTAAGCGATCTGAATATTGTGCCGAACCAGGTAACCGCAGACGCCGCAAATCTAACTGCGAATATTGAAATCATCGCAGGAGACTTCGGCGATGCGCGAATTATTGTGGACAGCTTGAGAGACAAGCGCGTCGTCGCGAGCAAAGATCTGAGCCTTATGCAGGGTAGGAATGTGATAAAGCTGGATTTTGCCATTCCGCATCCAGCTCTCTGGTGGCCCAACGGACTCGGCGAGCATCCGCTCTATACTTTCAAGGCTCGCCTTATTGTCGGCGGTCAGCTGTTTGATCAAACAACCACGACCACGGGGCTGCGATCGCTGAAACTCCGACAGCAACCCGACGAGTCTGGCAAAAGCTTCACCTTCGAAATCAACGGCGTGCCCGTTTTTGCGAAGGGCGGCAACTGGATTCCCGCGGATAGTTTTCCGACGCGCATCACCAAAGAGAGGTATCGGCAGTTGCTCGCGTCCGTGCGCGACACCAACATGAATATGTTGCGGGTTTGGGGCGGCGGCATTTATGAGAGCGACGATTTCTATGAGCTCTGCGACGAAATGGGAATCCTCGTTTGGCAGGATTTTATGTTCGGCTGCAGCATGTATCCGGGCGACCAGGCCTTTCTCGACAACGTGCGTGAGGAAGCAATCGACAACGTAAAGCGTTTGCGCAATCACCCGAGCATCGTTATTTGGGTTGGCAATAACGAAATCGAGACCGCGTGGAAACACTGGGGCTGGAAAGATCAATTTCCTGCGACGGTCTGGGACCACTACATGAAGATCTTCCACGGCGTGCTGCCGGAAGTCTGCCAGTCGCTGGATCCATCACGGCCTTACTGGCCCAGCTCACCGAGTTCAAACCTGGAAGACGATCCGGATTCTCAGAAGATAGGTGACGTTCACTACTGGCAGGTCTGGCACGCAGCGGCCCCTTTTACCGATTATGAGAAACAGTTTCCACGCTTCATGAGCGAATATGGTTTTCAATCGTTTCCACAACTTGAAACGGTGAGCACCTACACTCTGCCCGAGGATCGCGACATTCAGTCACCGGTTATGATGGCGCACCAACGGCATCCACGAGGCAACCAGTTAATCCGCGAGTACATGTTGCGTGAGTACCCGCAGCCGAAAGACTTCGAGTCGTTTCTATATGTTAGCCAGGTTCTGCAGGCTGAAGGGATCAAGATCGGCGCCGAGCACCTGCGGCGCATCATGCCGCATAACATGGGCTCATTGTTCTGGCAGATTGACGACTGTTGGCCGGTGGCATCCTGGTCGAGCATCGACTACACGGGACGTTGGAAAGCACTGCAGTATTATGCGCGCCGGTTCTACAGCGACTTGCTCGTGAGTCCGCACGAGGAAAAGGGCAGCCTTAATTTCCACATAGTCTCAGATCGCACGCGGCCGACTCCGGCGCAATTGAGAGTCAGCCTGCTCGACTTTGAAGGACATACGCTGTGGAGTAAACAGGAGAACGTTGTAGTTACGCCTCTCAACAGTAAATCGTATTTAACTGTTCCGATCGAAACCTTGGTGGGAGGGAAAGATACGAAGAGTATATTCCTGGTCTCGGAGTTGGTTGTGGATGGCAAAGTTGTATCGAGTAATGAACATTTCTTTCAGCCCTTCAAGAATCTTTCACTGCCGCAGTCGCGAATAAAGGCGGAAGCGGCACGAACGCGCGAAGGATTCAGGATAACGCTATCTTCAGACAAGTTGGCGCGAGCAGTTTATTTGTCATCGCCAGATAGCCAGGGCTCCTTCGTCGATAATTACTTTGACCTGATTCCGGGAAGGAAGGTTGAGGTGGAGTATCGAACGACCAACGCGGTTAAGGTGGCAGATTTTCAGAAGGGGTTGAAGATTCGTTCGCTGGTAGATGCGTTTTGATACCGCAAGGCGGTTATGTAACAAAGCCCAGGGTTGCCGCGCTGCGCGGCTACCCTGGGTGGAATTAATTATGATTTTTCAACCCTGAAAGGGTTGCGTCTCTAACGGACAGTCGCAACCCCCGTGGGGTTGGAATGCTTTACTAGCTTTTCCCCAGGGTAGCAGCGCAACGCTGCAACCCTGGGCTTTATTACGTAACCGCTTTGCGGTAGATTTTTTGGCCATTCAGCGATTATTGGTCAGTAGCGCATCAATCGACGTAACCTCGGCCCTAACCACGCGCGTGTTGTAACGCTCGATGTACGCTCGCCGCGCGGCGGTCATCGGATAAACCTCCGGATCAGCGTACGGATATTTCGTCATGCCATGAAACGGCAACGGCGAAACCTGGTCGGGACTCGCCGAGTTAATATCCATCTCCTTGCTGAACCCGTCAGAATACAGCAGGAAAGTTCTACGCCACCCTGCGGCCAACGGCGGTAACCTGCGGGCGTCAAATGCCAGGCTGATCTCATCACCGGGTCGCGAAATAACAAACATATCGTCCGACTTGCTGAGCAATGGACGAACATCGCCCTCGCGTGTGTAGCGCCCGGGCATCACTTTCCAGGGAGACGTGAACAATACGTTTTGGTAGTCGTAGCCAAAGGGCTCACGTCCGTCCGGAGTGATCTCCTGAGAGAAACCGCGCCAGCGAAGGTTTGCGCTCAAGGGATCGAGACGAGTCATTCTCATTTGCGATCGCTCGCTCCAACTCGCAACCAAAATCTGATCCCAAAGAATCCGCATGTTGGTAACGATACGCACTTCCCGGTTCGGAGATAAAAACTTGCCGGTGAGATCGACTGTCACTGTTTGCGGACGACCGACTGGAATGCCGATGTCTTCAATGACGGTTCGCCATTTACCCTCGGCATCTTTGACCTGAAGCGCAGGCAGCGTCATGCTCTTGCCGCTTTGTGCCGCCGCTACGTTGTCACTTGACCAGGCATAGTCTGTCCAACCCGTTAACAACAACACCATGCGTTCGTTGTCTGGCTGCGCACGCGAAACGCGATCGCTCTTACTGGGAGCGCGGGCGTCTCGCCCGCCTGAGCGCCGCGAGGCGCGAACCCACGGTCCGTTAGGATCTCGCTTGAATCTATCGCTACTTGAGGCGGGCGAGACGCCCGCGGTCCCAGTAAGAGCGCCTTCGGCTTCGGCTAGTTTGAATGTCAGCGTATGTTCTTCTGCGTAACCACGAATCCGTTGCCGAATAAAATCATCCGGGTACCGGCGATCCATCGTGCTGATGCGGGAAAGCACGTCGTTACCGTGATCGTCCACAGCAGATAATGGAGGACTCGCGTTTCGAGTCACAAAAAGCTTGAAGGGCCGAGGAGGATCCGTCATGCCTTCGTTGGGATAGACCTCAGCGTCCTGCGGGTGATCCACGGCGATGAGCTGGAATTGATCGGCAAACAGCGCCTCCTCCAATTCGTTTGTCACGCGCAGCTCGTAGCGCCCATCGCGCTCCTTCAATTGGTCGCCCCGAATACGCACATACTCGACCGGGTCGGGCGTGTTGTGGCGTCCGGGTTCTTCCAGATAGCCCATCTCGCCACCGCCCATGAAATCCGTGATGAACTCAAAGCGCTCGCCGTTCCATGTATACAGGTAAGGACAAGACGACGGCTTCCGATCGAGTTCGGTAACGGATAGTGTTGCCAGGTTGCTCGAGGACGCAGGCTTGCCAAATTCTGTTTCAGCCTGAATCACGCCGGACGGCCAGATTATCCGCACCGCATCGACCCTCTCTCGCGGGCCTAATCCAAAAAGAAGATCCGCCGGCGCAGGCGCGGGCGACGCGGAATAAGTTTCCATCTTTTGTTGCAGGCTGCCCGCGCGCAACTCGATCTTGGCCCCAACACCATTGCGGTTGCTCACCTTGCCGGCAAGCTGCACCCGCATAGCGTGGTTGCGATTGCCTCCGTCATTGCGCGCAACGCGAAGGCCGCCGCCCGGCATACCAAAGATGAGGTCGGTGTCGCCGTCGCCATCTATGTCGCCGGATGCCAGTACACGCGATCCGGACAAGGGATGGTTTATCGCTCCGACTTTGGTCGTGATGCTGTGCGTGCTCTTATCGCCCAACTCTGCCCACCCGACTCCCTGATTGCGCCAGATCCGCAGTTCCACTTGCACACCATCGTTCCCCCTACCAGTTACTGCGGTGACGAGATCAAGCAAGCCATCGTTGTCAAAGTCGATAAGCTGTGACGCGTTGTTGTACTTCGCAGTTGGAGAATTCGGCTCGACGACAGTTTCGCCCGGTCCACGCTGGAGCTTGAAATGTTCTCTACCGTCGCTCAAGGCGAAATAACCTGCCCACTCACCTAGAGCAAAGTAAAAGTCGATGAACCCATCTTTGTTTACATCGCCGATAGCGACACTTGACAGGATTGTGAGTGTGACCGAATCAGCGCGAAGGCCGACGTCCTTGGCGACGTCTTTAAATGTGCCGTCGCGCATATTACGCCAGAGGGCCACGCCCTGATTATGGGAGGCGACCATGATGTCGATGTCACGTCGATTGTCGAAGTCAGTTGGCACTACGGCGCGCGCGTCTACGGCGCTTGAAAGTTTCGCTTCGGAGCTCAGATCGGTGAAAGTCCCATCGCCATTATTTCGGAGCAATTGGCCGGGGGCATCAGGCAACGATAAGCTGATGGTATACAGCATATTCGGAGGGTTTTCCCGCAGCGTCTTGCCAGTCTTCAGTGTCTCGCTGACGTCATTGCCGCCGCCGATAAAAATATCCAAATCGCCATCGTGGTCGTAGTCAACGAATGCCAGCGTTTCGGAAAGATAAGGATAGCTTGGAAGCTTGGCCTTAACGGTCACGTCCGTGAAGCGCCCGTTGCCATCGTTGTGATAAAGCGCG
>JBOGOP010000224.1:0-9410 GCA_050747225.1 Pyrinomonadaceae bacterium
CTCTCAAGGTGTGCAGTGTAACACGGGCGCGAAAACTCAGCTTGATACCAATACCGCACATCGAAAATAAAAAAAGCGGGGTCAGGCTTGCGATTTTGCGATTCTCGGAGAACCGCATGAGCACGGCGTGGGGAGGAAACAATCAGTCGCAAGTCTATAACTACAATGCCGATAGCCAACGCACGCGGCGCAAAGTGGATGGAGCTGAGACCAGGCAAGTGTATGGCATGGTCGGCGAGCTGCTGGCTGAGTACGCGGCCAATGCTCCGTCCACGACGCCGCAGAAAGAGTATGGCTATCGCAACGGCCAGTTGCTGATAACTGCGGAAGCTCCGATACGCACAAATGTGGCACTGTCCAGCAACGGAGGCACCGCAGTGGCTTCCTCCACAAACGGCACGAACATCCCAGCCAATGCAATAAATGGTGATCGCAAAGGAAGCGGGGGTGTGGTATGGATGGATAACACGTCTGGCTATGCGACGTCTGACTGGCTGGAAATAGACTTCAACGCGAGCAAGACAATCAACGAGATTGACGTGGTGACGCGGCAGGATGTGGTGAACAATCCCGTCGAGCCGACGTTGACGCAGAATTTCAGCCTTTACGGCATCACCGCGTTTGAGGTGCAATACTGGAATGGGTCAAGTTGGGTAACAGTGCCGGGCGGAAGTGTTAGCGGCAACAACAAAGTCTGGAGGCAGTTCAGCTTCGCCAGTATTACGACCAGTAAAATAAAGGTGGTGGTGAGTGCCGGCGCAGATAATGTTTTCAGTCGGGTGGTTGAAGTGGAAGCCTACGCGGGGGCTCCCTCAACCAACGTGGCGCTGGCGGCAAACGGCGGCGCCGCCACAGCTTCGTCCTATTATTCCGATCCAACCTGGGGTACCTATTTGCCGGCGTATGCCAACGACGGATCGCGGCGGGCGCTGAACCATGCGCATTGGATGGATAATACGTTGAGCAATTTTAACGGCGACTGGGTAGAGATCGACTTCAACGGCAACCAGACGATCAGTGAGATCGACGTAGTGTAGTGTCTCAGAAATTCCTTTAAAGTTCGCGTTACTTCGTGGATCGCTCTCACCGCTGAATGAGTTGAACCTCAAATTAAGACACGACCCCTCGGTTTTCCCAAATTGACATCCATTCCCATTAAATCGTAGTCTCCTTGGTTTTCAATTGGGCTCTGTTCTTCTCCACAGCCTGCAGATGGAACTGGATGAGTAGGGCCCAGACGATAATCAACGCAGAGAAGGATAGGTGAGTCATGAAGAAGGTAGGCATCTTAGTAGGTCGGGAAAAGACGTTCCCCGAAGCCCTTATCAAAAACATCAATGAACGCGGTCAGGGTGAAGTAACCGCCGACTACATTAAGCTGGGTGGAATCAGGCACGACAGCCCTCCCCGATACGACCTGGTCATCGATCGAATATCTCATGAGGTTCCCTTCTACCGCGCTACGCTGAAGCGAATGGCGCTTGAAGGAACGATCATCGTAAACAATCCGTTCTGGTGGTCGGCCGACGATAAATTCTTTAACTATTCACTGGCCCCGAAGCTTGGCGTCGCTGTTCCCAAGACCGTGCTGTTGCCGCAGAAGGACTACATTTCCGGGATTAGCAGCGAGAGCTTGCGCAACCTCGAGTTTCCGCTGGACTGGCAAGGCATTGTTGATTACGTCGGGTTCCCCTCGTTTCTGAAGCCGTTCGACGGCGGTGGTTGGAAGAACGTGTCCAAAGTTAATTCACTTGAGGAATTGTGGAAGGAATACGATCAGACGGGCACTCTTTGCATGACCTTGCAGGAAGGCATCGACTTCGATCAGTTTGTGCGCTGCTACTGCGTTGGTCAGGAAGATGTCATGATCATGGCTTACGATCCGAGGAAGGCATACCTTTCGGGCGAGCAGTATATTCACAATCCTGACTACCTGGCGCCTGAGCTGGCGGATCGCGTGAGGCGAGACGTGCGCACGTTGTGTACAGCGCTCGGCTACGATCTGAACACGGTGGAGTTTGCGATCAAGGATGGTGTTCCTTACGCGATCGATTTCATGAACCCGGCGCCGGATGCGGAGTTAGCTTCAGTCGGCGAGTTCTATCACAATTGGATCACCAACGCGGTCACCGACCTCGTGTTCAAACGGATCAGTGAAGCGCGCGAGGCGGCGCGTTACCGTTGGAACGCACTACTGAGTCCGGCGCCGAACAAGACTTTTGCTGTCGCTTCTCAGGCTGAACAGCAATCAAGAACGATTCAACCCGACGCGCCGGTCTCCATTGGCCCCAAGTCGTCAGGACGCAAGAGTTCTTCGCCGCAGTCCAAGACTACCTAGTTGGTTAACTTTTTCTGGGGAAAAACCAGTGGTGTCCTAAGTTTGAAGCTTGGCGGTTTGGCGAGTCGTAAAGCGATCCACGAAATAGCACGAACGTTCACGAACACTGAAAGTTCGTGTTATTTAGTGTGATTTCGTGGATCGTTCGCTTTTGTTTCTAACCCACGTTGCTACAGCTCCCGGCTCCGTATTTGTGTGGCCTTAAGTAGCCAGTCGCGGCTTGCGTCTCTTGGCGAGGAGTTTGATGGCTAACAGACTGGAGATCCAGGCGATGAGTGCCGAAGAGGCCAGGTACCAGCAAGGTCCCGCCACAGCCTCATCGACATAGGGAACAAGCAGAGCCACCAGAATGCTCGCGTTGGTGACACGCGCCGAGAGGCGGCGCACCTTAAGCGAATGTTGCAGCAAATTTATCCGGCGCAACTCGGAGACAAGGTAGTCGTCGTCGTCGTTTAGGAGGGCGTAGTAGTCAGCCTCGCGCACCGCATGTCGAGAAAGCGCTTTGTCTGCGGCCGCGTGGGCGGCGTCGCGATATTGATGAATCACATGCGCCAGCTTTCCGTCGCGCAAGGCGAGATTCGCGAGACCGATATGGGCCCGGAAATTCTGTGGCTGAAGTTCTATCGCTCGGTGAAAACTATTCTGGGCGCGCATGATCTCGCCCCACTCCAGAAAGCTTTCGCCGACGAGCGCCAGCAATTCTGGTTCTTTTCCCGCGCGCATGGCGGATAGTCGCAAGGCCGCTCGCGCTCTCGACAAAAGTTTCGCGTCGCTCAAACTGCTTGCCTGCGATCGCAGCAACCGTGCGAATTGAAAAATCAAGCGACCGTCTTTTGGGATCACGAGCAGGGCGCGCCGAAATGCTTCGCGCGCTTCATTCAAGCGCCCGGCGATTCGGAGCTTGTTCGCCACCTGTCCCAACAGCATTGCCCGCTCGCCATCAATCGATGCCCCCTGGTTGGCCGTTTCGTCATTCCTGCTTGCGCGCGCTTTTTTCCTGCCACCAAGCTTGAAATCAAGACTCGCGCCTTCCAGGACTGCCGCTGAAGCAAGTTGGAGCGAATGCACCTCAGTGTTAAGCGGCTGGGGCTCGCAAAGATAGTCACGCAATTCGATCGTGCGGAGATCGAGCTTGTCCGAGTGGATTAGCGGGAACAATTGGCGAACCATCCCGCGATAGCTCTGGCCGCCCGAGGCAAACGTAAACTCGATGTTCTTGCCGACAACCTGCGTCCGATACCGGTAGCGTACGCGCCCGCTGCGTCTTAAAGTTCGCACTGCCTGCGTATCGACCTTCTCAAAATCTGTAACACTGAGTTCTTTCTTCCGGCCGGTAATGTGTCGAATAAGAAATGGGATCGGACCACGCCGTACTAAGAACTGCCCGTCAAACTCGATGCGATCGGTCAACGCCAAAACTGGAATGATCAGCCACGCAACACTGACAGCCCCCAACGCCAGCACATCTCTTTCTGACCGTAGCAGGAGCGCGGAACAAAACGTCAGCACGCTGGCGGCGGCCAGATAAGAACCGGGCGAGACGCGCACCCGGGCCAGACGCGGTTCTTTACGCGGCCGCTCCCGTTCGCGCGCCACTTCGGTTAATGCCTTCAGAGTCTCTATTTGCTCGGAGTCGTTCATTTACTTTGCGAGGGTAACCGGGCAGTCGACCGGCACATCTAACGAAAATGTTCCTCGTCCCCTGCCTGGTTCAGTGTAACGTAAGTCGGCAAACTGGACGAGAGTCTGGGTCGCACAGTCTTCACCCACCAGGCGCACAACGGGAAAGCGCGCGAAGCCAAGAAAGATCTGTGCACGGCGGTCGCGCTCTGCTTCCGCAACTTCCAGAGCGGTGGATCCTGTAGGCTTTTCATAACGAACAATGCTGGCCGAACCCAGCGGATGGCGCGTCAATGACAAACTAAATCTATAAGTCGCTCGATCGGTTTCCATCACGCAAACCCACCCGGTTGGGTTCGCCGCCGTTGCCATCGCCGCCACCCGCAGAACCTGTTCCCGATGCTTACTCGCAATAGCAGCAGCCTGGACGTTTGCCTGTCGAAGAGCCAGCGCATGCGCAGCGAAAAGTACACCGCAGTAAATCGTTACCGCTATCAAAGCGGCAATGGCGATCTTCGGCCCGCGCTCCCCAAATCCCGTGCGATAAAGAGTAACAGAAACAATTAGGACTACGATCCAGATAAGCCGAAGCAGCAGGCCCGCCTGGGTCGCGCCTGAACCCACCGAACCACCCAGAACCAGGTAACTGGGAACAAGAGCGAGCACGAGCCATATGATCGCGTGGGTTTTTGTTTTCGTTGTCAGTAGGAATGCGGCTCCGCCGAGAACAATCCAGAAGAAGGGATCGATGACGAAGGTAAAATCACCATAGAACCACCTGGGATTCCACGGAAGAAGAAATCGGGTACCGTAGTTGTTTGTCCAGTCGAGCACTGGATGTGTTGCGGTGATAAGGATGGAAACCAGAAGTAATCCTTTGAGCCTAACCCGCGGGTCGCGCGTTTTGATGCGTGCAATGATTCGATCGCCAAGGTAGAAAACGAGCGGAAGGGCAAGCGCAAGGACCGCGGCGCCTACTATCGAATGTGTGATACCACGATGGTGCTGCAGGAATGCCCAACGCCCTTTGAATAGTAGAACGACGATGTCGATATCAGGAGAGTTTGCGGCGAGGACACAAAGCGTGGTCGCGCCCGGTGAGAATTTTTCCAGCCCGGCTTTGGCCGCTGTCAGTCCTACTAGTGAATGAGTAAGATTGTCCATCGACCAACGACCAACGACTATCTACGACTGGACTCGCCCGGTAAGTCTTCCTACAGGCAGAGCCGAAGCCCGCTCCTCCGATCAGAACGGTAGATCGCCGCTGGGCGCTTCTGGAGTTAGCTTGGCGTAGCGATCCGCATCAAGCTTTTGTAGTTTCTCGCCTGCGTCACGTGCCGCGGCCGAAGGCGATAGAGGCAGGCCATCAGAATCCTTTGCCTTGCGCGAGGCATCTACAATGTTGAAGAGCAAGTCCGTCGCTTCCTTTTTCTTGCCCTGTTTCTCATAGACGCCAGCCAGCCGCAGATTAGCGGTATCGGGAGTAACTATGGCGCCGTTTTGCGCGGCCAGCTCGGAATACAGCTTCGCCGCGTCATCAAGCTTTCCATCCGCTTCCAGTGCCTGCGCGAGCGCAAATTTCGCGAGGGTCGCAGGTTCCACGACGCTGCTCTTGCTAACTTCCGTGAGTTCGCTTATCGCTTTGTTCCTATCGATAGAAAGCAGCTCCGTGGCGGCGAAGTAGCGGGCTTCAGTCTTGTAGGGGTCGCCGTATTTGATAGCGACTTGCTGAAACACTTCAATAGCTCTTTGGGCGCGTTCCTGATTGCTGGAATAGGTTGGAGTTTCAGCGCCCGGGACCGGCAAGGCTGTCGCAACCGGTGCGGTGGCAATCTCAATGCCCTTCCCGAGGGCCCGGCGAGCTTCCTCCGACTTCCGATTACTCCACTTCAGATAGACGCCCAGCAGCGCGACTGCCAGGACGATCCCGGCTAAGACGTAAAGTATCGTTTTGCCTCGGCCTTCGAGCCGGTCGCCAACACGGTCAAAAATTCGCCCGGCGGCATCGCGGAATTTGTCGTGCTGAAGTTCCCGGGCACGCTTCTTTTTGTATTTGGCCACTTCGTTCTTTCTCGCAAGTCCTTATAGGGGACGGCGTTCTTTCAGGTGTATGATTGCCGAAACACTCACTGTAAAGGTGGCTCGGAAATCTTGTCAAGCAGGGTGTTTGTATAGTATTGCAGCTTTGAAAACCACTTCGGCATCAAATAACAAGGGACGAAATGCTGATTAGGAAAGCATCGGGAACAAACGGACGACGTCGGGTGTCTAAGCACGCGACTGCCCAAGTAAGACTTTGCAATGGGCAGGGGTCGTCAGCTACTCCGATTCCGTCCCCAGGGGGAAACAAGTGAGCTACGGGGGGCCGATAGCGCTCAGTCAAATGGAGTTAGAGCAAGCTGCACCCGCCGGCGAGGTGGAATTGTGCGAGGTGCGGCCACGGGCTGAGGCCGAGTTCATTGAAAGGTTGAAGCGAGGTGAAGCGGCGGCTTTTGAGGAATTGGTCGCAGAGCGCTCCGGCGAACTTTACGGGTTACTCTTCCGCCTGACGGAGAACAGCGAAGAAGCCCGCGACCTGACTCAGGAAACGTTCCTGCGCGCTTTCCAAAGCATCAGCGGCTTTCGCGGCGAAGCGGACTTGAGAACCTGGATTTATCGCATCGCAATTAACCAGGCGAGGAACCGCTGGCGTTGGTGGCGTAGACGGAGCCGGGATACTACGGTTTCGCTGGACGCGACCCATGGTCAGTCAGGCCTGACGATTGGGGCCACGCTGGCTGAGTCGTCCGAAAACCCTGAGCAGCAAACGCTGGCGCACGAACGCGAAGTGGCGTTGAGGTCGGCGCTCCAAAAGGTTGGCGGGTCTTATCGCGAGACGCTAATCCTTCGGGATATAGAAGGCTTCACTTATGAAGAGATTGCGACCACTTTGGGAATTAATGTTGGAACAGTGAAATCGCGATTGGCGCGTGGCCGCCAGGAGTTGCGGCAGAAGTTGGAAGGATCTTTGTAAGAATTGGTGATTGCTGATTGCGGATTTCTTTAGCAAAACAATTGAGTTTGCAAATCCACAATCCGCAATCAGCAATCCGAAATCGCTCGGCGGATGGTCGCCCCGCCCCGGCTCACATGAAACTCGGTGCCAAATGGGTCGAAGTGAGAACACCGCGGGACCAGGCGGAAAGTGAACTTGAAGATGAAAAGCGAATTTGAAACGTGGCCAGCAACACCCGTTGAAGCGTCGCTCGAAATCAACGAACTTCATTTACGCCCCGGCACTAGCCGGAGTTGCTTCTTTTTAACAAACGGAGCAGCCGGGGTCGGCCGACCATTCAAGAGTAGAGGTCGGAGATCAGAGGTCAGAGGTCGGCGCAACGCCGTTTCCAATCTGATCTCAGACCTCCGACCTCCGACCTCTGGGTTTTTGCTATGACTTGCGAAGAAACGACACAACTGCTTTCACAGTTTATCGATGACGTTTTGCCGCCATCCTCGCGCGTCGCTATCGATCAGCATCTGGATCACTGTCCGGTCTGTCGCGCGCACGTCGCTGAGTTTCGCTCGATGAGCCGCAGCCTGCGGCAGCTCACTCGGCCGGTTACCCCGATCGACTTGGCAGCATCGATTAATGAAGCCTTGCAGATTGAAGCTGCGGCTAGGCGTCAATTACCTGAACGCTCGTGGGCGGAGAGCCTCTCATTGTGGCTTGAACCTCGTTTGATGCCCTATGGCGTCGGCTCCTTTGCGTCTGTGGTTCTTTTCGGTGCGATGTTCGTTGCGCTGAGTCCGCACTTTATGGCCTTGCAACAAGCCTCGCGACAACTGAGCACGGTGCTTGTGTTTCGCTCAAGTCCCGGCTTTGACCTGAATCAGCCGGTCAGCTCCGAAGATTTTTCCAACCTTCGCGCTCCATTTGCCGAACAGTCGCCCAGCCTCAATCCGGGCGGTGCGCTTGCAGCGTTAACCAGCTCCTATGCGCAGCCGCACCCGCATCAGGAAGGTGATGACATGATCGTGGTGGCCGATGTGTTCAGCAATGGATCTGCATCCCTCGCCGACGTGGTGCAGGCTCCGCGCGATCGTCGGATGCTTGCCGACTTTGAAGTAGCCTTGCGCCAAAGCGCGGCCTTCGTGCCGGCCTCACTTGATCGTCGTCCCGATACAATGCGCGTCGTCTTTACGGTCCAGAAGGTAGATGTTCGCGAAAGAAGCTTTTAGCATTTCATCATTGCAGGTTCACCTTTCCAGAGATAGAATTCAAACCAGCAAAACGTTCACCCTATCAAAAGTAAACGGCGAGCAAGGCTAATACCTTCTCGCTGTTTGTTTTTCCAAACTGCCATGAACGATTCTCCGTTTACCACACGAGTCATCAAATTCGCTTTCATTTTCCTTGGCAGCGTTGGCACGATCCTTTTCTTCCGATGGATCGTTGGGCCAATGCTTCCAATTACCTCAACGCATCCTTTGCTGCTCCAGACATTTAATTTTGCCCTTGGCCTTTTCGCGTTTGGCTTGCTAGTGGCGGCAGCCGTGTCTGCTGTCGCTGTCGTTTGGGTTGTCTTGGAGGGCCTACGAGACAGGAGCCGGCGCCACTGACCATAGCAACAGACTAATAGAGCAGTACCCTATAGATTGACTCGCTTGACGCACCGCAGTTCGCGTGTTAGTTTGCGGCTTAACCCTGTTTTAGCCGTACTTTGATCGGAATCGGACTTTAAACTCAGTCTGAACACGCGTGACTGCCGTCGCTCCAGAACTTAAACAAACACCACTGAATTCCGTCCATCGCAGCATGGGCGGTCGCATGGTCGACTTTGGCGGCTGGGACATGCCCGTGCAATACCCGGCCGGCACAATCGAAGAGCACCTGCGCACTCGAACGCATGCCGGTCTCTTCGATGTCTCGCACATGGGCGAGATTGAAGTGCGCGGTGCAGACGCGATCGCACTCGTCAACTACCTGGTATCAAACGACGCCAAGAATCTAGCCAACCGTCAGGCGCAATACTCCGCCCTGACTACTCCTGAAGGTACAGTCGTTGACGATCTGCTTGTCTATCGATTCGGCGAGGACCATCTGCTATTGGTTGTGAACGCCGGTACGACTGAAAAGGATTGGGACTGGATCAGGTCGCACAAAAAAGAGAGTGCGGCGGAATTCAAAAACGTAAGCGCCGACTATTGTCAGTTGGCACTGCAGGGACCGGACGCCATCGGTATCTTAGCGAAACTCACTGACGTGCCGCTGGCGGAGATTAAGTACTACCACTTCACCGAAGGCCAGGTTGACGGCGTGCCCGCGATCGTCTCGCGTACCGGTTACACCGGCGAAGACGGGTTTGAAGTTTACGCTGCCGCCGGCAAGGCAGAACAGATTTGGAACAAGTTGCTTGATGCCGGCAATTACGGCAGCGATACCGGCGTGCTGCCCTGCGGCCTGGCTGCGCGC
>JBOGOP010000225.1:0-9404 GCA_050747225.1 Pyrinomonadaceae bacterium
ACTTGCGTCCCTCCGCCCCTGGCCGGCTCAGGTGTTGGCGACATGATGCTTCTCTCCCTTGATGAAGGCGAGCAGTTCTGCGTTAATCTGATCCTGATGCGTGGCGGTGATGCCGTGCGGCGCGCCGGGATAGTAGATCTCCTTCGCACCCTTGATGAGTTGGGCCGACTTCCTGGCAGAGTTCATCACCGGAACGACCTGGTCGTCCTCGCCGTGAAGTACCAACGTCGGTACATCGAACTTCTTGAGGTCCTCGGTGAAGTCGGTCTCGGAGAAGGCTTTGACACTTTCGTAGGCATTCTTCAGACCGGATTGCATGCTCCAGGTCCAGAACTGATCCAGAGTGCCCTGGGAGACTTTAGCTCCAGGCCGATTCGCGCCATAAAACGGGAGGGCAAAATCCCTGTAGGTCTGCGAGCGATCCTTCATGAGGCTCGCACGGATGCCGTCGAAAAGCTCGATCGGCAAGCCTTCCGGATTGGCAGCGGTCTTCAGCATGAGCGGTGGCACTGCGGCGATCAGGACAGCCTTGGCGACTCGGCTCGTTCCGTGTCGCCCGATGTAGCGGGCGACTTCACCGCCTCCGGTGGAGTGACCCACCAGCGTGACTTGCTTGAGATCGAGCGTCTCGATCACAGCCGCCAGATCGTCTGCATAGCCGTTCATGTCGTTGCCGGACGAGGCCTGGCTGGAACGGCCGTGGCCACGTCGGTCGTGCGCAACCGCACGGAAGCCGTTCTGTGCGAGGAAGAGCATTTGCCCATCCCACATGTCGGCATTCAAGGGCCAGCCGTGAGAGAACGTAATGACCGGGCCAGTGCCCCAATCCTTGTAGTAAATCTGCGTTCCATCTTTCGTGGTTATCGTACTCATAAAACACTCTCCTTTTCTTTGTTTGCGCCGGTCTCGTAACTTCAAGTTTTCCGAACTTACTGAGCGCCGATTGTGTGCGGCCGGTTTAGCTGCTACTGCTTTTGAGCCTCACGCACCCTGAGACGTCGTCTTCGCGACCGGGGCGGCGTCCGCACGGCTAAGCCAGTCTTCGAAGCGTGTCTCGCCAAGTTGTGCGTCAACTCCCGGCACGATACTACGTTCGCTCAACTCGGTGCCGAAGTAGCGTGCGTTTAGATCAGCAACGATTTCGCGCGAATCGTTGAGTGCGCTGAGTCGTTGCCGGATGAGTTCGTCGAAACGAAACACTTCGGGCCCGGCTATTTCAAGGTTGCTGTTCAACGGTGAACTCGTCGCCACTTTACAGAGCGCCGTCGCAACATCATCAGCTGCCATCGGTTGGAAAAGAACTGGTGGCAGGCAAACACTGTTGCCAACAGTGGCCTCGTCGGCGATCCGCTTGGTGAACTCGAAGAATTGAGTCGCATGGACGATCGTGTAGGGGATCGGTCCTTCCTTAATTAGTTTTTCCTGCGCGACCTTCGCACGAAGGTAACCACTCTCAGGCAAACGCTCACTCCCAACGACCGAGAGCGCTACATGATGGCCCACGCCGGCCTCGGCTTCATAAGAGAGAAGGTTGCGAGTCGACGTCTGAAAGAAGTTCATGACTGCTGCATCTTCAAACGAGGGTGAATTCGAGACATCAACAACGACCTGGGCTCCCTTAAGCACTTCAGCCAGTCCCACCCCGGTCAGAGTGTTGACGCCCGTATTAGGTGCCGCCGGCACAGCCTCATGTCCGAGCACGCTGAGTTTTGCTACGAGCTTTGATCCTATAAGACCGGTGCCACCGATAATTACGATCTTCATCTTGTTTCCTCCTTCTTTTTTCGCGACCGATGCTGTCGCCACCTGTTCCTGTTTCGGTTACTCGCTAAAGACTGTATAGAGTTCTCGTTTGTGACACGGTTTTTTTCAACTTACTTTCCAGTTCTTGAAGTCGAATTGATCCGACTGTTGAAAAAGAGCTGTCACAAATCGACCGGCTGCGCAGTCTCTCTCGCAAGACAAAAACAATCTCTGGAAAGAGGATCACCATGAACACCCTTGAACAATCGATCCCGACTGCCGGATATGTAGACGGAAACGAAAAGTTGGATCAAAGCATGGCGTTTAGTGCTCGCAGGCGGGCCTTTCGAAAGCTTCATCAAGCGGGCTGCTTCGTGATGCCGAACCCGTGGGATGTTGGTTCAGCGCGATATCTTCAGCATCTGGGCTTCCCGGCACTGGCCACTACCAGCGCAGGGTTTGCGTTTTCCCAGGGGCTGCCCGATTCAGACGTAGCATTAACCCGGTCTCGCAACCTGACGCACATTAGAGAAATCGCCACGGCGGTTGATCTGCCGGTCAGTGCTGACTTTGCTTCAGCTTACGGGAGTGATGCTCAGGGGGTCGCAGACAGCGTTACGCAATGCGTCGCCACAGGTGTCGCCGGTTTGTCGATCGAGGACGCGACCGGTAACCCATCGGCGCCCCTATTTGAAATGTCTGTTGCGGTAGAGCGCGTGCAAGCAGCGCGGCAGGCAATCGATGATTCCGGTTGCGATGTATTAATGACTGCGAGGGCTGAGTGCTATCACGTCGGCCATCCAGATGCGCTCAATGAAAGTGTTCGGCGCCTTCAGGCATATGCAGAAGCAGGCGCCGACGTGCTCTTCGCTCCTGGCGTTAGAGATCCCGAACAAATCAAAGTGCTGGTTGAAGCAATTCAGCCAAAACCGTTCAACCTTTTGGTCGTAAGCGATATCGGACTACGCGTCGACGATATCGCGGCACTTGGAGTGAGGCGTATCAGCGTCGGCGGTGCGTTCGCGCTGGCGGCATGGAATGGATTTATGCGGGCCGCAGAAATACTGAAGTCGGAGGGCAGCTTCAGTGAGCTCGCCAACGTGGCGTCATACGCTCTTGTCAACGGGTTTCTTACCGCGGATCTGCCTGCGCGTGACTATCGAACACGAGCTCAGGGAGCGGGAGTTTGAGATCCGGATTGAGACGCGCGTTTTGCGTCGGTTGATCGCGAGATCGCTGCGAGCTTGCTGGGTCTCATCATCAACAAGACTCTACTGATACCTTCTTCCGAAGCCTCTACTGTCGCCAAGCCAATAGCTGCTCCATTCCTTAACACGAGCGCGCTTGCCTGTCCGTTTGTTTCGATCCACTCAATCGTTACACCGTCACCCATGAACGCCCCTACTGAAGCGAAGTAGTGTGCCACGCGATCACGACCTGAAACAGGAAGCCGGGCTACGTGTACGGCACCACCACCATCGGCGTATGAAACAACGTCAGAGGCAAAAAGCCTTTCCAGAGCAGGAAGATCGCCTTTCTGGGAGGCTACAATGAAAGCGTTGAGAAGGCGTCGTTGTTCGCTTGAGCTAACAGCCTTGCGGCGCCCGTCGCTAATATGTTTGCGCGCGCGCGTAACCAGTTGTCGCGCATTCGCTTCGGTCGATCGAATGATGTGGGCAATCTGAACGTACGAATAGTCAAACGATTCTCGCAAAACGTATGCAGCGCGTTCGGTGGGAGAGAGCTTCTCGAGTAACAACAGGACGGCAAACTGTAAAGCTTCGGCCCGTTCAGCGCCGAGGCGCGGATCACCCGAGGTGTCTACTGGCTCCGGGAGCCACGGCCCGATATAGGTTTCGCGTCTAGACCGTGCAGACTTTGCGAAGGTGATTGCTAATCGCATCGTCGCAGTCGCCAGGAATGCCGGCGGATCTTCGACTGCGCTTCGATCTGTGCCCTGCCAACGCAACCATGCATCCTGGACAATATCCTCGGCCTCCGCTGCGCTTCCGAGCATGCGATACGCTATCCCAAATAAGCGAGGCCGAACGCTCTCGAATACTGAGACTCCATCATCACTTGCCGTCATCTGCACGCCGGAATAATACTGACAATCACACTGTTTTGGGAAGTCTGGTTCACGGATTCTAAGCCTCGCGTCAAACGGTATTAGTACCAGAGTCCCCTTTTGTCCTTGAGTGGAAAAGCACCAGGAATTTCGCCGGATTGCCCCTGAGCGCGGTGACTCCCACTCAGCGGATATGGGCAGGATTTCAGGTAACTCACGAGTGCTCTACATATACGGTCAAATTTAGCAGAGGAGTTCCGCTGAGAGTCCAAACGTCGTTCGAAGAAGTGCGCTGAAATTCGCAAGGTTTAGAAACGCGCTATCAACGATAGGCGAGAACTTTCTCGCACCGAAGGTCACGAAACTCAATGCGCCGATCTTGCGCTGTTATGAGGGATTCCAGGGACCGGAGGGACACCAGAGATAACTGATCGCTCGTCTGTAAGCTTTACGATAAAAAGATTTGTTGTGTACACTGGATTTACGGCATACGGACGCCCGCTTGGCTCAGCAATAGAGCAATCACCTTTAGATTGCGTGGATAAAGGACTTACAAACTGATCCTTGGCCCGTTGCGGACATTGTGCGGACTTTTCTAGGGAGTACGCAACCTCACTAACTAAAGAACTTTCCTTACTAACAAACCACGATTCAAAAGGCTGCGTACTTGTCCCCCGGGACGTTGTTCGCTTTGATGAGATCGCGCATTTGCCTTACAAGCGTCTCGGCGGCGGCACTGGAGTCGTTCTTGGAAATTGTTGCTGCTTTTGCGGCCTCTTTGTGTCTGTGTGTGCGTCAGGTGTTTGTCCGCCATATCGTCCCTCAATTCTCCTAATCGACGTGACCATCGCGGCCGTGATGCCGGTGTAGCTGGCCAAGTCGCCCGCCAAAACGTTCCCGCGTAAAGTTCTCGCTGATCCGCCAGATTGCGCGGGTACCAAAATTCTTTAGGCATAATTCAAGTCTCTCCTCGTGAGTAAAGTTCCACCTTCGGGAGGTGGGAATAAAAGTCTCTGTTTATCTGTCTTCATCGCGTCAGCGATGGTATGAATGTAGCCGTGGGTTTGTGGCCTTGAAACTGCCCGGCCAGTGCTAAAGGACCAACCCACGGACAGCGGTAATAAATGATCCCCCGTCCCGTCAGCGACGGATGATGTGTTAAAATCGATTTCGGTTATGCAAACAAAAGTTTCCACAAAAGGTAATGTGCAGCTTCCGGGTTCGCTTCGCCGCAAGCTAGGCATCAAACCGGGCGATTCGCTCAATGCTGATGTCCAAGACGGCTACATTGTCTTGAAGCCAGCCGCTAAGCCCAAACGAAAGAAACCGCGAAAGGCCCGGATCATCACAAGCCCGGTTGACTGGTCTTCCCGTTCTTGAAGTCGGCGAAGATGCTCCCATTCTGACCAACGAAATGGTTCGTGAAATGCTTGCCGATTTTCCATGAGATATCTCCTCGACGTTAACGCGCTCATCGCTCTTGGCATCACTAGTGTAGTGCGTTACAAATAAGGGAACAACGAAGCAAACGCATCGTGTAACCTTTAAAGGAGGTAGACATGATGCGAGTCGCAGCCGCAGTTGAACTTTCTGACGAGCAACGGCAGCAGTTAGAGAAGCAAGCCCGAGCACGCAGTGTCAGCGTGCGCTTGGCCCAACGCTCGAAAATGATCTTGCTGGCAGCCACCGGATTATCAGATCTCAAGATTGGCGCCGAGTTGGGCGTCAAGCGCCAGACCGTCGCCCGTTGGCGCAGTCGGTTTAATCGGCTAGGACTGTCGGGGATCGAGAAAGATGCGCCGCGTCCTGGCCGCAAGCCGGAGATCTCGGCAAAACGAGTAAAGCAGATAGTACGCATGACTACTCGGGAAAAGCCGCGTGATGCTACCCACTGGAGTACGCGTAGCATGGCCCAAGTGGCTGGCATCAGCGAGGCGTCGGTCAGACGTATCTGGAAAAGGCATGGCTTGAAGCCACACCTATTGCGCCGCTTCAAGCTGAGCAACGATCCCTTATTTGCGGAAAAAGTCGCCGACATCGTGGGCCTCTATCTCAATCCTCCGGAACATGCCTTAGTACTTTCAGTTGATGAAAAAAGCCAGGTTCAGGCACTGGATCGCACTCAGCCCGGTCTGCCGCTGAAGAAAGGCCGGGCCGGTACCATGACTCATGATTACAAGCGCAACGGCACGACCACTTTATTCGCCGCACTTAACACCTTGAATGGAAAAGTCATCGCTACCTGCATGCCCCAACATCGTCATCAGGAGTGGCTAAAGTTCCTAAGCCTGATTGATAAGTCCACTCCCAAACGCAAACAGCTGCACCTGATCATCGACAATTACTCGCCGCACAAACATCCCAAGGTGCAGGCGTGGTTGAAAAAGCATAAGCGCTTCCACATCCATTTCACTCCGACCAGTGCTTCCTGGCTCAACATGGTCGAGCGATTCTTTAGAGATCTAACGCAGAAACAAATTCGCCGCGGCTGCTTTGCCAACGTTCCGGAATTGATCGAGACAATCGAGCGCTACGTCGCCCAGCACAACATCAACCCCAAGCCCTTTGTCTGGACCGCCAAAGCTTCCGACATCTTGGAGAAGGTGAAACGCGCTCGCGCCGCCAGTCATAAGTTATGATCTGTTTGACGCACTACACTAGCAGGCGAGTCGTGGCAAAATAGCGGCAAATCCAACGGCACCTCTTTCCAGCCGTTTAAGATTGCACATCTCGGGTCGATTCAGTCGTGACCGAAAAAGCGAGAGATTCATCATAGCGCGGGGCCTCCGTAAGGGCGGGGGCTAGCAAAAGAAGTCTCGGTCTTTGCATCTTCGGCAGGTGCGAACGACGGAGGCACTCGTCCGAATGCTAAGAGGTGCTGTTGGCGTTCGTTAAGAGGAATAAAGTACTTACTTCACCAGACGGGTTATGTTTACTTTCTCACCGAATCCATGGGCAGAAATTTCCATTCTGATTTTCGGCCGGAACTCACGCCGAAGGAGATGTTGGAGCTGGGAGTTTTCGGCGGCAAATACCTGACGGATTGTACTCCTGAGTTTCCTGATGACTGGTTCACGAAGGCGAAGCGGTGCTCAGATCGGCATGATCCGAAACTGAACTATTTTGGCGTTAATGCTTCTCAACCGCTTTCGGAATGGCGCCGGAAGGGATGGATCTATCACGAAGATCCGCGAGGATGGTTTCAGTGGTATTGCCGGTATTACGTGGGACGAAGGTGTGTGGATGACGAGCGACAGATTCAACGGTTCCGGGCGGTGCGACGGCATGTTGCTCAGCTAAGAAAGAATTGCCCTGAGGTTGAAATGGACTGCCGGCCGAGGCAACGACAGGCCTTGCTTCATTGGGCCTACGATTCGCGCAAACTTTAAATGAGTAGTTGAAAAGACAAATAGCACCAGACGACCGGAACAGGAGGGACACTGATGAAAAGACCAAAGCCAGATCAGAAAAGCTGCGCCGGAATGTCAGATTGAGTTTTCGGTAGGCACAGTACCTCCAACCCGGTGATTTTCAGTTGGAGAGCGGTTACATCTGCGGTTTGAGGTTACTACACCTCCACCAACCGCCGACTACAATTTTTTCCTCTAATAACAAGATGACGCTGGGATTGATGCGTGCCCTGGCTGAATCCCAGGTGCCCTGTCCAGAGCGCGTGAGCGTTTTGAGTTTCGACGACTTTGAGTGGGCTGCTAATTTTAGTCCGAAGTTGACTACCATCGCTCAGCCCACGCACGAGATGGTAGTGTCGCAATTTGAAATCCGCGCCGCCGCTAGCCAGCCTACTGTCTCCGTGCTCGGACCCTCTATAGACAGTAAACTGACGTGCATCTTGCCCCAGCTGGATGACATTACGCTGAAAGCGGTAGATGACCGTAAGAAGAAGGTTTACATTTATGGCGTTGTCAAATACGAGGACACGTTCGGGGATCGACATGAAACCGGCTTCTGCGTTGATTTTTGGTATGGGGCAAAATCGTTCCTTTACTGCGGCAACAATAATTACGCTAACTAGCGTAAACCAAATTAGGAATTCCAAATTGCGACACCACCCACGAGATGGGCAAGGAGGCGATGCGAATGTTATTATGCATTATGCGAGCCGACGGCGAGAACTCAGTGATTGATGGCGAGAACATCGTGATGCTCAGAGCCGAGCTGCGCGTCCGAGAATCGACGGCGCCGCCGAGAAAATAACGCTGGAAAAGTGGTTGCGGAGAGCGGTTGTTTCCTGACCTTCCTGCTTGAACAACTCATCAAACCACGCCGCCTGACCAGGAGCGAAACGGCGCCGTGTTTTTACACGGCTAGAAACCTTAAGCCCGACTATCGAATCGCTTAAACTGTTGATGCTGCAACTTCGAGCTTTCTTAGCAGAGCCGCGGCGGCGGCGGCTCTTTTTTCCCACGCTATTGCTATTTTCCCTAGCGCCTCGCGGTACAGCCTGTGACGCCTGGTCCAAGTAGAAACTTCTTCGGTCAGCCAACCGAGTGTGCCCGCGGCGTCCTGACTAAACAACGATTCGAGGATGAACTTGCGTTCGCCTAGTCGTCTCCCAAGGCGCAGCTTACGCGCCGCAGCGGTCAAGTCTGCCCGCGTCAAAATCATTCCGCTCCGAACAGGAGTGAGCAGGGATTGCAAAAACTCTCCGACCTTACCATCGCGCGGATCAACAATCCCAGATGCCTCACTTAAGTGGCGCGACAGCTCCTCCTGCTTACCCACCGTCTCTGCTTCCTCGAGAAGTGATTTTGTCAGTAGTTCCCCCCAATTGCAGTAAAAAGGTGGCGCGATATCGAGAAGCTTACCAAGGTACGCCGGCAGCCAGCTCAAAAGGTGTTCCCAGAGAAACGCTTTTCGCGCGCTTCTCCAACTCGTTCTTTGCATTGCATCGCGCTCGCCCTCTTCTAATGCGATCAGCCGCGCGTACGTCGCCAACATTACGCTTAAGTGGTCAGGTTCAGCGGGGGGCGTTTGACCTAAGGCCCGCCAAAACCCAGCCACACGGTCACGCGCCTCGCCGCCGAGCATCCCTTCGGCCCCCAGGTAAACAGAGGCGTATGGGTAAAGTTGGAAGGTGAAGAGCTCTGTGTACTCGTTGGCATTGGGCAAAGGCCCAAGTCCTAATGCCGTAGCTAAACCCGACGTCTTCGACGTCTGAGGTTCCGCTAATACGGCGAGGGCACGAAACAGCTCAATCATCCCACATCCACTAGCTCGGGTTCGTCAGGCAAACGGAAAACTTCTCTAGCAGGTTTAAGCGGTCGGAGCAGCCAATAGGGTCGGCGTGTCCCGTCGGGGGAGTAACCATGGCCCGGTCGAGTTACGCTGAGCCACTTCCTGTAGACCTCATGCGCCTTCTGTGTGTCAACTGAGATGTCGCCGTGGCTGTCGCCTGCCTCCGCTTTTCTCAACCGCACGGCCTGGTGCCAGCAGTGCATGCCTGAGACTGGATCAGGGTGCACCGGAAAGGTAAGGTTCTGATGCACGCCAACATCGGTCCACCATATGCGGGAAGTGTCCGGGTCAGCTGATCGAAAGGGTTCGATACCTTTCTTGCGTTCGATTCCCCACT
>JBOGOP010000226.1:0-9377 GCA_050747225.1 Pyrinomonadaceae bacterium
TTGTAGACCTGGAGAGTAATTGATTTATGAAAGAGCGCTTAGCATCATCTTGATTGTCTAGCCGCATCCCTGGGCCGTATCAACGGCCAAACGCTGACTCCTTTAAACCGATGACAGAAGAAACTGCTAAACGAACCAGGAAGTCCGGCGGTTGGAGCGCGCTGCGCCCACACCTCGCCACCTGGGATAAGGCCGCGCAGGCGTTGGAAACGGCACTACCCGCGCGCATTCGGAATGATATGTTTTTCTAGAAGGCGATATGAAAATTCTGGTAGCAGATATTCTGCAATCGACAGCCCAGACGCTGATAAACACCGTCAACTGTGTTGGCGTCATGGGAAAAGGAATTGCTCTGGAGTTCAAACAGCACTTCCCCGAAATGTTTGATGATTACGTAAGGCGATGCGAACGCAAAGAGGTAAAGCCTGGGGTTCCCTATCTCTACAAGCGGCTTCTACCTCCAAACATCATTAACTTCCCAACAAAGGATCACTGGAAATCGGTTTCGCGACTCAGCGACATTGAGCGTGGTCTGCAACACTTGTTGAGTCATTACAAGGAGTGGGAAGTAACTTCACTAGCGATCCCTGCACTCGGCTGTGGCAACGGACAGCTCGAATGGAAGACGGTCGGACCGTTGATCTATCGCTATGCTCGTCAGATGGACATTCCAATTGAGCTTTATGCTCCGTATGGAACGGCGCCCAAAGAATTGACGATTGACTTCTTGTCGCAGGAGCCCGCTACGACGTTTCAACGTAAGACGGTGCAATCAGCGATCAACCCCGCTTGGCTGGGCCTAATTGAGATTCTCCATCAAATCGAATCCAAGCCATATCATTGGCCAACCGGACGGACGATCTTCCAGAAGATCGCGTACGTCGCCACGCGCGAAGGACTGCCAACCGGGTTCCACTATGAAAGAGGCAGCTTCGGGCCATTCAGCAAAGACCTTAAGAACGCGGAGACGAAGCTAGTTAATAACAACCTGCTTCAAGAAGAGCGTAAAGGCAGCATGTTTGTAGTCAAAGTCGGCCCTAACTTCGCGCGGTTGAGAAATGACTTTCAACAATCAATTTCTCAATGGAAACCGATTGTTGAAAAGACGACCGATTTATTCCTTAGGATGAACACCGATCAAGCGGAAGTGGTAGCGACCGTGATCTTCGCTGCAGACGCGCTCAAGAAGCAACGAGACTCTGTGCCGTCGGAAACCGAAGTTCTTGATTCGGTGATGCAATGGAAGCAAAGACGTCAACCACCTCTTGAGCCGAAAACGGTAGCGTCTACCATTCGAAACCTCGGGATGCTTCGATGGCTTGATGTCAAACTAGACATCGATTTGCAATTGGCAGAGGAAGAAGAACACGTAGAAGTCTAAGCGCATATCCGTGCGCACAGTTAGACAATCGATGTCGTGACTGGTGACCTGAAGTTTAACCCGCAGCTAAACCTGCTTGATGCTTAAGGCGACAAGTGCCCCCGCAGGGATTCGAACCCCGAACCAACAGCTGGTGTTGGTCAGAGTATTAACTGCATGACACAGATTCGTCGGCGTCTGATTAGTAAACACTCGTCATGCGCAGCGACGCGTGACCAAGTAGATCCCGAATGTCCCATTCGTGAACGCCATTGGCTCGCAGCCGCATGGCGAAGACGTGTCGCGTGTCGTGGAATCCGAGATTCACGCGACCCGCATCTTCGCAAGCACTCCGCCAACCTGTCTTAATGGAATCGAAGTTCACACCTGTTCGCTTCAATGATAACCCTCAGCATCAGCACAATCGCTTATGCTCAACGTGACAGCGGAATCGAGTACGGCAAGCCGGCTGAACTAGGGTGTGACGAAGATCTTGGTGGACACGGGCGTAACACGACTTTTTAACTTCGAATTCTGATGCTGCCGGAATTACTGGTGAATCCGTGTGCTTTGAGCGTGATCATGCAGGTGCCAATGGATATGTTATCGGGAAGCCTGAAAACTACCTGGGTAAACTGAGAATTCGGCGCCCGACGCACATCCTCAGCCGCGATATCGTAAGGATGGTTGTTGCTATCAACGAGACTCACCGTAACAGCCGAAGAAGTCTCTCCTTGCAACAACTGAAGCTTCATTGCGAAGACCATTACTCGAGTGTTGCGATCGACTCCGCGATTTAATAAGTTTGCCCCGTTTACGACCGGAAAGGGATCGCGCGTAAGGAGTATTGAGTCTAATGCTGCCGCTTGGTCTAGCGCCGGGCCAGACTCATCCATGAGTAGTTGAGGCGGCTCAGGTTGGGATTGATAAACTACCAGCAGAGTAGAAGCCGGTACGACCAGAAGGTCGTCACCGGCGCCGAGTCCGGTGTGCGGCCGGCTGACGGGGGACTCGGTCGTCTGAACGGCCACACCAATGTTCCCGGTCCAGACGTTCGCACCCGTATTCGCGTCGAGAGCATAGACGTTTCCGCTGCGAGAACCAATGTATACGTAGCCGTTATCTACGATTGGCGCGGAACTGAGGGTGCCATCGCCCGTGAAGGACCACCGGACTGCCCCAGAGTAGGCATCACGCGCTTTTAGAATGGATCCGGAGAGGAAGAAACCTGTGGAACCGCTGAACGCCGGAGGTGGACCTACCGGAAAAGTGCCAAGCACCGCACCAGTGGGGGCGTCGAACATCACCTTTTGCGTCAAAGAATCGCCCTCATACAAACGCCCGCCGAAGAGGACGGGTGTACTTCCTCCTCCGCCCGTGCATCCCTCGGAGTGTTGCCAGATCAAAGACCCGTCCTGAGGCGAAAAATCGTAGACCGCGTTGCAAGCAAATGAGACGAATACTCCGGTTGAGGTTACGGCTGGAGAGCTGTCGCTGCCACTAAACATCAATGCGGACCAATTCACAGCGCCATCCTGCTCGTCAACCGCGTACAAAGTTACGCCCGTCCCGGCGCCGACCACGTACACCACGCCACCTGATGCGGTCGGCGGTGAATCGAACGAGTATTGCCCCGGAAGCTGCTTCGACCATAGCTGCGCACCTGACGCTGCGTCGAAAGCGCGCAGAAGGCCGTCGAAGTTCACAGCGAACACGCGTCCATTGTCGTACGCGGCGTTGGACCAGCCATACGTTCCTCCAAGATCGACTGGTCCCCACAACGTGGCGCCATCGGCCTCGTCGAGGGCATATAGTTTTGTTCCATAGCTGGCCTGGTTCGCGACCGTGACGAAGATCCTACCGCCGGCGATGAGTGGATAGGAGATCTGACCGCCTAGATCTCGGGACCAACGCTGCGTTAAAGGTGGAGTAGTCGTGTCGAACTGCGCCCCGGTATGGGCGGCGTCGATTTGATAGGCCACTGCGGTCCCCCTGGTCGGCGGGGGGGTTGCAATCGGAGTCGGTGCTGGGCAGAAACTGCTCGTAGACATTACTTGAACAGTGTAATTGCCGCCCAGTTGCGCCACGCCGTCGACGGAGAAGACGACAATCGCGAAGCTGGTGTTGGCTGGGACCGTGAACTGGAATGAGTTGATGAGCGGCGAAGGGGTGCCACTACTCAGGCCAGGATCACCGAGGTAACGAGATTGATTGGTGATGTCACTCGCGACAAACGGCGCCAGGAAAGCAGCGACTTGATAGTTCGCATTGGACTGAGAATTTACTGTTAACGCGACAGATACACAGACCGGCGAAGGTAACGAGTTGGTTAGAGTATAAGCGTCGAATGGAAACGAGCCCGATTCCAGATTTCCAGGGAAAGAATTCGTACTACAGGTGCCCTGCTCGCCGCCTCGGTTCAATCGGGTCGTCATCGTTCCGGTGGTGGCGGGCGCCGGCGGGCTGCCGAGGTTGGCTGTAAAACCGCAACTAGCTGTCGGCGTAGGAGTCGGTGTCGGTGCAGACGTCAAATCGAATATATAGGCCGCGCCAGTGTAGGAGTTCTTACCCAAAGCTCCGACGACTACTGTATCGCCATCGATCCTTACCGACGCGCCGAATTGGTCATACGCCGCCGCATCACTCGCGGTGAGTTTCTGCATCTGTCCCCAGCCTTCAACTCCATTCTGATTGCGCTCGAGGATATAGGCCGCGCCACCAGTGCCGCGGTTCCCGGCCGAAGCTCCGACAAACATCGTGTCGCCATCGATCGCTACCGAAATACCGAATTCGTCAAGTAACGTCGCATCATCCGCGGTCAGTTCCTGCACCTGTCCCCAGCTTTCAACTCCATTCTGATTGCGCTCGAAGATATAGACCGCACCACTAGTGGCGCGATTCCCATGATTAGCTCCGACCGCCACCGTGTCGATATTGATCGCTACCGAAATACCGAATTGGTCGCCTCCCACCGCATCACTCGCGGTGAGTTTCTTCACCTGCCCCCAGTTCTCAGCTCCACCCTGATTGCGCTCAAAGATGTAGGCCGCGCCAGGGACCTTACCGTAAGCTCCGACCACCACTGTGCCGGCGTTGATCGCTACCGAGTAACCGAAAGAGGCATATGCCGCCGGATCACTTGCGGTCAGTTCCTTCACCTGTCCCCAGTTCTCAGCTCCACCTTGATTGCGCTCGAAGATATAGGCAGCACCAGTGGAGGGAGAGTTCTTGCCGGAAGCTCCGACCACTACTGTGTCGGCGTTGATCGATACCGAAATACCGAATTGGTCATTCACTGCCGCATCACTGGCGGTGAGTTTCTTCACCTGTCCCCAGTTCTCAGCTCCACCCTGATTGCGCTCGAAGACATAAGCCGCACCAGTGTTGGAGTTCTTAAGCCAAGCTCCGACAACTACCGTGTCGACATCGATCGCTACCGAAATACCGAATTGGTCATTCACTGCCGCATCACTGGCGGTGAGTTTCTTCACCTGTCCCCAGTTCTCAGCTCCACCCTGATTGCGCTCGAAGATATAAGCCGCACCAGTGTTGGAGTTCTTGCCGGAAGCTCCGACTACCACTGTGTCGCCGTTGATCGCTATCGAGTAACCGAATCGGTCATTTGCCGCCGCATCGCTAGCGGTTAATTTTTTCGTCTGAGTGAAAAGTGGATCAATCCGTAGTGGGTAAACTGCCTCCGTGTCATCTATCAAGAGCGAAATCTGTTTTCTGTCAACCTGGAAGCGGGCTTGTAATTGTCGACCCGACGCATCGGTAGCCGTCAGATGGTCATAGCGCAGCCAATGCTTGCCAGTGCCGCCGACCAGTTCTAACGCCTTTCCCGAATCCACCAGCACCGGTCTGACCTCACCCGTAACCGTCAGGCGTACTTGCAGCGGCGTTCCCGCGTGCCTTTTCCCGGACGCCGCCGCCAGGGTAAAGCCTTGCTCGAGGCCATCTTTTCGGTTTTGATACCACTCGACGATCTCATCCGAACTTTCCTGGTCAGTATTATTGTCTTGCGTAGCGAGTCGTCGGCTAATCTCGATGCGATTGCCATCGACTCGCATCGTTCCGGCTCCGGCAGTCAACATTCGGCGACCATAACCGTAACTCCGCAGCCTTAACCGTGCCTGCAACGTGGTCGTGCGCTTATTGGTGAGTGGCTGCAACACTACGTCGCGTCCATTGAAACGGGCCCTCAGCTTCTGGGCCGGATTTGTCGCTTCGTAGATCTCAGCGGCGGCGGCGTTCTTTCGTAGTCCTGATCGCAACGCACTCGACTCTTGGGCTTGCGGCTGCTGGTCGATCTGGTACTGGGCCGCCTCGATCGAATTCTGCAGTCGATCATAAAGGCCGTGCTCTTTCAGATAATCACTGGCTGGCTTGCCTTGCAGGCTGGGCAGCGGTTGGGTGGATTGCGCCTGTGAGGCTTTAACGGAATTGTCCGAGGCCAGGCGTTTAGTCAGCTTTGGAACTTTGGTGGTTGGGCTGTTTGCCTCAGAGCCGTGCCGACTAATGATTAATGGCAGCGCAAGCGCGACTAGAGCGAAGAGCGTGAGAGAAACGGTTGTGCGAGAGCGCATTCTGAGGAAATCCTTGCTACAACGAATCCGCAAGACCCTTGTACCAAAGCTACAACTAATCGGCAAGCCAGCTTGCATCAAGGCGAAAGGCCCCACGGGCAGAGAACTGATGCCGTCGACGTGCCGGAGAAAAACAATGAGGGAGTATTTGGACTTTGAAGATGGCGCGATTATGGCGCGATGGCGTGCTGAGACCTAGCGAGATGTAGCGAACTTTGACGGCTGCGGATTCGGTAAATACTGGGTTATCTGGTTTCGTCTCGCCTTGTTGATGCCCCTCGACCCGTCTCATAATCTGTTGGTTCGGGGTTCGAATCCCTGCGGGGGCACCAAGAGTATTGCAGATTTAAGACTGCCGATTTTGCATTTCGGGAGTGGTCGTCCGTATTTGTGATATCTCGTCAAATCCCACCAGGCCGCAGAGTTGGCGCGCGTGCCGGCATTAACCAATCGATCCGACAACCATCAAGGGTGTCAGGCAATCAACAAATCAATAGACGATAGTCGCGTTACGGGGGTCAAACATTATGGAGTTTGAGCCAGGCTTGATCACTAACGGCAAATTCCACACAAAGTGCTGACCGTTTGCAGCGCCAAGTCCAAGAATCCAGAAGTTTCCCGTTGGTAAGCCTGACACTTTTGCCGTTCCGGACACGTCCAGGCGAATCTTGCCGGCATAAAAAGCTTGCAGCGCATCGATTCCCTGTTTGCACTGTGGTGTCTGACTCTTACAGGCCGCGGCCCAGATCGCCACAGCCGAACGTTTGACCGGCGCCCCGGCTGGATCCTGAAATCGGGCAATACGGAGAGCTTCTTCGAAACTTTGCTTCAACACCAGCAGCTCTCTCCCGCTAAGTGGGTTCGCTGCCTGACCAACAAAACTGTTGTTCACCATCAGAATGGGAGGCTCGGATGCTGTGCTCTTCTTATCGGGTAGGTTCTTTACAACCGGTGGAGACGTCGCATTGCTGACTGGAGCAGCCGAGGTTCCAGACCTTCCTCGAGGCGAGAGGTTTGCATAACTGCAGCCTTTCAGAGAGACCGCGGTACCGGTACCTGAAAGACTTCCATCGGGCCTCAGCGTAAACGTCTCCGCACCTATGTTACCGAAGACAGAAACAGTAACTTGTCCTCCCTTGTAGCTCACTTCGTAGTGGTGCTCGGTGATCGTCGCGCCACAACCGACTTTCGCTTTCTCCGGAAAGAATTTGATGCTGGCTCCGCCCGGACCGTTATATCTTCCAATCAAGCGAAGTCCCTCAATGAGTTTTGGCAGGTCTCCCAACCAGTCCTTAATGAGTTCGGGCACTTCTGGTGACGAATTATCAACTGCGTATTTAAGCACCCCTAGACGACATGGAGCGCTTTTCGGATCCCAGGGTCTCGGGACGGGGCTCGTGGGCGGGGTGTACTCGGTAGATGTTGTAGTTTCGTTGAGCGTGTAGGTTTGTCCGTTCTTCACTGCGTCGGGATACTGCTTCGCTTCGAGTGGCGTCAGTTCTCTTTGCCTCGTGGTTGTTACTGGGTTACTTGAGCCTGGAGTGCCGGCCGTTGCTGACGAACCACCACGCGGGGGAGCGAAGCCATGAATGGAAACTGTTTCGCCGGAACCGGTAAGGGTTCTTACATCAGGTTGCAACCTGAGGGTGAACGAGTCGCGTCCATTTTCTATGTTGACGAGAATTTGATTGCCTTTTGATTCGATCTGATAGGTAGTTTGAAGAAATACTTCGCCACAATGCACCCAGGCGTTGTGATTTTCGAACAATTGCGCACTGAGATTCTGTGAACCGTAAGCGCCGTTCAAAACGAGTCCGGGTGTTGCTGCATCTACTTCTGATTCATCGGTCGTACCCATCGATTTAATCATTGCCTTCATCGCCGATTGCATTTTGCAAAAAGCGTCATCCAAACCCCTGGCGGCGCATTCAGGGTTTGGTGAATTTGCTCCTCCGAATACGACGCCCGAATTTCTTTCCCGGGCGGCTTTGAGGAATGCATCCTTACTCGAGTCCGCCTTGGAATAAAGATCCCGGAATGACTGGGAAAAAAATTTGTTAAAGAGTTCGGCCAGAAGATCGAAGTCGTGATCGTATTTATGTAGTTCCTTATTAACCGCCTTGTGCCAAAGATCGGCGTACGCCTTGCCATAGATCTCCTTTATTCGTAACTCATCGGGTTTGGTTTTTTGGGGGAATTGTAACGAACGATGTTCGAGTCCGTACGCCATATCGTCAATAATTTGGTTCAGGGCCATGAACGCTCCCATTTGACGTTCAATTGTGTCCTCGGTGTCCTTGCCTTTGATCTCGCTTAGGATCCGGTTAGGAGCCGGCATTTCGCTGAGATAGCTCGGGTTCAGTGTTTGTCCCTGGATTGGAATTGAACCGAGAAACGATCCAGCGAGGACTATGGCGACGAAAGCTCGAATGTGATGATTCATTGGGTTGGTCCAATCGTTTGGAACATTCTGGAAGAGCAAGTGATTAGCCACGGCGGCATTGGATAGCGGCAAGAAGTTATGTTGCTTCAAGCGGCCGCAGCGGAAAGTGTTACCTGTCTTGATTGAAGCGATCCGAACCTGTGGTAAGCGACCGCAAACGCCCAACTTGATCTGACAGATCTGGCGAATTTTACAGCTTTTTCTGGTTTACGGAAAGATTCTGGCGGCGTTTGAATCCTGCCACGTGGTTCAGATTCGACAACAGAAACTCAATCCGCGAGATTTCGACTGCCACGGATCTGATAGAAGGTTCGGCTGCTGAATATTTTTGGCGGTCACACCGACCAATCAAAGCTGACGCGTACTTGTTAGCGGGGATTTCCCTGACTGCCAGCTTCACCTTCCGGCCGGCATGGTTGTCCTTTTTCGTATTGCTTCAGACCCGTCCTCAGTTTTTCCAACAGATCCGTTTTGTGTTCCTGCTCGGCCACGGCCATCAGTTTCCGCTGCCACTCGACCGCTTCACCACAGCGCCCGAGTTCAGCCAGAGCCATCGCGACCAGCGCACCGTGCTGCAATGATCCGGTTTGCTTGTAAACCAGTTGGGCAAAGGTGAGCGCTCGGGCGCCATCACGCAAATCATACTGGGGCGACGCCGCGAGCAGAGATGCGAGCATCACAATTGTCTGCCCTTTCTGTGGGTTTCGCGCGTGCCCCTTTTCCAAACTTTCCAGCGCTTGTTTGTACTGCCGCCTTAGTTGCAAAAGTCTTACCTGTTCCAATAGCGCTTCTTCGTTATCCGGATCGGCTTGAACCACGCGCGAGAATTCTGCGAGCGCCTCTCCCAGGCGTTCGGATTTCCTTAACTCTCCCGCCAGTAGGATCCGCGCGCTGAGATCGTTCGTGTCAAGCCCGAGGACGGCTTGCAGGTGAACGATAGCCTGCTCATGCTTGTTTTCCTTACCCAACAGAATGGCCAGATTGTAAT
>JBOGOP010000227.1:0-9377 GCA_050747225.1 Pyrinomonadaceae bacterium
CCTTAATGTGGCTCTGTGCCAGGTTGTTCTTGCTAACACCAGCATAATCCACGTTCTTAAGGAACCAAGGCCTTATTTCCTTCTGTCAGCCATAATGACTTTATGCTTTCACCCGCTCCGCGGGTTTTGAAATTACTACGGCCTCTTGATTACACCCATCAATTTGCTCAGCTTATCGCGCGAGACTGCACCCTCGCGAACCAGGCGCACCTCCGAGCTGCTAACGTCCAGGACAGTCGAAGCCTCAGTTGCAGTCACTTCGCCTCCGTCAACAATCAGATCAACTCCGGCTGGAAAATAGTTTTCCACCTCTTTCGCAGTACGCGCGGGCGGCTGTCCGGAAACATTCGCGCTCGTTGCGGTCAGCGCGCCACCACACGAACGCACAAAAGCTCGAACGTCTTCGTCATCCGGCAGGCGGATGCCAAGGCTGTTTGTAGACGCCGTCAACTCCCCCGGTACTTCAGGCAGCGACACGCCGATGAGTGTCAGCGGAGCCGGCCAGTGATTGCGTGCGACGAGTTTGAAAAACTCGGACTGCTGAACGAAGCGATCGACCTCACTGTCATCTGAAATCAACAACAGAATTGGTTTAGTCTCTTCCCTGCCCTTCAATTCTCTTATCTTTCGAATTGCATCCGAATTGAATGGATCGGCGCCCAGACCGTAAAAGGTGTCAGTGCGGAAAGCGATGACTCCGCCGGCAGCGATGAGTCTTGCTGCCGCGGCTCTCGTCTCTGCGTTGTCATCCTGGATCATGAGACAATCCAACCCGTCGAAGAATACGATCCACGAAATCACACAAAAGTACACGAACGGTATTTCGTGTTAGTTAGTGTGTGTTCGTGGATCGCATGCTGTTTAAGCGATCGGTCCGCTGTGCCCGCGGTGCTGGCCCGCCTCGGCAATTTTCACGGCATAACCTAAGCCATCACCGACGGAAAGAACCTCCGCTCGCAACTTGGGATGGTTGACGAAGTATTTGTTGAATTCGCGAAGCGCGTTCGTCGAGCCTTCCTGATCGGGCGAGCGAATCTCACCGGCTACCTGTCCACCCCAAAGAAGATTATCGACAATCACGACGCCGCCAGTGCGCAGTCTCGGCAACGACAGTCGCAAATAGTCCGCATACTCTTCCTTGAGCGCGTCGATGAAGATTAGATCAAAAGTGTCTTTCAACAACGGAATAACGTCGAGCGCCTTCCCGCGTTCGATTCGCACGCGTTCCCGCAAGCCGGCGCGCGTGAGATAGCCTTCTGCCGCCCGGATCATCTCGTCGCTCGGATCGATGGTCACTACCAAACCGTCCTCGCCAACAGCGCGTGCGAGATGTAGGGACGTGTAGCCAATCGCCATCCCGATTTCCAGACAGCGCTTTGCGTTTATCGCTCGCGCAGTTATCTCAACAAACAAAGCCACTTCGCGATCGGCGCTGGGAACACCATGCTCGCCGCCATACTCCTCCATCGCTCGCAGCAGTTGATCCGTTTGCGGGATTAGTTGGTCAAGATACTCAGCTTGATTACGCTGAATAATTGCGTCAATGCGTGCCTTCATGAATTCGCCTTTTAGATGAAAGTGTTTGGAAACAATGGCAAGTTTAGCAGAGGAAAGACGGAATCAAGAGCGGGGACAAGCCCGCCTTCCCAACCTGAGAGATATTCATTGTCGAGTGTTTGATCTTTGATTGAAAGGCTTTCGAGCTCCCCAGCTGAGACTCATTTATATCAAGCTCTCAGGTTGGAAGGTGGGCTTGCCCCCGCTCTTTGTGCTGATCATTGGTCGGGCTGACGGGAAGTCTTCATTACCAGAGTGAGATTAAGCGGCCAGTAGTTTCTTGATCTTCCTCTTGTTCCAGCCAAGGGATATGGAAAAATCTGAAATAGCATCTTCCGCTTTCGCCCGGGTCTGCGAGTCGCTGTCCTTCAGTAACATTCGAACGACCGGCATGACCTCATCTTCATCGATTACCTTGTGAATCCTCGCCAAGTGGCCGAGACAAGTGGCCGCCAAGCCCCGCACCGCTGCATCTGTATGGGTCGCAAATCGTAAGCACTCACTTTGCGCCCAGTGCCGATCAGGCTCGAACATTGCCACGCGAACCAGCGTTCGGCAGATCGTCTCGCTGTGATCTCTCGCGAGCAAGATCTCCGCATCGTGTTTGCTAATGGGTTCAATCGTTTCGTACTTCATCGCTTTGCCTGTAATATTCTACCACGCCTATTCACCAGGCCAAGGTCCTGAAGAATCTTCTGGGCTCGCGGCTCCAAATCAGTCCAATCAACAACAAAACCATGGAAGACGTCGGGAAGGTGCTGCATGAAGATCACTATCTCTCTATTCATTACATCCACACCGAGCCGTCGCGGTGACTCTTTCCTGATCTGCACAGAGGTATCTAGCACTTCCTGTCCATTCGTGGGTTGCGCACTGATGCGTCCTCGCTTTTTGCCATGATGCTTGGGGTTGGGCTCGAAGAGCAGGCGACTCATCAGTGAGAGTTTGTGAACTTATCTTCGCTTAAGCTGTAAGTGGACGTTGACTATTCGACGGTTTAATTTATTCACAATCAACCTTGATGAGACAAGACAAGGCTGAAAAAGAGAGCGATCCAAATCTTGCCAAATTTCTGGCAAGCGCGAGATGCGTTCTCTGCAGTGGGATCAACAAACTCGGGAGGACAAAGAACGAAAAGCGGGGGCAAGCCCGCCTTCCCAACCTGGGAGATTATCCTTGTAGACTGTCATGAGCTGAGATCGAAGGCCATTCGACGAGAATTTCAAACGGTCTACAAGGAGAATCTCGCAGGTTGGGAAGCGGGACTTGCCCCCGCTCTTATGCTGATCTTGCCTTTAGTCTTCGGAGTCTACTTCTGTGTCAGCAGCGACAGAAACGTAGCGGCGGCCTAGGCCGAGTTGACGGAGTTTGTGTTGCAGAGACTGCCGGTGCATTCCCAAAATCTCCGCAGCCTTCGTCACATTACCCTGGGTATGTTCGAGGCAGCGGCTGATGTAGCGACGTTCAAACTCACGCCGATCCTCACGAAAGTCTGCCGTGAACGGAACACTCAGCCCATCGCCTGAGGTTTGCTCCTCCTTGCTCTTTGCTCTTTGCATTCCAGGCGTGATCTCATCCGGCAGATCCTCTGAACGCAGCTCTTCGCCTTCAGCCATGATCGCCGCGCGGTCGATCGTGTTCTTCAGCTCACGAACGTTGCCCGGCCAATCGTAGTCAACCAGCCTGCGAAGTGCGCTTTGTCCCACTTGACGCAGCGGCAGGTTGTAACGCTCAGCGGCAGCGTTCGTAAACGTTTCGGCGAGTTGGGGTATATCTTCGCGACGCTCGCGCAGCGGTGGGATATCAATCGTGACAACGCGCAGACGGTAGAAGAGGTCGGCACGAAAATGTCCGGCCGCAATCTCCTGCTCAAGCGGACGATGCGTGGCGCTTACGATGCGCACGTCGACCGGGATTGATTCGTTGCCGCCTAGTCTTTCGATTCGTCGCTCTTCCAAAGCGCGCAGAAGTTTTGCCTGCACGTTGGAACTCATGTCGCCAATCTCATCCAGAAACAAAGTGCCGCCGTTTGCTTGCTCAAACTTCCCTTTGCGCTGGCCTGCGGCCCCGGTAAAGGCGCCCTTTTCGTGGCCGAACAATTCGGATTCGATAAGTTCGGAAGGAAGCGCGGCGCAGTTAACTGCTACAAACGGGCCTTTGCTTCGGGCGCTGTTTCTTTCGTGCACTTCGCGCGCAACCAGCTCTTTGCCAGTGCCGGATTCACCGCGAACCAGCACGGTCGCATCGGTCTCAGCCACTTTCTCAATCACCGCGCGCACGCGTTGCATACTCGCAGAGTCGCCGATAAGCGCGCCGCGTTGCGATGCTTCGGCTTCGATCCGTCGTCGCAGCGAAACGTTCTCGCGCCTGAGTGCAACTGTCTCGGCGGCATTCTTGACGACCAGCCGCAGCTCATCCAGCTCGAAGGGCTTTGAAAGATAGTCGTAGGCTCCGGTCTTGACTGCTTCGACAGCCATGCGCTCTGAGCCGTGTGCGGTGATGATGATTACGAGCGGGCCACTTCCATTTCCGTCACCTGAAGCATTTTCGTTGCTGGAACCCTTTGCTTCCTGCAGCTCCTTCAGAAAATCAAGACCGCTTATTCCCGGTAGATTGACGTCAAGCAGTAGCAGATCCGGTTCCTGCTGCTTCACTAGAATCCGGGCCGCCTCAGCTGAATCGGCTTCGGAAACGCTGTAACCAAAGGTCGTCAGAGCGCGCCGCATGCCGTAGCGCGACGCCTCCTCGTCATCCACGATCAATAATCGCAACTTGTCTCTCTTCACCCTTCTGAGCAGTTTAGAACCTTACGGGTGAATTTCCCTAGCGCATCGCGTGCCAGAGGAAAGGGGCAGGAGGCAGGAGCAGGAAGCAGGGGCAGGAGGCAGGAGCAGGAAAGCAGGGGCAGGAGGCAGGAGCAGGAAGCAGATCGGCGCGAATTCACGCAGCCCTCTTGCTCCTGCCTCCTGCCGTCTGCTCCTGCTTTTATTTGTTCGATCGTTTGGCTGACATGACCAGGATGATCGCGTCGCCTGACGGACCGACGTGCAGCGTTCCAACCACCACCGGCTCGCCCTCGCGCATGCTGATGTCGGTATTCAGGCCTGTTGACTCGTAGTTGAAAACGGGCGCCGTCGCGGGCGAGGTCGAAGCGACCGGCCCTGTTTGAATGGGAATCCTGGCACCGAAGCTGAAACCTTCCATTCGCACCAACGATTGTCCCGCGTCGTTGACCAGCTTGACTGTATTCACTTTGAATTCGTTGAAGCTGGGGTTAATTGAAGGCTCCGTTGATACTCCTAATGGGCCGCCGATCCATTTCAAGTTGAGGCGTCCATTGTTCTTAACCCGATTGATCAACGTCGCCGCCAGACGATAGTTCCTAAACGGAAGCGATGGCCGCAGCTGCTTTATTACCGGCTCAAGAGCGGCGGGTAACTTTGTGTCGGCTACCTCCTGGTTAGTAGCAACCAGCAGATACAGTTGAGTATCGAGATTGGTTTCGTCTTCCTGTTTCTCGTTTTGAGCGGCGGGCACAATCGATTGTGCAAACACTTGCTGACTGCAGGCAGCGACACCAAGAAACAAGATCGTAAACAGAATTGTTGACAGACTCTTACGCATATTCATAGACGTATCTCCTTCGGGAAGTGATAGCAATCGTAAACGAGGAGAGCGGGCGTGCGCTAGAGTCAAACGTGTCCCTGCACGCGCTGCTGATGGGCTCTGTATTCGGTAATCAATTGCGATGGGCCAGCAATCGCTTGCTAACACGCTGGTAGTAACCAAAAGTTCCGGTGAGGTCGAAGACATTCGATCCACCAACCTACACAAAATTACACTACCGATGTTTGGGTTGGTTGGTGACCTACCGGGGGTTGCTCTTCAATGGCACGCGCAGCTCAAACCGCGCGCCCGAGCCATTAACCCGCGCTACCAGCCTGGCCGTCCCACCAGCTTCCTGCATGCGCTTGCGAACAATCGCCAGACCCAGGCCAGTGCCTCTTTGCTTGGTAGTGAAGAAGGGTTCCCAAACTCGTTGGCGCAGATCCTCCGGTATTCCGGGACCACCATCCTGAACATAGATAACAAGCTCAGCGCCCTCGCTCACCTGTGTAATGGTCACTTCCCCGCCCGGCGGCGTGGCCTGCAAGGCATTGAGCAACAGATTTGAAAGGGCCACCCTCAAGGCCGAGACTGCGGCGCCGTCAAGCTCTTCATCCCTTTCGATTCTCGCGGTCAGTTGGATTCCTTCCTTTTCAGCATTTACTTGAAAAAGCCTGACAACAGACTGAATCAATTGTTCCGAACGCGACGGCAGTTCAGCGGGCAACTCTTTTCTCGCAAAGCTCAAGAGTTGTGTGACGCTCCGGCCCAGCCTGTCTGTTTCGCCTACAATCAAACTTAGATCGCGCGAGTACTCATGGCTCAGGCTTTGGTCCTCACCCATGACCTGCGCGATGGACTTGATCGCCGAGAGCGGGTTCTTGATCTCGTGGGCCACTGTCGCAGCCATCTGTCCCAGGATTGCGAGGCGCTCGCGTTCAGTGAGTTTTCTTTCCAGTCGCACATTTTCTTCAGTAAGCCGGCTGTCCTCAATCGCTATGGCCACTTGCCCGGCCAGTATTTCCAGTACCGAACGAACATCCTCCGTCAGGCTCACCGGCGGGGCATCGATCAGGAGAACGCCGGAAACGGTTTCGTCGCGACGCAGCGGATAAGCAATCGTATATCCGTTAGCCTCAAGCTGAGGATCGCCTTCGACTGGCGACCAACCCTCGCGGCTGGATGAGTCGAGGACCTGCTCAACCCAGGCCTCGTTCGAGGCGTAGGCCGTACCTGAAGACGCATCGATCGCGTCGCGTTCAAAGCGTCGCCCGTCCTGATTGTTCTGCTGCGGGTCTTCAATGCCAGGCGCGCCTCGGTGATCGCGAACCACGATACGAACGCGCCGCAGTTTCAACGCAGCGGTCGTTTGCTGCTCAACGAAGTCGAGCAGGTCTGGCAATTGTTGATACTGGCCGGCATGTGAACTGATTCGCGAAACTATCTGCCGGTATAGCGCGGCTTCGCGTTCAAACAACCGGTGGAAGCGCTGAGACAGCCAACTCCTGAGCGGCGCTGCCGCCAGGGCGAGGGCAAGAATCAGAAGCGCCTCGACCACTCCGGAACGCACACCGTAACGCGACGTCATCCAGTCGCCGATTGTTCTGATGCCATAGATGTAGATCGTAAGGACGACCGCCGCAAAGGTGGCAACGATTAGACTCTCTTCAATTATCAACTCCAGATAACGGTAGCGATAGATGTAGTAAGCAAGTAGCGCCGACGGCAGCAGCGATCCCAGGTTTGCTATCGTTTTCAGGTACAGGCCAAGTTGTGTGCCTTCGCCAAGACCGAGCGCCAGCGCCGCCAGAATCACGATGCCAATGAACACAAACGAAGCGGCGAGCGTGCGCATGATCCGTTGCTCGCTGACGTTTCGCGTGCGCTTTGCAATCAGCAATTCAGTTACGGCAATAAACAACAGTACGTAAGTAATCCAAATCGCCATCGGAATCACGAAGAGGCGAGTCCGTTGCAGCATCGGCGCGTACTGGTGTGTCCAAATTTTGTAGATTGCGAACGGGAGGAAAAGCGGTGGAGCGTATGAAAGGAAAATCCGGATCTTCTCGCTTTGTTTGAGCGTTCGCTCCGCGGCGGCGGCCCAAAGATGAATGTGCGCGTGAAGCAGGAAGGAATAGCAGAACACAATGCAGATGACTGCAATCGTGTCCGCAATTCGCAGGATGGTAACTATCCCCGGGCCGTAACCAAACCCAAACAGTCCATGCAACGTGACGACCAGATTGCTGCTGTGCCAGCCGCACATGCTCAGCGCCAGCGCGACCAGGACGCGCTCAATCGGGCTTAAGCGGCGGCGCCGGGAAATGAGTTGAATCCCCATCCACAGCGGTAAAGTTGCGCCAATTGAGTAACCGACGAGTTGTAGGACCTCTAGTGGGGACATTGAAAGTCAGGCGGCAGACGGCAGGAGCAGGAAGCAGGAACCGGCAATTAACTTCTTGTCCTAAATGAGAAATGTCAAATGTCAAATGACAAATGACAAATCAGATTTTCCATTTGTCATTTGACATTTCTCATTTGTCACTGAAAAGCAGCGAACCACAGCCTCTTGATCCCGCCGACTGCTCCTGCCTCCTGCTCCTGAGTTTACTGCCTGCTGCTGACCGACGCCGGCTGCACCGTGAATGTAATCTCAGTGCGGCGGTTCTTTGCGCGGCCACTCAGAGTGGTGTTAGCCGCCAGCGGGTTGGCGGCGCCCATGCCGTTAGCTTGTACTCGTGATGCGTCAACTCCGGCCGCCTGGAAGCGTTCCGATAACTGCCGCGCGCGGTCCTGTGTCAGTTGCTGCAGCGATATTTCATCGCCTTTGCTATCGGTATAAGCCTCAATCACAATCTGGTAGTCAGGATTACTGGCCAGCAATGCCGCCAGCGGTTCGAGTTTGGCAGCTGCCGCAGAAACCAGGGTCGCTGCACGCGGACCACTCCAAATCGACTCTGGCAACAAGAGTTGGAAGCCTCGCGACGTTTCCTTCACTGTTCCATACTTCGTCAGCGTTTGCTTCAAGGTGGCTTCGGCAGCGCGTCGCTGTTGTTCGCGAGCCTCCGCTTCACGGCGATCGTCCTCAGCGCGTTTCGCCCCTTCGAGACGAGCCAGATTAATCTTGGCTGCTTCGCCTTCCGAGCGCACAGACTGAAGTTCGTCGCGCAATCGAGCCACTTCGCTGCGTTGTTCGCGCAATTGCTGGTTCGCAGTTTCCGCATCTTTTTCGGCTGACTCGCGGGCGCGTTGCTCGCGATCGAGGTCAGCTCGCAGTTGTTCAATCTCCCGCTGAGCTGAGTCAGCGGTCTTTTCTGCTGCGCGCAGCGCTTCGTCTCGGCGTTGAGTATCCTCGCGGCGCAGGCGCGCTCCGCGGTTGTAAACAGCCATTTGCTCAGCTTTTGCACCGGAGGAGGTGGCCTTACGCGCCAGCACGTCAACTTCGGCCGTCGGTTGATTGAATCTCAGGGCCTTCTCTGCGGCGAGCAAATCGTCTTCGGCCTGTTGCAGTTCCTGCGGCGCATCCTGTTTGCCGCCAGCGAAGCGAGCCAGGTTTACGGCCTGGCGCGCACCCAGCAATGACACCGGTATCTCTTTGTAATCTGACGAAGCGATCTCAGGAACGCGCGGGTCTCTGAAATAGTCGCTTGAATTTCCGATGTATTGCACGTTGAGGGTTTCAATCTGACTCCTGCCCGGTCGCTGTGGCGCAATGTTTTCCAAAACCACCATCCGGCTCGGCACCTTCATGAGAAAGTGAGGTTCAGCCGTTACGATCAATGCGAAGGTCTGAAGGGGCGTGGTGACATCCAACTTGGACGCGATGTAAGCGCTCCCGCCTCTTTTTATCTCGCCGAGGTTGTCAACGCTGCCGTCGGGCGAGATGGCCCACAGGATAAAGGTCGTGTAGATTCCGCCAAGCTCGTTCGCGCGCGGCAAATTATCTATGGCCAGCTCAACCCGCGTCCCCCTGCGACCGGCCCGCTTCACTTTCGCTTCGCCTTTCAGGCGTGGCAGCAAAGTGGTGCCGCGAAACTTAACCTCGATCGTTTCGTCAAGAGGATAAGTAACGGCTATTGTGCGGCGCGGAGTGTCGCTTTGCGCGAAAGTTGTCGTGGCAAAAACTGACATGCAGGCCAGCAACATCAGAACGGCGATGTGCGCTGAAATGGGACGAGAAGGCATAAAAACAACTCCTTGTGAATGGTTATACC
>JBOGOP010000228.1:0-9320 GCA_050747225.1 Pyrinomonadaceae bacterium
GCTTAATGGGTCTCTACCAACAAAGCGGCTGAGTTTTTGAATTGTGGATGTTCCGACGGGAAGGCACAAAGTTGCTTCCGGTGATTGATCAGCAAAAACGTTCGATTCGTATATTGCACGTGTTTTCTGTGCTTGCCCTGGGCGGAGCAGAAACCTGGCTGCTCTCCCTACTAAGATATTTCCATCAGCAGAAAGGCGAGCTTCCCTTTACGGTCACGTTCGATATTCTGTTGACCGGCGGAAAGAGAGCGGTGTTCGATGATGAGGCTGAAGCGCTGGGCGCGTGCTTATTCTATGTGCCCTTTACGCGAAGATCGATTCGCAGCTTCATCCATGAGTTCAGGAAAATCTTAAAAGAGGGAAACTATGACGCGATCCACGATCATCAGGATTATGTCGCCGGATTGCATTTCGCAATGGGTAGGAGCCTGCTTCCGCCGGTTCGCATCGCACACGTTCACAATCCTCTTTATCATCGTACGAATCAGAAAACTCGCTTTAGCAGTCGCAGCCTCAACCAACTCGGGAAATATTTCGCTGGTCGCTATGCTACGCACGTGATGGGAACGTCAAGACAGATCGTAACAGAATATGGGTTCGATGATTATTCCGGCGCGTTAACACTCGGGGCGGCGCACTGTGGATTTGATGTCAGTCGTTATCGCGGCGATCACGCGGCAGTTCATGCAGACCTGTGCCGCGAATTCGGTTGGGATGAGTCAGCCCGGATTTTATTGTTTGTTGGTCGACTCGAGGGGGCGGAATTTCTTTATGAGGGCAGGGTGATGACTCACAAGAATCCTGCGTTCGCGCTCGAAGTTGCCCGACAGTGTGTTGCTAAGGACAGAAGAGTGAAACTGTTGATGGTTGGGGCGGGGGAAGGTAAGAGGCAGGAATTCGAGGCGCAAGTACGAGCTTGGAAGCTTGATGGTGTCATCCGCTTTCCTGGTGTTCGCTCAGATGTTCCGCGACTAATGATTGGCAGCGATTTATTTTTGTTTCCCTCCGTCGCTGAGGGTCTCGGAATGGTTGTGGTAGAAGCGCAGGCCGCCGGCCTTCCGGTTTTGGCCTCTGACACGACGCCACGTGAATGTGTAGTCGTTCCGGAATTGACTGAGTTTGTGCCGATTGGAGTGGCGCCTGAATTATGGGCAACGCGCGCCCTTCGCAGTCTGGATACTCGGCGCGACAGCAATCTGATGTCTAATCAAGCGGTCGAGAAATCAGGCTTCTCCATAAAAAACTCGGCTCAACACCTCCTGAGGCTTTATGGCGCAGCCCTTCAGTTTGATGAGCCAACTCAAGGCGGTCTGGAAAGCTCGATGCTGAGTAATGGCAGAAGGTGTTAGAACGGGACCGCCTTGAGTGCGCTTTGAGATCGCGGATTGAATATGTCGCAACAGCTTCGAGTTAACTTCATATCAAATCTGGATATCGACGAGCAGAGTGGTGGTTGGACCGGAATAAACGTGGCGATCTATCGGCAGCTATCCTCTCACTTTGCTACTAAGTATGTGGGTCCGATTAATCCTCCGACAGACTATCCAGCCAAACTCGTTTCAAAGGTCCTCCGGATGAATGGTAGATCTGGCTCCTTCCACTTTTTTTCGGAGCATCGGTTGCAGAGGATAGCAAAGCTGGTGAAGTCGGCGAATGATGAAACAGCTCATTGCAACTTCTTTCACGGATCAACTCCATGGGTTCTTTACGATTCGCCATATCCGTATTTTCTTTACACTGACACCTGCTTTTCCACTTACATCGACGTTTACCATGACCGGACAAGATTCCTTACCGCCGACCTAAAAAGAATCCGTGACGCCGAGGCGCGCTGGCTCGCTCGGGCGACTCGAGTTTTCTTTGGCACTCACTGGGCCATGGAGAGAGCAGTCGCCGATAATGCCATTCCCCGCTCGAACCTTATGGTTGCTGGTGCTGGCGGAAGTATGACCCCGCCAACGACGGATGCTTACAGCGGTGGACTTGACCTTCTGTTTGTCGCTCTGGATTTTGAACGAAAGGGAGGTCGAATCTGCGTCGACGCTTTCCTAAAAGTGCAGCAACAATCTCCAGAGGCTCGACTTTCCATTGTGGGGCAGCAACCGCCCCCAGAGATTCTGTGTTTGCCTGGAGTTTCTTATGAAGGCTTCTTACGAAAGTCGGTACCCGCAGAATTGGGGAAACTATCAACGCTGTATTCAAAAGCCTTCGCATTAATCCATCCAACATCGTCTGACATCCAGCCGCTGGTAATCTGCGAGGCGGGCTACTTCGGATGTCCCACGATAGCTCCAGGAAGTTTCGGAATTCCCGAACTCATAATTGACGGTGTGACAGGGTTCCTGGTGGATATCCCGTTGAAAGCCGAGGAGTTTGCAAACCGAGTTATAGGTCTCGCCGGCGATGAGCAAAAATATCGGGCCATGCGTACGGCCGTGCGCGCCAATGCAATTGCAAACCAAACCTGGGCCGTGGTTGGAACCCGTATCGTTGAGGAAATGATGTCCGTTTTGACAGCGGAGCAGTCGATAAAATCCTAGTCATTAGGGGGAACGCAATCAGCACACAGGTTCGTAAATACACCATACTCGGACTCGGGTTTGCCAAATGGTGGGGCTCCGATGCGCGCGCCCTTGCACAGGCGTTGCGACGTCTGGGTCATAATGTACTCGACGTCGACGAAGAAGATTATGTTTCGTGGCGGCCGCAGGGACTTAGACCAAAAACGATTCGGCGTTTGTTTAGCCGCGCGTGGGTACAGGATTACAATCGCGCGGTACTTGCCCATGCGTCCACCTCTTGTTACGACTTCATCTTGTCCTACAAAGGGAACTCGCTCAAGCCAGAAACTGTTCGACAGCTTTGCCAGTCAGGACAGAGTGTTTACAATTTTTATCCAGATGTGAGTTTCGAAGATCATGGGCCCAATATCCCCGCCACGATTGGGTTATACGATTGCGTCTTCACGACCAAGTCGTATCACGGCCTCCGCGAAGTGAAACGGTTCGGTATTAAAGAGTTGAGGCATGTTCGTCACGGGTTTGATCCGGAAGTGCATAGGCCAATCCGGTTATCTCGGGAAATGGAGCGGCACTATGGGGCAGAGGTAAGTTTTGTCGGCTGCTGGTCTCCGGAAAAAGAAGCCCAACTGCTTTATGTGCTCAAGCAACTTCGCGGTGTCGTGATTAAGGTTTATGGGTTGGGATGGAACTACGCTTCGAGGGAATTCAGGCAGACAATCGGATCGAACTTGAAGTCTGGAGTTTTCGGCGATGAACTCTCGATTGTTTATTGCGCTTCCAAGGTAAATCTCGGATTGTTGAGCGCGGGTAAGAGCGACGGAACTCTGCAGGATCAAACCACCGCTCGCACCTTCCAGATACCTGCTACGGGTTCGTTCATGCTTCATCCGGATACGGTTGAGGTGCGCGCGTTGTTCGCTGCTGGTGAGGAAGTCGCGCTCTTCAGAAGCAACGAAGAAATGATGACAAAAATAACGAAGGCCCTGAGTTCTACAATTCAGAGGAAAGCAATTGCCAAAGGCGGATATAAGCGATGTCTGAGCGAGCCTTATGACTACTCAAGCGCGGCTCAAAGCATCATAAACCATTTCGAGGTGAGGGAAAGTTGTGGTGAATACCGCAAGGAACACCAGAAAGATGTACGCGCGAATATCACCGGTCCCGCGGAAGTGAGTGCGCGATAGGTGGTAAGTAGCAAACTATGCAAGCTCTAGTTGCGAATCATTCAAGATACTTGGGGTGGCTCCATACCAAACGGGGGATGCATCTGTATTTGGGCGTCTCGGCTACCGCTCTGCTTGTCGCCCCTACGATCCTTACTCGATATGACTATTCGTGGCAAGTGGCGTTTCTGGCGGTCCTTCTGATCGCCATCTGTGTGTATCCATCCGCGCGATATTTCTCGCGTCGCGAGGCTGGGCTTCCTACCATGTCTGTATTTTGCCTGGCTTATGCGATGCAATTTGCGTTTCCGATATTCGCTCATGATGATACTTTTTTGCTATTAGGCGCGGAAGTTCGATACCTGGCGGAAGCCGATGTTTTGGCGGGTCTGGTGATGGCCATAGTAGGCATTATTGCTTTGCAAAGTGGTTTCTATTGGTTTCAAACGAGCAAACACCGCCGAGCTATTCCGATTACCCATTTGCACCTGAAGAAAGAGAAGGCGCTTTTGTACTGTCTCCTGGTCGGCATTTTCCTGCCGTTACTTTTTACCTTCAAAGGGATTATTCCTGAAGAGTTTCAGCAGCCGCTTTCTTCGATTTTGAGGTTGCTGGAAACACAGGTCTTGGTCGTTATCGGTATTTTGGGCTGGTTGGTTTATGGTCGCAAGGAATCGCTAATTTATGCTGTCTGGTTGTACGGCCTGGTACTGGTAACATCAATGAGGGGGATTTCCAACGGGACCTTGGAAGAAGCACTCGTTCCCTTCGGTGTGCTTTTCGTGGTGAAGTGGGTCTATACGCGAAAGGTTCCGCTGGCGCCAATCCTGATGACCGCACTAATAGTGATATTTTTGTCTCCCGTTAAGAGTGATTACAGGCAACAGGCATGGCTGGGAAACAACCCTGAACTTGCTGAAGAGTCGACGCTTACCCGTGGAACACTGTGGATAACTCAGGCGCTTGAATATTGGAGCGATACCGTGTCCGGCAGTCGTGACCTCGCGGAGGCGACTGCTAGTTCCACAGACAGAGCTGATTTCGTCCATCAAGTTGCTTATATACACTCGATGACGCCTGCTGTAGTTCCTTATCAAAACGGAGCAACTTATGCCTTCTTTCTGGTGGCAATAATTCCGCGCGCTATTTGGCCAGACAAACCAGTCGCGGGAACCGCGAATGCGTTTTATGCTGTGACATATGGAGTCACTAACGAAGAAGGGGCCAGGACTACCACCTTTGGCGTGAGCATTCTCGGTGAGGCTTTTATGAACTTTGGGTGGCCTGGGGTAGTTTTCATAATGCTGTTAATGGGGATTCTTATTAGCGCGCTGCAACATGCTTTTGGAGGCTCTGCTTCAGGCCCAGGCGGACAGGCAGTATTCCTCGCATTCTTCGTCTATTTTCTTAATGGTATTGGGTCCAGTGCGGAAATCATGTTCGGCGGAATTTTGCAGAACCTTCTGTGCGGATACGTTCTGCTGCTTTGGGCCCGCGACAAAAGTGTGCGGTTAGAGGCTTACGGTCGGAACTTCAAACTACGGTCGTCCCAGTTGCAGTTTCCGGCCTCAACACGGGATAGCGCATAAATAAATTGTCAGTATCAAAGCTAAAAAGAATTGTCCCCGAGGGCTTCAACAGTCCCACGGCCTCGCCACAAACGCCGGAACAGAACCGTGAGTGGCAGGAGAAGAATCGCTCGTGGTGGGAGAGCCACCCGATGCGCTACGACTTCAGTCAGGGAGTCGCAGCCGCTGAATTCACCGAAGCGTTTTATCGAGAGATTGATAGCCGTTTCTTTTCGGACGTTAAGACATTCATGCCGTGGGACCAGATTCCCTTTGATCCACTGATCGACTTTCAGTCGCTTGGTGATAAAGACGTTTTGGAAATCGGCGTAGGGAACGGAAGCCATGCTCAACTCATCTCGACGTACGCCCGCTCATACACCGGAATTGATCTAACCGATTACGCAGTAAAAAGTACGACGAAACGCCTCGAGCTTTCCGGTGAAACCCATGCTGTGATGTCAGCAATAGCTCGAAAGCCGGCGGTAATTCGAATGGACGCCGAGCAGATGGAATTCGCCGACAACTCTTTTGATCTCGTATGGAGCTGGGGAGTCATCCATCATTCAGCAAACACCCGCAAAATCCTGGAAGAGATGCATCGCGTGTTGCGGCCCGGTGGCACGGCGACAGTGATGGTTTACTATCGTAACTTTTGGAATTACTACATTTTCGCCGGAGTATTCGCCGGAGTTATTCGCGGAACGCTTTGGAAAACAAAATCCTTACATCAAACTCGTCAGAAGTTTATCGACGGCGCGATTGCGCGTTACTACACCATTCCGGAATGGCGGTCGCTCGTCTCGGATCTTTTCCTCGTGGAAGACATAAAGATTTACGGCAGCAAATCCGAACTTCTGCCGCTGCCGAGCGGCAGGTTCAAAACCAAACTTCAGTCCGTTATCCCAAACAGCGTTGGCCGTTTGCTTACAAATCAAGGTCGAATGGGAATGTTTCTGGTCTCAGCGTTGAAGAAGTGACCGCTCTAGGCCCGCGCTGATCGTCGTCTAAACACTTACATGAACATCCTAATCACCGGTGGCTGCGGCTTTATCGGTTGCAACGCAGCACAGCGCTTCTTACAGCTCGGACATTCGGTCACGGTGGTCGACAATCTTTCGCGCCGCGGCAGCGATCGGAATCGGGAGTGGTTGAAAACGCAAGGTGCGTTTGAATTTGTCGCAGCTGACATTCGTGATGCGGAACTGCTGGACAAAATCGTCAGGCGGGGAGGGTTTGACGTCGTCTTACACCTTGCGGCCCAGGTCGCGGTCACAACTTCTGTAGTTGAACCCCGCGAAGACTTTGAAATTAACGCACTCGGCACCTTTAACGTACTGGAGGCTGTCCGCAAATACAGTCCGCGATCCATAGTCCTTAACGCCTCGACCAATAAGGTTTACGGAAAACTTGTTGGCCCTAAAGTTGAAGAGGATGCCATGCGGTGCAAACTACCGGGGCTGCCGATGGGCGTAGCGGAGACTCAGCCGCTGGACTTTCATTCCCCTTACGGCTGTTCAAAGGGCGCCGGCGATCAGTACGTGATTGACTACGCCCGCATTTTTGGTTTGCGCACTTTAAACTTTCGCCAATCGTGTATTTATGGTTACCGGCAGTTCGGCGTTGAAGATCAAGGGTGGGTGGCCTGGTTCACGATTGCGCACGCCTCAAATCGTCCGGTGGTCATTTATGGCAGCGGCAAGCAAGTAAGAGACATTCTGTTTATCGATGACCTGATTGATTGTTACTTAGCAGCAATCGAACGCATCGATAATGTCGCCGGCACAACCTTCAATGTCGGTGGTGGACCGGAGAATACTCTCTCGTTGTTGGAGTTGCTGGCGGCTTTGAAAGCCCACTCAGGCCGCCAGGTCATTCATAGCTTTGAGGATTGGCGACCGGGCGATCAGCCCGTCTATATTTCAGATATTCGCAAAGCGGGCGAATTGCTCGCCTGGCAGCCAAGAATTTCGGTCGAGTTGGGACTGGAACGCTTGCATGAATGGGTCACCGCAAACGCTGAACTGTTATCGGCAAGTAGCGTTACTGCATGACAAAGCGGGTCGCTCTCATAACCCATGAAATGTCGCTGGTCGGCGGCTTGCCGACAATGGTGACATTCCTTCTGCAAACCCTGCGCGATTCAGGTCGCTATCAAGCCGATCTGTTTTCCCTGGCCACATCTGTGTCCGATCACGCCAGTCTGCGCCTTTCTTCACCGGCAACGTGGTTCCGGCGTCCAGTTATTGAAACCGTGCCGTGGCATGAAGAAACCTTCGAGCATGTGGGCGTGTGGGGAAGTGAACTTGAGTTTCAACGATACCGGCCGCGCCGGATGTTGCGTGAGAAACTGGAACAGTATGACATTCTGCAATTCGTGGTTGGCAGCCCGCCATGGGTTTGCGTCGCAGAAAAAATAAATCGTCCGGTGTTGCTTTGGACAGCAACTACCACCCGCGCTGACCGTGCCAGCCGCTTGCGAGAAGGCCCACGATCGCGGCGGGCCTGGTCGTCACTTATGGTTCCTCTGACTGAGCGATATGAGGCCCGGGCTTTGCGGATTGCCGACAGGATTTTTGCGCTGAGTAAGTATACGCAGGAGACAATCGATGGCGCGGCCGGATCCGACAAGGTTTTACTGGCGCCTTGTGGCGTGGATACAGATCTCTTTTGTCCAGGCGAAAATCCAACAGCGGATTACATTCTTTGCGTCGCCCGGTTCTCGGATGCGCGCAAGAATGTGCGCTTGTTGCTCAATGCCTACGCGCAAATGCGCAGCAAGTTGAGTGACGTGCCCGACCTCTACTTGATTGGTGATCCCCCTTCTGCGGGCGCGCAAGAGCAGCTGCAAAACCTGGGGATTGCAGACAAAGTAAAACTGATTGGGCCGAAGCGAGGGGAGGAACTCGCAGATCTTTATCGTAATGCCGCGTTCTTCGTTTTGTCGTCTGATGAAGAGGGTTTGGGAATAGTAATCCTGGAGGCAATGTCCAGCGGGCTGGCAGTTGTGAGTACGGATTGCGGTGGACCGGCAACTGCGATAAGCGAAGGACAGACTGGACTGCTGACACCAACTGGCTATGTCAACGCTTTCGCTACTGCGATGGAGAAACTCCTCCGCGATCCCGCTCTTTGCCGGCGAATGGGGCTGGAAGGTCGCAACGTCGCCAGGCAACAGTTCTCGCTTGCGGCAGCCGGCAAGATTTTTCTGGATACCTACGACGAAGTGCTGAATGCCGGACTCAAAGCCAACCTTGACGAACGCTCAAAGGGTTCAGTCTCGGGAGTACCGGCAGCGGTGCACGACTGAGAATCCATTGCGCATTCTGAAGACAACGCAGACTTACTATCCTTATCTCAGCAAGGGTGGGCCGCCGGCCAAGGTACGGGCAATCGCCAAGGCACTCGTCCGGCGAGGGCATGAGGTCACAGTGTTGACGGCGGTGCACGGGGAAGAGGATGCAGGAGCAGACGGCAGCTGGCAGGAGGCAAGAATGTTTGAGCAAGGTCCCTGGGGGTTGGAAGCTCGCGATGAAGGTGTCGAAGCGATTTATCTGCGCACGCTCCATAGCTATCGCGCCACGACAATCAATCCTCAGCTCCTTAGCTTTTGTGCGCGGCGCCTGAAGAACTTCAACCTGGTTCATGTTTATGGCCTTTATGATCTGATTGGTTCGATCACTGCCTGGTTCTGCCGTCGCCGTGGAATTCCGTATGTGCTCGAACCGCTGGGAATGTTTGGTCCAAAGGTTCGCAGCCAAAAGAAGAAACGCCTTTACAGCAAGCTTGTCGGCAACGCGCTTTTTTCAGGCGCTCGACTGGTCGTAGCCACTTCTGAGACCGAACGTGACGAGTTGATTGACGGGGGCGTGCCGCCCGAGAAAATTGTGTTGCGGCGTAATGGCATTGAGCTCGCGGATTTTGAAAAACTGCCACAGCCGGGTGGTCTCCGAGCGCAACTGGGCCTGAGCGATGCTACACCTCTAATACTCTTCCTCGGTCGCATCTCATTTATCAAAGGACTGGACTTGCTGGTTAACGCATTCGCCGGTTTGCCTGAGGCCCAA
>JBOGOP010000229.1:0-9314 GCA_050747225.1 Pyrinomonadaceae bacterium
GACTTTTTCCATGAGTGGCCAGGCAAATATGACAATTGCCAACACCGAGACAAAGGTTAATTGAAACGAGGGGTCAAGAAGATCACCAGGACGACACGCGAGCAAGACAAGCGCCGTGCCTCCGAGTGCATTCAGGGACGAGGCGCGCCGCGAAACAAGTGGCCCGAAGAGAATGATCGTGAACATCAAAGCCGCTCGAACTACCGACGACTCAGCGCCAACCGCGAGCGCGTAGGCCCACAGGACAGCGACTGACAGCAGGAATTGCAGCACGGCGTTTCTTGTGAAGCGCCTCGCGATGAGAAAAACCAGACCGCCGAGAAAAGTGATGTGCAACCCACTGATGACGAGCACATGAAAGGTCCCGCCTTCCCGAAATCGTTCTGAAGTTGAGCGAGAGAGGTTGTAGCGATTGCCAAGCAGCGCCGCGTCAAGCACCCCGGCCGTGTCTCTTGAAAATCGCAAATCGATTTCCGTTTGCAGTTTGCGACGCCATTCGTAGAGCCATCGCAGCGGAAGGAATACTCGAACATTTTCCAGACGTTCGACGAGCAACGGACTCTTTACGAAGCCGGTGGCGTCGTAACCTCTCCGATCCAGATATTCTGTGAACGAAGAGACTCCAGGGTTGCGAAAGCGATCGGAACGCTCGAGCACGGTCATAACTCGAATGCGCGCGCCGTAGCGCAGGTCAAGCTGATCGTATTCCTGTCTAACCGAGTCGGTTGGGACCGAGGCAAGCAGCATGACAATACCGGAAGCGCTCCGCTCGACTGATCTACGTCGATTAGTTTCACCTGAAACTACTCGTTCCATTGATAGCGATCTAATTTTTTCGAGTCGAAGCTGCAAGTACAAACGTTCGGGAGCAATTTCCGGGTCGCGTTCCAACACGCCCGTCAGCTCAACGGGCTCACCAACCGAAATCGCCCCGTTATCAAGCGAGGTTCGTAGTTGGCTGACTGGGACCTCATTCTTTTCGATCGATTTGACTGTCGCACCAAGCACGAACATGGCAAGAGTTACCAGAATTGTCGTGATGCGGAGTCTGGCGCCCGCGTTCTTTCCGTCTCGCCTTTGCTTTGTCAGCACAGCGGCACCTGCAAGTAGGGTGGCCAGCGCGGCAATCACAATCAGTAGCGACAATGAAACATCCAGATACAGTTCGCCCAGGATACCTAGTGCAAATGCCGTTGCCAGTTGGGCCAAAGGATGCACCGCAAAGACGCTATTCAGCGGACGTTCAGCATTCACGTGTGCGTAAGTCGGTTTCGGCATGGATTCTGAAAACGCAAAGTCAAGACGCAGTCAGGCTGCGTCGTTCTCAAAGCGGTGTTTAAGCGGATTGGGGTGACGACAAACCAAGCGTTCTTTGTGAAGTCTTGTCGTCTGCAGTTTTTGTTCAGCCTGAAGGGTGATCAGGGCGGAATTCAAAGCTGCCTTCTGGCGGTCAAGCGGGCGACCGTCTCAACGTGATGTGTCTGCGGGAAGATATCAAATGCGGCAACAGAGTCAAGGACATAGTCGTCGGCGATAAACTTTTTCAGATCGCGAGCAAGCGTTGCAGGATCACAAGAAACGTATGCAATACGGCGCGGACGCAGTGCCAGAATTCCAGCGATGACTGCATTCTCACAACCTACGCGCGGAGGATCGAGCAACAGAAAGTCGAGAACTTCAAAGGAGCGTGAATGTTTTACCCAGTCTGCCACGCCCAGGTTTGCGATCTCGACGTTTTCCAGGTTTGCGCGCTCGAGATTGCGTCGCGCAAACTCCACCGCCCGCGGATGAGCTTCAACACCGGTTACGCGCGCAAACCGGCGCGCCAATGGCAGCGTGAATAGCCCTGCGCCGCAATAAAGATCAATTGCCAGCTGGCCCCTGACGTCGCCCAGCGCTGCCTCTATTAAAGGTTCGAGCAACTCATGATTGACCTGAAAGAAAGTGTCAGCGCTGAATGAGTAAGTTTCGTCACCGATGCGGCGGCTTACGGTCCGCGCATTGAAACCGGCGATAGTAGGCGCAACCGAAACGCCTTCATCACCTGCAACCACGTCGACGTGCCTCAACTGCCGAACATCTTTCGTTGCTACTTCCTTGCGAACCTGCTCGAGTGTTTCCTCCAACTGCGGAACCAGCACCGCGCAATACTCAACGTCGCAAACGCGGTTGGATCCTCTTTCAAAGTATCCCAGAAGTTTTTCCTGAGCAGCGACTTGCCAACTCGCGCGGGCGCGGTAGTGCCATTCGTTGGTTGACGGGGTCATTTGAATTTCGTCAGGCGGCTCGAGTTTGGCGATCCGGCGCAAACAGTCGCGAATCATGTCGACCTTCGCCTGCAGTTGTGCCTCATAGGTCAACTGTTGGAAGTCGCAGCCTCCGCAGCGTCCAAAGTAAGGACAAGGCGGTTCCACTCGCACTGCGGACGGTTTTAGAATTTCCACAATCGACGCGAAGCCTACCGTGCCCTGGACGCGATCGATGCTTACACGCAGCACATCGCCCGGAGCGGCAAGCGAGACGAACAGCGTCAGCCCTTCCGCATGCGCCAGACCGACGCCGCCGGGCAACAGCCGCTCGATCTCCACTTCGAAAGTTTTCTCTTCTTCGTCAGTCATTGTCGTGGAGATCGTTTTTGGCCGTGGCTCAACGCAGATCGGGTGATCAGAAAGCCAGAACAAATTCCGGCGCCTGGATGTTTTGGTTTCTTCAGAGGCGTGTATATCCGCGGCCAGGAATTCTCACGCTGCACGCCACTGCGATGGTGGCGGAGGCGCATAAGCAGGAGCGACCCCTTCGAGTTCAAACTTCAGGCCACCGACCACACCGGCAGCAAGGTTGTAAACCAGGGCGCCAATCGCGCCGCCGATAAACCCGAGAATTCCGTAGAAAATTGGAACGGCGATCATTATTACCAACCCTAACACGATCGCACCAACTCCAGTCATGGCTTGGCTGTCTGCTTGTGGGGCAAGGCTCGAGATAGCCGCGCCGAAGATCATGACGACGAGTCCGTAGATGACTCCGATCAGCAAGCCAATTACAAATGCCAGGAAGCCTTGAATCTTGGCCACGGAAAAAACACTAAAACGTCTGATGGTCATTTCAGCCATGGGCGAAAATCTCCTTTGGGGTGACTAAAGATAAAACAAACTGAGACGCGGAATACCAAACTGCTCACGGAGTCGCTTCAGCAGAAGGTTTGCAAACGTCTGTTGGTAGACTGCGAACTCCATGTGCTTGCGATAGGGCCGCAGCTGTTGTTTCACTTCGGCTTCGATTGTAGCGATTTGTTCAGAGCCTGCAACGGTGCGAATAGCATCGCTGATCATTCTTTCAAGGCCGGAAAGTGACTGCTCCAGTTTCTGCGCGTTTGGCGAAGCGCTCGCGGCAAAGTCTTCCTCAATTTCGGCAAGCAAAGCCACTGCTCTCTTAAGCGTGTCCGTAAAGTCGTTCGCGCCCGTTTTCATTCGCGTCGAGCAGATTGTCAGCAGACTAGCGCGACCGCGTTGCAGATGTTCAAGGATTGCCGGTCGAGAAAAAGGCAGCGCTTCCGATTGCTCGGGCTCAGTGGCCACGTCCGCGGCGCCTACTCGTGCTTCACGCCATTCCGCGAATTGCGCTTCAACTTCTTCCTGACAGTAGAGCAGACTCTTAATCGATCGCTTGCGGGGTTTGGACTCCCATGAATCAAAAGCTTTTTCAATGCCGCGCAGCGCCACGTGCAGCGGTACGTTCATCTCTTTCCAACTCTCAATGAGTGCCCAATCCATCGGGCTCAACAGCAGATGTTTGGCGCGCCGGCGAACAAATGCATCTTCGATTTCTGTAAAGTAACTGAAGTGGTTCAACTGGGAATGTCCAAAGTCCAAGGTCCAATGTCCAAAGTCGAATTCGAGGTTTCAGCACCTAACATCAAACGTCCTGGAATATACGCAGGGTTCAAATCTCGGACTTTGGACTTTGGACTTTGGACTTTGAACTGCTTATCCGTTCGTAAATTATTCTAAGCCCCTCGAGCGTCAGCGTGTCGTCCACAACTTCAATGAATTCGGAACCGGTGGCAATTAACTGCGCCAGTCCGCCGGTGGCAATTATTCGAGGCGCTCGCGGCCCGTCTATCTCATCAATCATCTTGCGCAACACACCGTCAACCAATCCCACGAAACCATGATAAAGCCCGGACTGCATCGCTGTAATAGTCGACGAGCCTATAACCGTTTGTGGCCGCCGTATATCCACGCGTGGCAGCTTTGCGGTACGTTCAAACAAAGCGTCGGTTGAAATCATGATACCCGGAGTAATCACGCCGCCAACGTATTCGCCCTGTTGATTGATCGCATTGAAGGTGGTGGCCGTTCCAAAATCAACCACGATGCAGGGCGCACCATACTTCTGAACTGCCGCCACGGCATCAACAATCCTGTCAGCCCCGACGTCGGAGGCCGGCTCATAAAGTATTTTCAATCCTGCATCCGTCGTGTGATCCACAAACAGCGGAGACAAATGAAAATACGTCTCCGCCATGGTTTTCAAAGTGTAGTTTAACGGCGGCACCACAGAAGCGATTGCTATCGCGTTGATGGACTTGAAATCGATACCCGCCAACTCAAACAAGTTCCGCGCGTGAACGCCATACTCGTCCACTGTCCGCGAGCGCGCCGTGGTCAGGCGCCAGTGGGCAACCAGCTCTGCACCGTCGAAAACGCCCAGCGAGGTATTTGTATTCCCGGCATCAATCACCAACAGCATAAACAGGTTCCTTTAGTTTCGCGGTCGTCACAGCGTCGTCAGCGTGTAGGACTTTTTCAATCAGATCGGAGGCAACGGCTGCGCCATTTTCCATTCGTAAGAGTCTGCCTGTCTCGCGTGCTTTGCTTGTATGTTCAGGCTTTGTCAACAGAATGTCGAGTTCTTTCGCTACACGGGCTGCTCGATATTTTGTACGTGGCAATGTTCTGCTGCCACCCAGTCGTGCCGCATGCGCGGCGTTATCGGGTTGATCAAATGCGAACGGGACAATCAAAGTAGGAATTCCCGCACGCAAACCTTGCGATGTAGTGCCGACTCCGCCGTGATGCACCATAGCGCCGGCACGTGGCAGCAGCTCTTCGAAAGGGGCATAGTTAACGGCGATTATTCCTGGTGGCAAGGTTTGTTCCAGTTGGTTGCGCTCGTCGCCAATCAATAACACGGCTCGCCGGCCCAGCAGCTTTGCCGCGGCTATGCTTTCGCGGTAGAAGTCGCGCGCTACCCACACTGCCGAGGAGCCAAGTGTAAAGACAACTGGCGGCGCGCCCTCGTCAAGAAACTTCGTTAACTCAGGCGGCATCGCGAGTTCATTTCGGCCATCGTAGAAGGCAAAACCCGTAACCCGCGCCTGGGGTGGCCAATCGGGTTGCGGCTGCGCAAACAGCTCCGAAAACAGCGCCAGTATTAGCGTCGGCGAATGCTGACCTTCAAACACCGGACTGCCGCGATCAGGCAAACCAAGCTCTTCACGAAACTTCTCGTAGCCTTTGGTGTGGTAATACTTTTTCGCCTGCTTGAAAAAAGCCGCAACAAAACGTGGCCCGAATAGTTGCGCGTGCCGCATCCAGGGCCAGAAGGGTGGCACAGGCGGATCGTAAGCCGACATGAAGGAGACTGGCGCCAGCACACTCGAGACCCAGGGAATGCCCGTCTTCTGCGCGACCAGTGGACCGGCGAAGGAAATCGGATGCGTTAACAAGAGGTCGGCGCCAGCGACGGCTCGCAACAGATCTTCGTAACCTTCGCGCAGGAAAGGCATGAGCATTTCGTTAATAATGTAGCTGCCGCCCGATTTTGGATTCATGACTTTTTCCATCATCCCCGGATCCTGTTTTTCGGGCGGCGGAATGTGCGGTCGCACAGGAACAAAGTCAAAGCCTCCGGCACGCATCTTCTCGCGATAGAGTTCGCTGGTTGCAATCACCGGATGATGGCCACGGACGCGCAACTCCGCAGCAATCGCCAGGTAGGGATGGATATCGCCGTACGAACCGAAGGTAGTCAGCACAATTCTTTGGCTTGCCGTCAACTTATGCATCTCTCCAAGCTTGTACTTACGTTTTGATCCGCCGGCGCCGGAACACCAACCGTTTGAATTGAATGACTATCGTTGCCCCGGTTGCGAAGAGAAGGCCGGTCGCAAAGAATTCACGTCACCCGCCCGCACAATCCTGACGTAGCCGTCACCGGTTTCTACACGCAATGCACCATCGCGCTCAAGTCCGCGTGTTGTTCCCACGAGAGTGATGTTGTTCTGGACGACGCGGATCAGTTTCCCTTCGCTGTATGACGATCGCGCGCTCCATTCCCGAATGATCGCGGCCGGTCCGCCGGCTTGATTCAGCACGTTGTAGTGCCTTCCTAGTGCAACGATCAGGGCTTCGAGAAGAGTTTCCAAGTCATGACTATTGCCGGTTGCAGTTTCTACGGAGGTTGCCACTGCCTCCAATTCTTCCGGCAACGAATGCTTAGTCAGATTGATGCCGATGCCTACGACGACTGCACGGCCCAGGGACGTTTCAACAGTTTCCGCCAGTATGCCGCTCAGCTTCTTCTCGTTGGCGAGAATATCGTTCGGCCACTTGATGTCCGTCTCGAGAGCGCAAGCTTCCCGTAAAGCATCGTGCACGGCAACCGCTGCCATCAGCGTAAGCAACGACCAGGCGTTCTGTTCAAACTGTGGACGAAGGACGATGCTGAAATAAAGTCCCGCATTTTTTGGCGAAACCCACTGGCGCTGGAGCCTGCCACGCCCCGCCGTCTGTTCGCCGGCAACAATACAAAGCCCTTCCTCGACGCCTTCAGCGGCACGCCGCGCTGCTTCGAGATTTGTCGAAGGTAGTGAGTCGAAGCGAAGTATCTGAGCAACGAATGATTCCATTCAGTGAACCGGTTAAGAAGAGCGGGTCCGGCAGCGCTCAACCTCAAATCCTTGATTGCTCAGCCAAAGTCAGTGCTTCCTGACTAAGCTCCCGCACCAGGCCATCAAAGTTTCGAAAGCGTTCATCATGCGTCTGGCCTTGCACGTAACGAAAGTAGATCTGCTGAATGACCACCGCAACTTTGAAACGCGCAAATGTTTCGTAGAACACTATGCGAGAAAGGTCGCGGCCCGTCCTGGCTTCATACCGTTCGATGATCTCTTCACGCGTCAGCCAGCCCGGACCATTTGTAACTGCACGCAGCGAACTATTCCGATCCGCCGCGCCGCTCGTTCCTTTCATTGTCGAGTAACTAAGAAACAGGCCTACGTCAACGAGCGGATCGCCGACGGTACACATTTCCCAGTCGAGCACCGCCACAACCCGAGCAGGGTCGTCGGCATCGAGCATGATGTTATCGAGCTTGAAATCGTTGTGAACAATCGTGGCAGAGACATCGTCGTCCTCCGGAATTCGATTCACTAACCAATCGATGACCTGATCCATCTCGGCAAGTTCGCCCGTCTTCGAGCGTTGCCACCGTTCCGCCCAGCCGCGTACCTGGCGACCGACAAATCCAGCAGGCTTGCCGATTTGCACGATTCCGGTTGACTGAATATCCACCGCGTGGAGCGCGACCAGGGTATCGACCACGCTTTCGCTCAGCCGCCGGCGCAAAGCGAGATCTTGACCGATCTCCACCGGCACTTTGAACCGAACGATCAAGCCGCGACGGCGCTCCATCAAATAAAAGGGCACGCCGATTACTGAACTGTCTTCGCAGAGGAGCACAGGTTTTGGAGCGAGGGGAAAGTGCGGATTGATCACCGAAAGCAGTTTGTACTCACGCGGCATGTCGTGGGCCGTCGGCGCCACCGGGCCTACCGGCGGACGGCGCAGCACAAACTCACGAGAGCCGTAGCGAATTGAGTAAGTGAGATTCGAATGCCCGCCCGGAAACTGTGCGATCTCGAGCGCATCGGTTGGATCACCGTCTGACAGTTGTGCCGGCAGATGTTCGCGCAGATAGCTGTTTAGACGAACAAGATTCAACTCCTCGCCTGCTCTCACCGTTGATGTGTCTTTACCCATTAAGAGCCTAGCTGTCGCGTGCGAATGTCTTGAGTATCCGTTGCGCCACCGCCTGCCGGTGAACTTCATCGGGTCCATCGTAAATTCGCGCGGCACGTGCGTCGCGGTAAAACATCTCGAGCGGCGTATCCTTGGAGTATCCCAGCGCGCCGTGCACTTGAATTGCCCGATCGATCACATCGTGCAACACCCGGGCGCCGAAAAATTTGATTAACGAAATTTCGATGCGCGCGTCGTCGCCGCGATCCAGTTTCCAGGCAGCGTTTAGCGTCATCAGGCGGGCGGCGTTGATCTCTGCCGCCGAGTCGGCGATCCAGTTTTGTACCGTCTGCTTCTTCGCTAACGGCTCGCCAAAGGATTGCCGCTCGAGCGCGTAGCTGCACATCATTTCGAAACTACGCTGCGCGGCGCCAATCCAACGCATGCAATGCTGAATCCTCCCGGGACCCAGTCGAGCCTGCGCCAGCTTGAACCCAGCGCCTAAATCACCGAGCAGGTTTCCCACTGGCACGCGACAATCTTCGAAACGAATCTCACAGTGACCACCAACGCCACCGGAGCCCATCACCGGCACGGCACGCACGATATTGAAGCCTGGGTTGTCAGTCGGAACGAGAATCATACTGGCGCGTGCGTGCGATACCGCAGTGGTGTCTGTAACGGCCATCGCGATGGCGAACGCCGAACCGATGGCGCCGCTCGTAAACCACTTGTGCCCGTTGATCACCCATTCGTCGCCGTCGCGCACGGCCGTCGTTTGTAATCCGGTTGGATCCGAGCCGGCAACTTCCGGCTCTGTCATTGCAAAACAGGAACGCACGTCGCCCGCCGCGAGCGGACGCAAATATTTTTCCTTCTGTTCGCCGGTCGCCGCGATCAGTAACAACTCGGCGTTGCCGGCATCGGGGGCAGCATTGCCGAAGAGGCGTGGGGCAAAAACCGATCGTCCAACAATTTCATTCATCAGCGCCTGGCCGATGTAACCAATTCCCATCCCGCCCCACTCGGTCGGAAGATTTGGCGCCCAAAGACCCAACGCTTTTACACGGCTCTGCAACTCGGCTTCGAGATCGACGGGCAGTCCCTCGTCTTCAACGAGCTTGTCTTCGTTGGGATAGACAAACTCCTCCATGAACGCTGTCGTGCGCTGGCGCACGGCTTCGAGTTCCGGCGAGATGCTGAAATCAATCATTGAATCACCTTTGGAGTGCGGTGACCTGTCACCGCTTTTGTCGGTCGCGAGTTGTCGCGATCTCGTTAGACTAAAAC
>JBOGOP010000230.1:0-9268 GCA_050747225.1 Pyrinomonadaceae bacterium
GCAGCGATGCAAGACATGATGTAAGAACAATTAGTGCCCATGTGAGCGTAGGTCTATAGCAGCCTTCCGTTAAGTCCTATACTTTCCAAAATGAAGTTTGAATGGGATACGCACAAAGCAAAGTTGGATCTTCACAAACATGGCGTATCATTTGAGGAGGCTATTACTGCCGTGTTGGATCAGTTTTCAGCAACCACGCTGGATCCCGACCATTCGGTCGACGAGACGAGGTTCGTCATTTACGGACTTTCCGCCAGAGGAAGGTTGTTGGCTATTTCGTACACGACTCGCGGAGAGTCACTTCGCATTATCAGCGCGCGACTGACGACAGCATGAGAGAAAGAAATTTATGAAGAACATTAAGTCGGAACTCGATGATTGGATGCGACCGGAATACAAGCGGTCGGATTTCGGTGAGATCGTCCGAGGCAAATTCGCGGATTCTGAAGTAGATTTTCAACAGTTAACCGAAATTCTGCTGACCTGCATTGGTGAAGATGAAGGCGTTGTATTTATCCACCACTCAGGCGGCAACTACCTCGCCAACCATAAGGATGGCGATTGGACGTATGAGTTCGACAACGCGAATCAGATTACGTTGCGGTATTGGCTGAATGAATTTGGCAGTATCGAGGAAACGATAACAAACCCAACTAGCGTGGCAACCTCCCGGCACAGAAAAGAATTTCAGGATGCCTTGCTCAAAGGTGTAATTGGTTTGAAAACGAAAGTAGGCGCACTAAGCGATCGGCAATGAGCCCGGTATGAAGAAGGCTAATCAGAACTGGACGATTGGGCACGACCGGAATATACGCGCGCCGATTTTGGCGAACTGGTCCGCTCGTCAACCCACGTGATATTGGCTCTGCTGAAAGAATTTTCGGAACCGCAACAGACTCTCCAACGGTTTGCGCCCTTCTTCTGATTTCGTACTAGCTGCGATCTTCGAAGCGGCTGATGCGCTGCTGTATCTCGGTTACGATCTGCTTCACCTGCGCCATGTCGTTCTCGCTAAGGTAAGCAGCGAGTTCAACCAGAAGCGGTTCCGCGCCGGGATTGTGAGTCTGTAAGAGCGTTGCCACATCGTTTTCATAAAGACCGACGCGCGCGAAGTTACCTTGGCGGTAGAGAGACGGAAGCGCGTAGAGTTTCAGCAGAATCAGACCCTCGACAGTAGCGCACGGAATTTCCTCCTCTACAAATTGCCGAGTGGTTGCGTAGCGCTTGCGCACCTCATCGAAAAGCAGATTGCTGGTCAGAAACACGTCAACTCTTAGCTTGCCAAATTCGCCCCGGGCAAAATCAGCATCGCGCGACTCCACTATCACTTCAGGTAGTCGCTCAAGCGAAGAGAGCGCCATAATCAGATCGATATCCTCCGTGTTGCGACCTTCGACGTACTGCAGCAAAGCGATGCCACCCACAAGAACATATTCGACTCGCCGCTCACGAAGCAGCGCGAAGAAACGAGCGACGGTCTCGATTAGTGAATCTGCGTTCACTTGGTATTGCTGATGATTTTCAGGCTTGAATAAGACTGCATTGCGAACCACCTCGCCGATGTGCACTCTGGGAAGAATAGCTGGTGTGTTCATTGAATATCTCACTGCAATTCTAGCTTAGAGACGAGGCAATTACTACGTCAAAATCCCCCGGCAAGAGCCGTTACGGATGGCAAATCTTGAGCGAGTTCTCGAGTGTTGCATCTGACAGAAACCGCAAAGTAGAATCCCACACATTAATAATCCACCGAATGGTCTTTGGTGAGCAAACTGGAGTTTTCCATATTTTTCTGCGTAGCAGGAGAACCGTCGTATGTCAGGGATCAAAGGAACGGGCGCCTTTGGACGGTTTAAGAACGCGATTCACTCGATGGGCATTGAAAAGGCCTGGTACGAATTCAAACGAAGCGAACTTGAGAAGCTGGCGATCCAGTGGCTGGAGGATGGGCAGATTCCCTACAGGCGAGACGATGCTAACAACATATCAGGAGCAAGTGTGTGACCTTAGGCCGTTGCTAGTTTCACGCGCCCTAAGTTTGGGAGGGAACTTGAGTTTCTTCCCCGGAGTGCCGGAATATGAATGCTTCTCCCCATGTCAAACCTCAACTCATAGACGTAGGCAGTCGCGTTTGAGATAAAAGCACGCCCGGAAGTTTAACCCCTGAAAGACATGCAAATGACTCAAGCGCCGGAAGCCAAAACGGGACTTGATGCGTGGAAGATAGCCGAGCTCCCACCGGCGCCACGACCTCACGGGCTCGGCTGGGTAAGCGCTGTGGGCCCAGGCGTTATCGTGCTCGGCGCCTCAATCGGAAGCGGAGAGTTCCTTCTAGGTCCCGCCGCTTTCGTCAAATACGGTCTTTCACTGCTTTGGGTGGTGGGAATTGCTGCTTTACTTCAGACCCTGCTGAACGTCGAGTTAATGCGCTATACGATGGCAACTGGTGAGCCCGTCTTCACCGGCTTCATGCGAACGCGCCCACACCCCACCTTCTGGGCCTGGTTCTATTCAATCCTCTACTTCCTGCAACTGGGTTGGCCGGGATGGGCCGGGGCTGCGGCCGGCGCTTTGTTTTTCGTGTTCGCAAAACGGCTGCCAGGCGCGGCTGATGCTGATCTGATGTACGCCATCGGCGTCGGCCTGTTTCTCGCGTGTGGGGTGATCTTACTCATTGGTCGACGAATCGAACGAACGCTCGAGTATCTTAATTGGATTCTGGTCGCCGCGATCATTTCCGGTTTCGGCCTGCTCACAGTGCTTTTTGTGCCTGCCTCTACGTGGATGGCTGCGGTGGTTGGGTTTGCCGGGTTTGATTTGCAGAGTGGATCCTTTCAAATCATTCCACGCGGAGCCGACTTTTTTCTGCTGGGCGCATTTGCTGCCTACACCGGAGGCGGCGGCGTGATCAATCTTACGTTAAGCAATTGGGCACGCGATAAGGGATATGGAATGAGCAGCATTGTCGGCTACATTCCTGCCGCAGTCGGCGGTAAGAAGGTAGCTCTCGCTCATACGGGCGCCACATTTGAGCCGACGCCGGCTGCACTCGAGCGTTGGCAAGGCTGGTGGCGCATAACGCGAGTCGATCAATGGGGCGTGTACTTCGCCGGCGCAATTTTGGGGATGATGTTGCCGGCCCTGCTCTATGTAACGTTCATTCCCTCGGGCAGTGATATTAGAGGCCTCGGAATCGCGGCCGCGTTGGCCCAGGCTGTGGCAGCGAAACAGGGAGCGATATTTGGCACGCTCATCGCCGTCCTGGGCGTCTGGATTCTGTTTAAAGCACAACTTGATTTGCTGGAGGGCACGACCCGCGCAGTTACTGACATTCTCTGGACGGGAAGCAAACGCATCCGGGCCTGGCGAACCGGCGACGTTCGCGTGATCTATTACTCCGTGCTGGGTTGCGTTTCCGCGTGGGGCATCGTCGCGCTTCGAATGACTCAACCTATCGTGCTGCTGTCACTAAGTGCGAACATGGCCGGCATCGTCTTCATCATCAGCTCGCTCCACCTTCTCTATGTAAACACGCGACTCCTGCCAGTCGAATTACGCCCACCGCTCTGGCGTCGCTGCGCCCTTGTCGCCCTGGCGTTGTTCTACGGGCTGTTCCTGGTGCTTTGGTTGTGGAGTCTCTTGTAAGTAAATGGGGCTTTTGCACAAACCGTTGTTTGAGCAGTCCGTGAAACGGACGACTGAACGACAGTTGCCCAGAGCCAAATCCAAAAACCAAAAGCGTCCGTAACCTGGCGGTAGTGCCCTAATTTGGAGTGCGGTGGCAAGCGCAGCGCGACACCGCTTTGGCTTACTTACGCCTAACTCAAACTTGAGAAGAATCCAAAGCGCCGTCGCCGCTTCGCTCTGCCGGCGCACTCCAAATTAGGGCATTACCAACCTGGCTGTTGACTATCAGTCGTCGGCCGTCATATGTTTCTGAAGGTAATTCGACGAGAGGAAGAGTATCAGGAAGCTCAAAATGAGATCTCTTATTACTGTCTGCTTACTCCTGCTTTCAGCGCCGTCAATTGCCAGCGCCCAGCAGAGCAGCAGCCGGCGCCCATCCCTGACCCGGGTACAAGTAAAAGAAACCGAACGCCGACTCTCCCAGAGCGGCTACTGGACCGGCGCGGTCGACGGACTACTTGATCCGGCGACGCAGTCGGCACTGATCGCCTTTCAGAAATGGGAGGGCCGACCTGTTACTGGCCTGCTTACAATCGATGAGCTCGAGGCAATTCGAAACAGCGCGCCGCCCAAAGCGAGGGAACCTGGCTACGCTCACGTGGAAGTGGATATCGACCGTCAGGTGCTGCTCATCGTCAACAATGATCGTGGTGTGCGGGTTCTCCCTATTTCGTCGGGCAGCGGCAAGGGGTTTATTGACGACGGTCAGACGAGCGTCGCCTACACTCCGCGCGGCAGGTTCATTGTGTATGACAAAGTTAACGGCTGGGAAAAGGGTAAGTACAGATCGATGTATTACTCCAACTACATCAGCGGCGGCGTGGCGATTCATGGATACCCGAGCGTGCCAATCGAACCGGCGAGTCATGGTTGTATCCGGATACCGATTTTCGCCGCCCGGGAAGTTAGCAAGTCTTTACCGCTGGGAACAATCGTGTTGGTTTACGACAAGGTCTCGTTTGTCTCAGCGAAGGACTGGGCCGCAAACCCAAAACTCAAGGAAGCCGCAATCCTGAGCGGCGCATTCACCTACGAAGCTGAGGTGAATAAACGCAAGTCGCGCCAACACCGCGGCGACTAAGCCTCAACAGTCTTCTCGTTGAAAATGTCAGATTCCAAATGAAAAGCCCGCTCGACCTTAATCGAAGCGGGCTTCTTGGTAGTGTCTTACTTTAGAAGCAAGAGCAACGGTCCACGAAATCACACTAAACAACACTAAATTTTTTCTTCATGAAAGTTCGTGTTATTTCGTGGATCGTTTTCTGCGCTGACTGGCGAAAGAGCTAGACTTAGAATTAAGACACTACTCGGCTTCCTGGACAATCCCTGCGACTTCCTTCTCTCAATCCCGACACATCGGGATTACCGGCGCAGTACTATCGGCTCCAATCTGGAGTCACCGGCGTAAAATCGTCGCCTGCGTGCTGGTGCCAGGAGCCCCCACCCGTTCCTGCTCCGACCACGGAAGTTAAGCCAGATTCCACTGGAAAAAGCCATTCAGCACATCGACGACTCTGATGGGAACATGGGTGACCTCTTGGGCAGATTCCATAGCTTGACTGCGTAGTTTCGCGTTCCTTTAACCCGTGCCGCCAGTTTTCCTCGATGCTCGCTCAACTCGCTCACGCGCCCTTTCTGGAAATAGGCTTCGCCACGGGCAAACCAAAGATCGCCAGCAAGCCTTCGCGGCTTGCGAATGTTCAACTGTTTGAGAGTTGAGTCAGCCATGATCTGTTTGAAAAAACCCTTGTTCCATTTCACATGAGTTGATTGAGACCGTCAATCTGCGGTAAACGAAAATTCGGTGTCTGAAGGGTTTTCGAACTATTTGGGATTGCTCCTCTCTGCCAAATCTATTTCTTGAGGTGACCCTCGCAACGGAGTGGCGGGCGCTGCTATACTCAGCGCGTTTCGTTCGGAAGTGAACTGGAGCATTGAATGGCGGAGCCTCAGTGGGATTCATTCGAATGGGATGATGAAAATAGGAAGAATGGCAACGTCCAGCATCTGCGCGATCACGGTATCGAACCGGAGGAAGCTGAGGAATGTTTCTTTCACGACTATGCTCTTGCACGCGATGACCGCCGCTTCGACGATGTTTACGTCTTGGACGGAAGAACTGATCTTGGCAGAACGCTGAGGCTAGTCTTCCAAGACAAACAGAATCGGCTCGCCCGCATATTTACCGGTTGGGAACTGAAACCGAAGAAAAAGAGAAGACGATGAAAAAGAAATTTGCCAAGCTATCAAAAAGAGCGCAAGACAAAGTTGAGTCTGAATATCATCGCCTGAAGCCGGCGGACTTTGACAAGACGATGTCTGCCGCAACGCGGCAAAGTCCGAACGCCGTCCGGTTGCCAAGCCGCCTAGTGGAGAAACTGAAAACGTTGGCGGAAGTAGAAGGCGAAGCCGAATACCAGACAATGGTGAGGACTTGGATCGAGGAACGCCTCCAGCAGGAAGCGGACGCGCAATGATTAGAAATGACCGAGAACTTGAGGCTACTCTGCCTAACGTTTGCAGAACTGATAACGCCAGCCAAGCGTCCTCGCGAGCGCCGGTCCGCGCCAACGGAGTTTATTGTGAGAGTGACCTGAGACGGCACGGACATGCATTTCGTAAAGGACGCGAAGTATTTATCTGAATACAAACTGCTGCTGACTTTTGAGGACGGAAGTTTGCGACAGGTTGACTTAGCGCCGCACCTCGATGGCGAAGTGTTTGAGCCGTTGAGGGACCTAAGGAATTTCAAGAGTGTTCATGTTAATTCTGAATTGGATACGATTGTCTGGAACAACGGCGCTGACATGTCCCCGGATTTTCTCTATGAAATCAGCGTTCCGGTAGCTGAAACAGTTCCCGCGGGGTGAATGGTTGGAGCAAGGTAATCCATTTCTGACGTGGGTTCGACCAAAGGAAGGTTGTTGCTTGTGACCTGCGAACTTTATGAAGAATGACAAATCAGAACTTAACGATTGGATGCGACCGTCATACAAGCGCTCTGACTTTGGTGATCTGGTTCCGCGGCAAGTACACGAAGCGAATTCGGGAATCGACAAACGTGATCGGTGCTCGATCCAGAAGTAGCGAAGGCATTTCCAAACGATGAAGCTGTCAACAACGCACTCCGCGGCCTGATATCACCCACTCGTTCATCCGCACGCGCTAGATCAACCCGTAAGACAAAAAAGACAACTGTGAAAAGACGCGCTGCTTAATAGACGAGTAGTTGCCGGCTCCAGAGCAGACTTGGTTGGAATCTGATGTGTGCAATTGTTCTCAGCGTGAGAAAAAGCATGGTAGGATGACCTCCGAGAAAGGAGCATAAGTAATGGCTAAGAACGAACAGACTTCGAAAGAAATTGGATCAATCGCCGCAAGGGTACTACCTGATCGGAGCGTTTCACTACGCTACAGGCGCCTCGCTGGTTCCGCATTGACTCAGAGGCCAGATGAGCCTAAGTGGTGGAAATACGTCAAGAGAAATCCGAGTTTCTTTCCCAATTTCCTTGCTTCATCTGGGCGAGGTTAGTCTCCCGCCAAGAGTGTGTTCGAATCCGCGATTTGTTCCCCGTCTACGACTGGAAGAACGGGCCTAGCTACCGACCTTCAGAGTCTTACTATGCGTAAATCCTTCTTTGCGGTAGCGCTCGCTTTACTCTTTTTCGCTCCAGCATTTCCTCAAACCGGGCGAGGATCTAAGAGCAAGAAATCACGCTCGACACTCTCCGCTCGCGAAATCGCTAGGAGAGCTTTGGAAACTACTGTCCTATTGATTACCGAGGATGCAAATGGAAAGGCAACCACTCTCGGAAGTGGATTCCAAGTTGGGCCTGGCATCATTGCTACGAACTATCACGTGATAAGAGAAGCCTCAAGAGCCTACGCCAGCTTTCATGAAGGTAGCCCTAAGTTTGAAGTTCTCGGCACGCTCGCGATCGATGACCAAAATGACGTGGCTTTGCTCCGGTTAGGGCGAGTTGTTAGGCAAGACGATCCGTATGATGAAGTCGTAGTGGCGGCAATGGCGCTACCGTTAGCAACTGAGAGTTCGGAGGTCGGGGAAACAGTTTATGTGATTGGGAATCCCGAGGGTCTTGAAGGAACTTTCTCTCAAGGAATTATCAGCGCTCTACGAGGCACGGAGTATATTCAGATCACGGCACCAATTTCGCCGGGCAGCAGTGGTGGTCCCGTGATAAATCAATACGGCGAAGCCTTAGGAATTGCAACTTGGTTCAATAGGGAAGGACAAAACCTAAATTTTGCCATTCCGGTTGCTAAACTTAGACCTCTGATGCGTAACCTTTCGACTGTCACGCCGCTGAGGCCAAGAACAAGGCTGCGATTTGATGGAATGTATAGAGCGTTTTTCAAAGGCGAGGCGGGTATTGAATACGTTAACTATCTTCGATTCTACGAAGATGGTCGAGTTTTTGAGGTTGGCACAACGCCCAGCGTAAGTTTAGACGAGGTTTTTGCCTGGCTGCCGAGCTCGGACAATGCAGCACTTTATAGCGGACGGTTTGCTCTAAGCGGATCGAACATTCAATTCTCGTTGGCGCCAAGAATCATCGATACGCGAAAACTGGATGCGTCTATCGATTTTGAAGGCGTCATTGGACATGAGACGATAAGGCTATCTTCGTTTAACCACTGGAGTGGCGTCAAAGAAGAGCGAGAGTTTCGATTCATAAAGACGGGTAAGTAGGAGGCTCATCAAAAACGAAGAAAGCCCGCTCGAGTGAACGAGCGGGCTCTTTAAATAATCCCGGCGACTTCCTACTCTCCCACACAGTTACCCGTGCAGTACCATCGGCTCCAGCAGGCTTAACTTCCGTGTTCGGGATGGGAACGGGTGTGACCCTGCCGACAGAATCACCGGAAAAGTTGTGAAACAACTTTTGGTCTTTGGTCTTTGTACTTTGGTCTTTGTTCGCTTACCCAAGTTGACTCAATAACCGGGAACGGTTCAAAGACCAAAGGCCTAAGACCGAAGGCCAAAGATGATCTCAGAGAATCGAATAGTGATGTTTGCTTTTTCCTTGGGCAAGGCACGCGCAAGCGCGAATTTGTTGCTTGAGTAAATTTTATGGTCAAGCCAAGGGACTGATTAGTAGTGGTCAACTGAGCACATTACTGCACTTACATATCCACCCTATTAACCTCGTGGTCTACGAGGAGTCTCACTGGCAGAAATAATCTTGGGTCTGGCTTCACGCTTAGATGCATTCAGCGTTTATCCATGCTCCACATAGCTACCGAGCGCTACGGCTGGCGCCATAACTCGTACACTAGAGGTGGATCCATCCCGGTCCTCTCGTACTAAGGACAGATTCCCTCAATTCTGCTCCGCCCACACCAGATAGGGACCGAACTGTCTCGCGACGTTCTAAACCCAGCTCACGTACCTCTTTAATTGGCGAACAGCCAAACCCTTGGGACCTTCTTCAGCCCCAGGATGAGATGAGCCGACATCGAGGTGCCAAACCCTGCCGTCGATGTGAACTCTTGGGCAGGATCAGCCTGTTATCCCCGGCGTACCTTTTATCCGTTGAGCGACGGCCCTTCCATACAGAAC
>JBOGOP010000231.1:0-9261 GCA_050747225.1 Pyrinomonadaceae bacterium
TGAATCTTGGCCCAGTCGACTGCATCCATGTTCTGCAGCACATGGCCTGCGGTGAAGTGATACCAGCTAATGTCCATCGGGAGCGGCACGCCGGTCGGGTACTCGACAAAAGGATCCGACGGCGTAACGAGCGCGATCATGGTCACGAGATGCGGCGGTTGTTCGACCGCCGTGAGCCATTGAATGCGGCTGTTGTGCGAGTTGCCCATGGTGGCGACGTTGCCGGTGGACCATCCCTGGGTGGCGCACCATTCAATTGCGTCGTATCCGTCGCGCCCTTCGTTGCGGTATGGGATGAACTTACCGTCAGAGTCACCGCGCCCGCGCACATCCATCGCGACGAACACAAAACCTCGCGAAGCGAAATAGCGAGCTAAGATCAAACGGCTAGTTTTGTTGTAGGCGTCACGTAACAGAATCACCGGAAAGCGGCCCTCGGCTTCAGGGCGATAGATGTCGGCAGAGAGTTCCGTCGCGTCGCGCATGCTCACCCGCAGGTTAAACTCAGTTTTGACTTTATATTTCGCCGGTGACGCAGTCATCGAAGCCTGGCCGTAGGCGCGTGATTGCGAGAGACGGGCGGGCGCAAGCGTCAGGAACACGATTACAAGACACGTAGTGAGCTTGCGATTCACACTTGTTTTCATTTTCATTACTCGTGAATCTCGTCACAAATCCGAGGAAACATCACTTGAACACTTCATGTATTGTTCAATGCTTCAGTTGCTTTTTAATCTCGTCGCGTTCTTAAGACGCTAACCCGTTCAGCGAACGCATTCCGCAGTTTTTCGAGCGCACCCCGCAAGACTTCGTCTTCACGGGCGATACAAAAGCGCATGTATTTGTCACACCTGTCACCATCGCCGAAAGCGCTTCCGGGCACACCCGCTACGCCAGCCCGACTGATCAACATCTCGTTAAGTTGCATGGCATCCTCGAAACCTTCCGGGATGCGTGCCCACACATAAAAGGCTGAACCGGAGTCGTAGATTTGAAATCCGACCGCTTCCAGCGCTTCAGTCGCTAGCTGGCGTTTGGCAGTGAAACGCTCGCGTAGGTTGGAGTAGTACCGCGGATCAGCAATCAGGACCTGGGCCAGTGCTTTTTGGAGCGGTGTTGGTGAGCACACATAAAAGACGTTATTGGCATTGTTCAGCGGAGCGACCAGCGTGTTGCCGCCGTATACGTAGCCGAGTCGCCAGCCAGAGATGTTCCACGACTTTGAGAATGAGTTGACCGTGATTGTGCGCTCCCACATTCCATCGAGCGTGGCAATGGAAACGTGTGTTCTCTCACCGACGACGTAATGCTCGTAAACGTCGTCCGCTATGCAGAGGAGATCAAACTCACGGCAGGCGGCGGCAATCGTTTCGAGTTCGTTTCTAGTGAAAACCTTGCCGGTAGGTTTAGCCGGCGTGCAGACGACGAGCGCTTTCAGAGGGTATGGTTGACGGTTCTTCAGCTCGCGACAGCGTGAGCGCAATTCCTCTCCATCTAATTCGAGGAACTCACCGTGCAAGGGCAAAACATCGGTGCGCCCGCCCAACTCATCGAGAATGCGACGGTGATATGGATAGTAAGGCTCGAAGACGAGGGCCGCAGCACCTTTCAAATAGGTATGAGCGATAGCGATGAGGCCGCCAGTCGCGCCCGGAGTGATTAATAATTCGAGCGGCGTGGCCTTCGGGTCAATCTCGACGCCATTGAACAAGGCGATCTTCTGAGCTACCGCGCTACGTAACTCGGCGTCACCTTCGGCAGGGCTGTAATGATTTTGATTAGCGGAGATCACCTCGCTAGCGGTTTTGGCGAGGGTGGTATCTATATTGAGTTCGGATTGGCCTTGCACGAGATTTCCGCTGGGAGGGACCAGTCTCGTGATCATCCTTATGTCCGGCTGCATCTTGGTGGCCACCATCCCTAACCGCCTTTCTCGTTTTCTTTCAATCGCCTGAACCGCACGTTTCAATGTTCTGACCTTGGCTGAGAAGCTTATATTCCACGCCAATTGTCACCTCAACCTTGGCGCTAACCATGGCTATTGAGAATCTACCGCGCCGTTTCATAAGCCGCTGCCGCAATCTCACCTAACGCCTGCCCGGTGATTTGCTTGATCGCATCAGGCTCAAGAGGCACAGAAACGTTGTTGACATAGATAGCGAACGCCAGGTGCTGTCCACCCACGGTTGTCATATATCCGGCGAGACCCTTGCCGGTGACAAGCAACCTTCGATTGAGTGGATCACCGACGCCGTAGGTTCCGGTTTTGGCAAAGACATGTCCGGCGGCCGGCGAAGCTGGCTGAATGTCGAAGAGTGTGCCGTCGCGACCGAGAATGGGGAGCGCCTTCAAGAAGTCTTGATAATTTTTCTGCCGCGCCATGTAAGCGAGAAAGCTCACCATGAAGTCGGGCGTGAAGTGCGCGTTGCCGCCTGCTCCGTCCCCCTGCTGCGCGCCCGTCAGGTCAAGTCCAGCGCGCGCGAGAAACTCGCGCTCCAGATCAAAGCCAGTTTTCGTCTTGTCGTTCGGCGCAAGCACCGCGCTGAGAATCAAGGGCGTACTGCTGGCATGCAAATTTTGGCTGACCTTCAACGTGACCTTTATTTCTTCCTTGAGCGGCGGCGAGACGTGCTCAGCAATGAGATGGTCAGAGACGTAAGAATATGAGAGCGCCTTAAAATCAGGCTTCGCATCGGGCCCACTCATCTCGACACTCACACCCCGCTCGCGCAACGCCTCTCTCAGCACAGTCTCAGCGAACCGAGTAGGTTCCGGCACTGCGTACTTATACAGAATCGCCTGCTTGCCGGCGGGAAAACTCCCCGCGACGGTCACTGTATGAGCGCCGTCAGGTTTCGTGACATCGGAAGCGAAGCGAATCGCGGGTTTCGAATCGGACTTGCCCGTCGTCACCTGGTTGATGAAGTTGGCGTAGGAGGTTGTGGGCGATTGGCGCACCAGGGCAGTCGCGCCTTCACTTGCGCCGGGGCCAATGGTCAAGTCAATGAGATTATCATTGACCACCACAGGCGAGATGACGACGCCGGTGCCCAACTCACGGTCGCCCTCCGGGAAGAGGCTGGTGTCGACGAGCACATGGCCGCGGATTTTCTTGACATGCGCAGCGATTTGTTGTGCGAGTTGGCGAATGACCAGCAGGGGATCGCCCGGCACGGCGCGCGTGTTTGGATCGCCGTCATATGAATGATCTTCATTCTCGAATGCTAGCGTGCCGTCCGGCCTGATGCGGCCCGAAAGATTGGGATCGCCGCTCGCGACGAGGACTAGATCGCCGTCGAGCGTGCCGTCCGGCGCGATTGTTCCGGTGCGGTAGATGCGCGTGCGGAAACGAAAGTCAGCGCCAAGCAGTTCAAGAGCCGTTCCTTCAGTAAGCAGTTTGGTGGTTGACCCTGGTGTAAAAAGCTTATCGGCGTTAAGCGTGTAGATTGGCTGGCCTGTATCCAGCGAGTAGAATTCTATGCCGAAGAGCGCATGACGAAATTCCGGTCGCTCCATGATGCGCTGGATGTGTGCAGCCAACGTATCAGAAACCAATGACGAAGAAACTGTTGCGGCCTGCGCCCGAGCGCTTGCATCTAGACGTTGCCCGGCGCAGAAGGCTTTCTGATGGACGACCGATGACTCAGTGCGCGCCGCTTGAGGTAACGCTTTCTGCGCGTGAGATGAAGCTGATGCGACCAGCGCAAGGATGATTATTTGCTTGAGCAAGGTCTTCATTAGGATGTTCCTCTCATCGAACCTTGCGCGATGCTTTCGCTTTTGACTCCAGGATTAGTCGACCCGGCGGGCAGTTGAATGCTTGGGGCCTGTACGGCCGTGGTTGCTTTCTCGGTGCTGTATTTCTTGAGCAGATCTATTGCCCGGTCCGCCAGCTTGAAGAGATGAGGGTGCGAGCGATTGCCGTTAGTCAGGATTGCGAATCCAAGTTTGCGATCGCGATTCCCGAGCAGGAAAGCCGTGTAACCAGGCACACTGCCGCTATGCGCGATGTAGCGATCGCCATCGCGCACCTCTGTCCACCAGGTTAATCCAAACCCGGCGGTCTCATTTCCCCAAATGTTTTCTATTGTTCCTTTGAATTGATCGTATTGGCGCGTAAACATCTGGTCCAACGTCTTCTCGCTGACAAGGTGTTTGTCTTTGAAGGTGCCGCCATTGAGATTCGCTATTAGCCAATTGGCTTGATTGAGCACCGTGCCATAAACCAGACCAGCCGGCCATACGGATGCTTTGAGTCGCACGGTTCCGACCTGACTGCCGGTTTTTTCATCGACGACGTAGGGAATCGCGAGTCGCTCTTCCATGTCGGGTCGCGGCTCGAAAGCGGTACTAGTCATCTCCAAAGGTGTGAAGATGTGCTCCTGAATGTATTGTTTATATGGCACGCCAGAAAACTTCTGGACCAAGTAAGCGACCAACGTGAAGGCCATGTTCGAATACGTGACTGAAGTCAGCGGCGGCTTGGCGACCTTGAGCGACTTGCGCAGGTATTCTTCAAGCGAAGGCGGCACAGTGTCCCCCCAGACCGGAAATGGACTGAAGTCCGCAGGCAAGCCGGAAGTGTGAGTCAGCAGATGACGAAACGTAACGGGATGCTGCGGGTCTTCACCCTGAATCTTGAAGTCGGTCAGATAATCATTGACGCGATCGTCGAGCTTGAATTTGCCCTGCTCCATCTGCTGGAGCAAAGCAATGGTAGACATCGCCTTGAAGGTCGAGCCAATCAGGTAGACGGTGTTTGGCGTCGCCGGCGTGCGCGCCCATAGATTCGAATAACCGTAACCGCCGCTCCAAATTACCTGGTTTCCGGAGATCAGCGCGATGGATGCCGAAGGAATATTTCCGGCGAGCATTGCGCGGTGAATTTCAGGTTCGAGTTCCGCGACGAGGCGATCGAGATTGATGGTTTGGGCGCTCGAAATCTTGGGAGCAGTCAAGACTGTCGCCGCCACAAATACGACGAAGAACAATTCAAATAGGCGAGGTTGTTTCTGCATCTGTTGCCCGAATTTATTCATTCTTGACTGGTAGCCAATAGCACGAAGGCCTTGAAGTCTGCACGCAGGCAATGCTAGCCTTTGTGACATGGATACTCTTCCTGAGATCGAATCCGCTGTAGAAGCCCTGCCGATAACACAGCAGGAAGAACTGTTCCGCCACCTCGGGGAGCGGCTTCACGGACAACGCCGCAAGGGGCACGAAGAACCTAAACGAAGCTTGCCTTTAGTCCCTGCCACTGGGGAACCTATCACCCAGGAAGACATTGACGATGCCCTCGATGCCGACTGAGGCGCTGCTGGACGTCAACGTGGTCATCGCCTGCGTTTTTGCCGACCATGTAATGCACTTGCCTGCGCGTCGTTTTTGTCCAATCACTCGAACGATTTCATTCCACGCCGACCGTACAAGGAGGCTTCCTGCGCTTCGCCACACGCCCCTTGAAGAGCGAACGTTCAGACGAACAACGACCGCGGCTCACAATCGCAGAAGCACTCGCGAAGTTGCGCGAATTCACGGAAGCCGATGGCCATGTTTTCGTGTCCGATGACGCGCAGTTCACCGACTTGGGATTGAGATCCCTGCAAAGGCCATCGCCAATGGACAGATGCATATCTGCTCCACATCGCGCATAAACATGACCTCAGGCTGGCTTCGCTTGAAAGTCGAATGGCAAGTCTCGACGATCCGGTTAACCCTGTCCTGTATGTCGTAGGTTGAATCGTTTTCAAGTCATTAATATCTCGTTCAAGGCTTTGATATCCGATCAATCGGCGCCGGTCGCGGCAGTCGCTTCACTGGATTCTGTTCCAGCAGCTTCATTGCTTCCTGCACCGCGCGTTCGAGTTGCGGGTCATGCCCTTTGATCACTTCCGCAGGCGTGTACTCCACTTCGATATCCGGCGCTATGCCCTCGTTCTCTACTGCCCATTTACCCGAAAGATCATAGAACGCCAGATTGGGTGCGGTGATGCCGCCGCCGTCGATCGTTGATGGAAAGCCGAGTGTGCCGACTAATCCTCCCCATGTCCTCGTGCCAACCATTGGACCAAGCTTGCGCAGATGAAACATATACGGCAGAGCGTCGCCGCCCGACCCGGCAGACTCGTTGATGATCATCACCTTCGGCCCGTAGATGCCGGCGATGGGCGACGTCGCAGGTTGGCCATCGCGCTGGACGAAGTAACCCATCAATTTTCGATCCAACTCGTTGACGATGTAGTCAGCGACCTGGCCGCCGTGATTGTAGCGCTCGTCGATTATTGCGCCTTCTTTATCCTGTTGCGCATAGTAGTAACGAGTGAAGTAGGTGTAACCGGGGCCGGCCGTATTAGGAAGCCACACGTATGCGAGTCTGCCGTTTGAAAACTTATCTACCGTCCGGCGGTTGTCTTCGACCCACGCCCGAGTGCGAAGACCATCTTCACTGGGAATCGGAATCACGGTGATGACTCGCGAACCCTCCATTGAGGGGTTCTTCCCGACTCGAATCAATGTCTGACGTCCAGCCGTGCCTTCAAACATGCTGTAAGGATTCGTCGGCGGCGTCAGTGCGCGGCCATTTACTTCCAGCAGGTAATCACCTTCGGAAACTTGAATGCCCGGCGCGCTCAGTGGCGCTCGTAGATCAGGGTTCCAATTCTCGCCGGTGTAGATTCGTTTGATTCGATAACGGCCGTTCTCAACCGCGAAGTCTGCCCCCAGCAAACCAACTGATACTGGCTCTTCGCCAGGCACATCACCCGCGCCCGTTAGGTACGAGTGGCCTACCGTTAATTCGCCACCTACCGTTGCGATCAGGTAGCTGAGATCGGCGCGATGGCCCACGTAAGGAAGCAGCGGGCGATACTTCTCGAAAATCGCTTGCCAATCGTTTCCGTGAAACTTCGGATCGTAAAAGTATTCGCGCTGGATTCGCCAGGTCTCGCGAAAAATTTGTTCCCACTCAGCGCGAGGGTCGATCTTCATTTCAAGTTGAGCCACGTTAATCGGGCCGTCGCCAACCTTAACGGGCACCGGGCGATCTGTGGCCACGATTCCCCAACTGGTTCCGCCGCCGGCACTGCCTTGATAGAGCAGCTTCTTCTTGTCGCTCGACAGAGAGTATGAGCGAATGCCTTCGAGGAAGGGCGCGGCGGTCCGCTCTTTGAGTTGATATCGCTGCAAGCGCAATGAGGGCGGAACCGGCGCAGTCGTTAGAATCGGTTCAGTGTAACAGAAACTTCCTGCTGCGCCCGCACTGAGGTTGCCATAATCACCGGCCGGTATGTTTACGGAGATTATTCTTTGCCCGATGTGATCGAAGTCAATGCGAACGTTCACCGTCCGGGGCGGTGCAGGTGTCGGTTGAGCTGCGGCAGTTTCTTGCGCGGGTGTAGGTTTTGGCGGCGCTTCGTCTCCGGTTTCAGGCAACAGCGGCGAAGGCTCGGTGGCGCTTAGCACCGCAAGATAAATCGCCCGGCGAACTGGACGATCGATCGAGCTCATTTCCAGCCAGCCCGTGCTGGGCCCGTAGTTCGTACTGGCCATGAAGTATAAATACTTGCCGCCTGCGTCAAAGGCCGGCGAAATCGAGTCCGCCAAACCATCAGTGACTTGGTGGGACTTCTTATCAGCGAGCGAGTAAATGAAAATAGCTCGTAGGCGGCTGGGCAGATTCTTTGAATAGGCGATCCACTTCGAATCCGGCGACCAGTTGGCATCGAATGAACGTACCGGATCGGGATAGTTGTCAGTATCAATCTTCGTCGCCTTACCGCTCGGCACTTCGATCGACCAAAGGTTCCGGTGATTGTCCTGAAGCAGAATCTGCGTTCCATCCGGCGACCAGTTCGGCTCTGAGAAGAATGCGGTCGATGGTAGTGCGATCACTCGCGGCGCGGTCACGCCGAGTGGATCGCCAAGCGTCAGTTGATACTCGCCGCTCCGGTCTGAAAGCCATGCGAGCTGAGCGCCATCGGGCGACCACGTTGGACTCCGATCGTGCGCTCCCGGGCTTTGCGTAAGATTTCGGTAATCACCCTTTTCCGCCGGCACAGTGAAAATTTCGCCACGCGCTTCGAACGCCGCGCGCACCCCGGTTGGCGAAAGCGCGGAATTGCGGATCATGCTAACTACTTTCTTGAATTGAGGACGAGCCCAGGGGAGATCGCCGGTCACTTCGACATTGAGTCTTTGCGCCTTTCCGGTGTTCACGTCTACCAGATAAATGTATCCCGCCTGCTCGTAAACAATTGCGTCAGAACCAGCCGACGCAGTCATGATGTCGAAGTCGTCGTGATGCGTCAGTTGTGCGACCTGCTTCGAATCAAGACGATAAGCGAAGAGATTCGTCGTGTGGTTTCGATCGGAGAGGAAATAGATCGTGTTGCCGATCCACATCGGCAGGGTGTCATTGCTGTTGTTCCACGGAAGCTTCTCAACCGAATAGTCGTTCGGATTCATCACTGAGATCGGATGAGTGCGGCCTCCGCGGTAGTGCCGCCACATACTGGTCTCGTACCAATCTGGAACAAACGCGGTTGTGATCTCTTCGTAACCGATCTTGCGGCCATCGGGCGAGTACGAGGCACTGAACGCGCGCGGCATGGGCAGGGGTTCGGGCAGTCCGCCATCGACGCCGACTGTCCAGAGACGGAAGTATGACTGTTGCGGCGCGCTTGTCCTTACCGATGCGAAGATCACACGGCGTCCATCAGGTGTCCATCCGCGCACGCGATCAAGGCCCGGATGGTATGTCAACCGCTTGGGATCGCCACCGGCAGTTGGAACTATGTAGACATCGGTGTTGCCTGCAACTGTCGACGTATAGGCGATCTGTGAACCGTCCGGCGAAAAGTACGGGTCAATCTCGGCGCCCGGAGTAGATGTGAGCCGCCGCGCCTGTCCGCCGCTGCGCGAAACGACCCATAAGTCGCCGGCGTACTCGAAAGCCACGGATTCGCGACTCACAGTCGGATGACGGAGCAAACGTGTCCCTTGCGCAGTTGCCGCTCCAGATACGGCAAAACACAACACCACAGCAAAGATCAGTTTTCGTACTTTCATCGAACAGCTCCCATCGGAAGTTTTTGCCGAAACTAAGCCACTAGATTCAAGTGCGGCTTTCCTATTTAATTTTGCCAGGCCCCCACAAAGCACGTCCGGGTTTAGCATTGGTGTGCTCGCCGTCTTTGAGCACTTGAATTCCATTCACAAAAACATGTTTGACGCCGATCGAATATTGGTGGGGCTGCTCAAAGG
>JBOGOP010000232.1:0-9240 GCA_050747225.1 Pyrinomonadaceae bacterium
GCTGTCAACCTACAATTTGGTCCACGCCTGCGAGGAAGCGGGAATACCGCCGGGAGTTGTGAATCTGGTAACTGGGTACGGCGAAAACGCCGGCGCCGCAATCACCAACCACCCAGCGCTGCGTTTGATCTCGTTCACTGGCTCAACAGAAACTGGCCGCATCGTTGCTTCAGCGTGCGCCGAGCGCAATGCCATCTGCTCGCTCGAGATGGGCGGCAAAAATGTCATCATTGTCATGGACGATGCCGACGTCGATCTCGCGATTGAGGGAGCGCTTTGGGGTGCTTTCGGAACTTCGGGACAACGTTGCACCGCCTCATCGCGCCTGGTGGTTCACAAGAAGATCTACAAACAGTTTTCGCAGAAGCTGGTGGAACGCACCAAAGCGCTCAGGATGGGCAACGGCGCTGATCCCAAAACTGACGTAGGGCCGGTCATTAATGCTGATGCTGTCAAAAAGATCATGGGTTACATTGACATTGGTCAGGATGAAGACGGAGCCACACTCGCCTGCGGCGGCAAACGTCTGACCAAGGGCGACTACGCTCGAGGTTATTACATTGAGCCCACCGTCTTCACCGACGTCGCGCCCGACATGCGCATCGCCCAGGAGGAGATCTTTGGACCGGTCACGGCAGTGATTCCCACCAGGTCTCTCGACGAAGCGGTCGAAATCGCCAACGGAGTTCGCTATGGTCTGTCCGCGGCAATCTATACCAGCAACGTCAATCGGGCGTTCCGGGCCATGAACGATATGTACACCGGCATCTTTTATGTCAACGCTTCGACCATTGGCGCTGAAGTGCACTTGCCGTTTGGCGGCACGAAAGCCACCGGCAATGGACATCGCGAGGCCGGCACGCAGGTGCTGGATATTTTTTCGGAATGGAAATCTATCTACGTTGACTACAGCGGCAAATTGCAACGTGCCCAAATTGACGAAGTCGAAGTTTGAGTAATTCGGGCTACCTGAGGCAGATGATCATGCCCCCGTGACCGAGCAATGGTTCAAAGAGTTCGAGCGCGAGGGCTTGGAGGCGTTACGGGCCAAGGACCGCGGGCCATTCGCCGGGAAGAGGCTCGGCTTCTACTGAGGTAGGTACATTACTCTGGCATTCTTCACGCTGCCCTCTGACTTCGTTCGGTCATCTATTTCCGCTTGTACGCTTCCACCCCAGCCGCAAGAATCTTCATTGCTCGTGCCAGATCATCGCAGTTGAGTACGTAGGCGATGCGGACCTCGTCCTTGCCCTTGCCCGGAGTCGCGTAGAATCCGTCTGCCGGCGCGACCATCACGCTCTCATTGTTGAGTTGGAACTCTTCAAGCATGAAGATGGCGAATTCTTCGCCGTCGCTAATCGGCAGTTTGGCAACCACGTAGAATGCGCCGCCGGGTTTGCGGCAGACTGCCCCGGGGATTTTCGCGATTGCGTCACATACCAGGTCTCTCCGATCCTGGTATTCGCGCCGCACGGCGGTGAAGTAGCTGTCCGGCACCTGGACTGCGGCCATCGCCGCCAACTGATCAACGGTCGGCGGACAAAGCCGGGCCTGACCGAACTTCAGCACCGCAGCCATCAGTTCGGTGTTGCGGCTGATAAGACAGCCTACCCTTGCCCCGCAGGCGCTGTACCGCTTGGACACACTGTCTACCAGTATTGCCCGGTCTTCGATTCCGGCGAGATTGAGGACGCTTGTGTGCTCGGTGTCGTCCTCGTAGATGAACTCGCGGTACGCCTCGTCGCCGATAAGGTAGAGTTCGTGCTCGGCGCACAAACTCGCAAGCATCTCCAGTTCTGATCGAGTGTAAACCGCACCGGTGGGGTTACCCGGATTGGAATAGATGATGGCCCTGGTTCTGCTGGTGATGGCGCGTTCGAACTCGGCTTTAGGCGGCAGGGCAAAGCCGGTCTCGGCCAGGCAAGTCACAGGGACTAGCTTGACGCAGGCTGTGGCCGCGAATCCTGCATAGTTGGAATAGAACGGTTCGGGCACGATGACTTCGTCGCCGGCGTCAGCCACCACGTCCAGCGCGAACGATATCGCCTCGCTGCCGCCGGTCGTAACCATAATGTCCTGGGCCCGCACATTTATTCCCACGCTGCCATAGTATTGAGCCAGCGCGTCAATGTAGTTCTCCAAGCCCTGCGACGGCCCGTAGGAAAGCACCTTAATATTGACGTCCCGGTATCCGTTCATCATCTCGGCGGGGGTCTCGATATCCGGCTGGCCGATGTTCAGGTGATAGACCTTGATGCCGCGGGCCTTGGCCCGGTCGGCATACGGCACCAGCCGTCGAATCGGAGAAGCCGGCATCTCAATCGCCCGGCTGGAAAGTCTGACTTTGCTTAATGCGACTACTGTCACGTTCGCTCTACGCCTCCCGCCTCGGGCCCGACTGGTCACCAGATACACACCGAGCAACGCCGAATCCGAGTACTGCTGGCAAAACTGCCCACCGAATATACCAGAGCTTCCCGTTCGCGCAACCGCTGAGACATCGAGGGCGTGCTGCATTACTGCGCGGCCAACATGCCCGGCGCCGTACCGCGTACGTCAACCTTCGCGTCGACCAATTCCACACTGCCCTACACGCTAAAGCTTGCCAATCAGGGATTCCTTGAAGCGATCAGCAGTGATCCCGGACTGAAAGCAGGCGTTAACACCTTCGCCGGTCACTGCACCTATCAGGCCGTTGCTGAAGCACAGAATTTGTCGTACACCTCAATCGATGCCTTGATCGAAGTCACCAGCGCCTTGAATGCCTGACAATTCGTAGAAAAGTATCGGAATCTTTGCGGCTTGCCGCCTTACCGTGATCGTTCTCTAAGAGTTTTGCGAGGCTTAGCCTCGCGAATTTATTGGGCGCAACGGAAAGGCAAAGCCTTTCCGCAAGGAAGGCGGCAAGCCGCAACGAATTCACTAAGCGAGAAAGTCGAATGTCTAGCTGCTATTATTCGCCAACAGTTTTTCAATACACGCAATTAACCTCTCACCCGAAACTGGTTTAGTGAGGAACTCATCAGCCTGGTCGGCAGCGTTGGGCTGCGCATCCTTACGGTCCAGTGCGCTCAGCAGGATAACCGGCAGATGAGAAAGCGTCGGACTGTTTCGCAGGAAGCGGCAGAATTCGTGGCCGCTAAGATTCGGCATGATCTCATCGGTTACTACGGCGTCTATTGGCTGGGACAACACTAACTTCATCGCTTCCAGACCATCAGTGGCTGGAACGACCTTGTAGCCGGCGCGCTCCAGTACAACCTGAAGAAGGCGTCTCAAAGCGCGATCGTCTTCAACCAGCAAGACAGAGACGTGCCGCTTACTTTCAGTTGTTGAAAACTGGGCGTCTGAATCTGGTAACGAAGAATTGTCCTGGACCATCAATTCCGGAACTCAGGGAAGTTGGGAGTGGCCGTTGGGACGGCACAGGCAGGATAGGACCGGCCCAGGGCATTGTCAAATATTAACCTGGGGACCAGCCAAACACTCCTCCTAATAAACCGGGATCGCGTCGTGATCCGGGTAAATGTTTTTGTAGCACTCGCAATGATATGGGTTGTACTCAACCAGCCTGCGCTAGCAGGCTGGTTGAAACCTTCGACTTGGGTCGAATTGGTTTGTAGCTCGGAGAATACTCTTATCTTGTTCAGTGATCCAAAAACTGCCGCTGCCAAAGCTCAAGGTTCAGTAGCTGAAAAACCTGAAGGTTAAAATCCTCGCGGCCGGAGAGGTTAGCGTCAACAATGCGTCTAACTTCCTCTGGACGAAACAAGCGGCGCTTTTTCACCGTTTCCTCGGATAGCAGATCGTCAACCAGCGGTCGCAAAGCGCCACGCAGCCAGGATCGAATAGGCGCGCCAAAGCCTGCCTTCTTTCGCCACACCACCTCAGGCGGCAACAGCTTCTCAAGCGCACGCTTGAGAATGTATTTGCGTTTAAAGCCGCGCAGTTTCAGATCTGGCGGCATCCGGGCCGTAAACTCAATCATCTCGCGATTGAGAAAGGGCACTCGAACTTCGAGGTTCGCAGCCATCGACGTCTTGTCGGTAGTTATCAGATTTAGACAGGGCAGGAAGGTTTTGAGATCTACGTAAAGCAAACGGTTTAAAGGCGCGGCGTTTTTGACGCGAGCAAAGTAGCGACGATGTGCGGCGTAAGCATCCAGCCCCTGCGTCGCCTCGCGCATGTCATCGCTATAGAGCTGCTGCTTCGAATCGTCTGTAAAGTAGGTGCCGTATCCTAAATATCGTTCTTCAAAGTCGAGACCCGCACTACGCGCAAACTTCTTCGCGTTGCGCAACGGCGCAGTCAGACGGCCCGGCAATCCGCCCGGCAGGCTACGCTCGATCGTCTTCATTAACGGACGCCGCAACATTCCCGGTACCGGGTCAAGCGCTCCAGCAATCTTCATCGCGAGTTGACGTGGGTAACCAGCAAACACCTCGTCGCCGCCCATACCTGACAACATAACGCGCAGCGTTTCTCGTGCAGCTTGCGAGACCAGGTAACTCGGGATGGCCATGTCTATCGCCGGCTCGTCCATGTGATAGACGAGCTTGGGAAGTAGCTCAACTACCGCCGGTTGCAACATGATCTCGTGGTACTCGGTATCAAGCCATCGATTAACTTTGCGCGCCCATTCGACGTCGTCCGGAATGATGTCGTACGTCAGGTCTTCGGCTTCAATGCCAACGGTGTAGGTTGAGACTCTTCGGCCGCCGCTGTGCCGTTTCATCATGGCGACAATCCCCGACGAATCGATCCCGCCCGATAGAAACGAACCGAGTGGCACGTCTGCAACCATCTCCATGTTCACTACCCGATCGAGAGTTTCGAGCACTTGCTCCTGCCACCATGCCTCGCTGCGTCCTTCCTCAATCTCGTCGAAGGAGACATCCCACCACTCATTGATTTCTATTTCGTCATCCTTGAAGGTAAGAACGTGGGCGGGCGGTAAGGTTTTGATTCCTTCAAACAAGGTGTTGGGATCGGGGGCCCAGAGAAAGGTTAGAAACTGGTGGAGCGCTTCAGGATCAAGCGCGCGATTAACCAGACCAGTCGCCAGTATTGCTTTAACTTCCGAGGCAAAAATCATCAAACCCAGTCGGGTAGCGTCACCGGGTTTGTAGAAATAATAAAGCGGCTTGATGCCAACGTGATCCCGTGCGAGCGTCAGGATCCGGTCTCGATTGTCCCAAATGGCAAAGTGAAACATGCCGTTGAGGCGCGGCAAACATTCCTTCCCCCACGCTACGAACGCAGTGAGCAGAACTTCGGTGTCTGTCTCTGTTTGAAAGACGTGGCCCTTGCTCTTGAGTTCCTCGCGCAGCTCGCGATAGTTGTAAATTTCGCCACCGAAGGTGAGGACATAACGACCATCAGCGGAAAGCATTGGTTGATGACCCGCTTTGCTGGTGTCGATAATTGCGAGGCGGCGATGACCCAAAGACGCGTGCCGTCCAGCAGCGTCAATCGGCAAGGAAGTCCAAACACCTTCATCGTCGCGGCCACGATGCTCGATGGAGTTCAGCATCGCGCCGATGTGTTGCTCAGCCTCGAGGCTGATTAGTCCGGCAATTCCACACATGATCAAACCAAAGTGAAGAGTACTAAGTGCTGAGTACTGAGTACTGAGTGGAATTCCGGAGCGCCAAGGGCGCGAAATGTAACAGCCTGGGGCAACGCCCCAGGATCCTTCCAATTGAACATTGAGCTCTGAAGGAGCGGAATGGTGACCGAATGTAACATCTTATTTCGCGCCTTCAGCGCTTGGGGCTTATCTTTTCCTATACCTGGGGCGTTGCCCCAGGCTTTTGCATTTCGCGCCCTTGGCGCTTCAGGACAATTCACTCTTCACTCTTCACTCTTCACTCTTCACCTTTCACCCTTCACTTTTCACTTTCCGCGGCAGTCCCGTTCTTAGCGAATCGAGTATGCGAAATGTTGCTCGGGTTGTAGCCTCAAGTTCCTGGAGAGTAATCGGAGCCGGCTTGCCTTCTGCGACAACCGCACAGGCTACGCGCGTTTCCTCGGCTTGGCCTTTGTCCTGCTGGCGCAGAGTTTCTTTTTTCTCGCGCCCATCGGCATAGAGTTTAGCGCCGCGAAAGTCCTCGATCACAAAAGTCTTGCCCTCGCCAAAGATCTCGATGTGCTCTTTCGGCAGGCTGCGGTCGCCTTCAGCAAGATACGCAATCACACCGTTTGATCCATCGTCGAATTGGACGATAATGAAGACAGAGTCTTCGCGAACGATATTCCCGTCGCCGCCACCGAGAGACTCGGCAAAAACGTTCTTCGGCAGTGCGCCGGTAAGGAACTGCATCAGATCGATGAAGTGACAGACTTCGCCGATGATGCGTCCGCCGCCTTCGCGCGTGTCCTGCGTCCAATGCTCGCGCGGAATGCGTCCGGCGTTTACACGGTAGACGATCGAGAGCGGCGCCTGACGATTGGCAAAAAATACTTTTGCCCTTGCAGCCAAAGGTGAAAAGCGCCGATTAAATCCAACCAACAATTGCCCTTCAGATCCTGACGCCGCCTCGAGCACCGTATTCAATTCAGCATCGTTCAGTGCAAGCGGCTTCTCTACGAAGACGTGCTTGCCACGCTCGAGCGCCAGCGTTGCGAGTTCCGCATGGGAACCATGGCGCGTAGCGATGACAATCAGGTTTACATCATCGTCATCGATTACGCTCCCCGCGTCAGACAGAAAACGCTTGAAGCCGTATTTCGTTCCCACGTCGCGGGCTGAAACCCCTGAAGCCGAAGCGATCAAACAAAATTCGGCGCCTGCCGTCTTGAAGTTTGGCAACAGAATTTTTTGTGCATAACCACCCGCGCCAATCAACCCCAGACCAACCCGCCCGGCTGACTTCGCCGCGCTTTTGGTTACAGATTTGTTTTCGATTCGCCGGCTAACTTCGCCTTCGGTCCGGTATTCAAGTATCACCGCCAAATAATTCTCGCGTGTTTTGCCGGAGATTAGTTGGTACGCCTTCGCAGCGTCGTCGATAAGAAACCGATGCGTGATGAGCGGCTTCACATCAATCCGTCCGGCCGCCAGCAGATCAAGAAAGGCTTCAATGTTTCGTCCTTCGGTCCAACGTACATAGGCCACCGGATAGTCGTGGCCGCGTTCCTCGTATTCTGGATCGTGACGGCCCGGCCCGTAAGACAACGAAACCTTCAGACTCAGCTCGCGCTGGTAGTAAACATTGCGCGGAACATTCATTCCCACCAGGCCCACGGCTACCACGCGTCCCTTCAAGCGCGAAATCTCACCGGCTAGTTCTACGGGCTCGTCCGAGGTGGTTGCGGCCGCGATAATGCAGGCGTCGGCGCCGCGTCCTCTTGACCAGGCCATCACTTTGTCTTTCGCTTCAGCGGGAACAGAGCCGGCGTCGGCCCCCGACGCAAGCGCGAGCTGTATGCGCCTTTCGTCAACATCAATTCCAAAGACGCGACAACCATTCGCCTTCAGCAGTTGCACGGTAAGCTGGCCAACCAGACCAAGCCCGATTACTACTACTGACTCTCCGAGCGTCGGCTCAGCCAGACGCACTCCTTGCAACGCAATCGCGCCCACAGTTCCAAACGCCGCCTCGGCAAAACTCAAACGCTCAGGCAGACGCACGCACAAGTTCCGTGGCACCGAAATAATTTCCGCGTGCGATGCGTAATCCGTACCGGCGCAAGCCACGCGATCTTCCGGACGAAAATCCGTTACGTCTGTCGCGCATTCAATAACGATTCCGGCGGCACTGTAGCCGACAGCGTGCGACTGATCGAGTTTGTCGCGCACGCCTTCAAGAGCCTGCGCTACTCCTTCAGTTTTTACCTTCTCCCAAACTTTTCCGATCAGCTCCGGCCTCTCCCGGGCTTTACCTAACAAACTTTTTTGTCCCAGCTCAGTCAGCGCTCGCTCTGTGCCGGCGCTGATTAAGGACGCAGCGGTGCGAACGAGTACGCGGCCGGGCTGCACTACGGGAACCGGAACGTCCGCTACTGCGGCCTCGCCTGTTCTCAGGTTTTGTAAGAGCTGCTTCATTTTACTGGTCGGAATAATATCCGCAGATTTCGCAGATTACACAGATTAACGGAAAGACAATTAACTTAAATCCTGATCTATCTAATCTGTGGAATCTGCGTAATCTGCGATTATCGTCTTTGCTTCTTATCCAAAGTTTTTTCAATCAAACCCGACACCCATTCAGCGCGCGCGTCCCAGGTTCCGCTTGCAACCGCTGCCTGTCTTCGTTGCGCCGCTGCGGGATCGCTTTCCTGCAAGGCCTCTTCAATCAAACGAAACCAATCATCGTGCGTGCGTGCTATCCTTAACACGTCGCTCATCGATTCGTATTCGGGTAACGGCGAAATTACTACCGGCTTCCCCGTCGCCAAATATTCACGGACCTTTATCGCGGACCCATAACTCGTAAACGAGTGCGCAGTGTCCCACGGCAACACGCAGACATCAAAACCCGCAGCATAGCGAGGCAATTCCTGGTATGGCACCGGGGGCAGGAAATGCGTGTTTGGCAATGCCTCGATCTCAACCCCGCGCGACTTGTTGCCGATGAAAATCCACTGCCATTCGGGTCGCTCTCTTGCAGCGCGTGCAATCAGTTCCTGATCCACCAGCCAGGGTTCTATCGCTCCAAAATATCCCAGCCGGGGTCGCGGAATTCGCGCCACCGCCTCTGCAATTTCCAGCTGGCCGCTACCCACCTGCGACCAGTGTTCAAAATCGACGGCCTGTTCCAGCAGGAATGATCGTTCGCGAGCGCGCTCCGCTTCGGCCAATAATTTTTGTCCGGAATACAACACGAGATCGGCGTTATCGATCGCGCGCTCGTGGAGTTTTGTAATCGTTCGCAGGTCGGTCGCATGATCCATCAGGTTCGCATCATACTTGTCCGACACCTGATAGATCACCAGCCGCTCATCAAACTGGCCAATCATGTCGGCCGCGGTGGGAATCGCGATCCAGAGGATTGGTTTCCTGAGGCCGCCACGCCGCGCCAGTCTCCCGATTTGCATGGCGAGCAGTTTGCGATTTAACGAGCGCGCGGCGCGAGTGCCAAAGAACGGAATAACAGCGGGCGAAACTACTGTCACACCCTCGGGCGTGGGACGCGCCAGACGAGCATATGAGCGCAACTTGCGCGCGATGCGCGGGAGCAGATCCTTGTTCGAAAGACTCGGCAGTCCCATCGAAATTGAGTTCACAAAAATCACGCG
>JBOGOP010000233.1:0-9180 GCA_050747225.1 Pyrinomonadaceae bacterium
GAGCGATTTGCACGGGACGCAAGCATCTCGCCCACAATGCTCAAGCGATTTGCTGGGAGCGCGGGCGTCCCGCCCGCAAACGAGCGCGTAGCGCGAAGAGAGCGGTTCCTGAGTTACAACCTTTAGCGTAACGCATGCGGGCGAGACGCCCGCGCTCCCAGCAGTTCTCTTGTGTGGTTTACTCGATGAGGAGTTTCTAATGAAAACACGTTTGCTGCTTTTGGCAATGATGCTTTGCTTGAGCGTTGTGCGGACGAGCGCACAAACAGACTGGTCGAAGGTCGAAATCAAAGCCACCAAAGTTTCCGGCAACGTCTACATGCTGGAAGGCGCCGGCGGCAACATCGGTGTCTCAGTCGGTCCCGACGGCATCCTGATCGTTGACGATCAGTTTGCGCCGCTGGCAGACAAGATCAAGGCGGCCTTGAAAACGCTTGGCGACGGTAAACTAAAGTTTGTCCTGAACACCCACTACCATGGCGATCATACTGGAAGCAATACTGTCTTTGGTCCTGACGCTCCGATCATCGCGCAAACCAACGTTCGCAAACGACTCTCGGAAGAACAAAAGTCGAAGTTCTTCAACCGCACTACGCCACCGATGGCGAAGGAAGGCTTGCCGGTAATAACCTTCGACAGCGCAGTTTCCGTCTTTTTCAACGGTGAAGAAGTCAAGGTCATACACTTCCCTCACGGCCACACTGACGGAGACAGCGTCATCTTCTTCACGGGTTCAAACGTCGTACACATGGGCGACGACTTCTTCAACGGCAGGTTTCCGGTTGTCGATCTGGAAGCTGGTGGCGACGTTGAAGGGATGACGAAGAACGTAGGCGACATCATCAGCAAGCTGCCGGCGGGCGTGAAGATCATTCCCGGTCACGGAGCACTCACAGATGCCGAAGGCCTGAAGGCATTTCACAACATGCTGGTCCAGACAACAGACATCGTGAGAAAGCGAATGGCCGCAGGGAAAACTTTGGATCAGATCAAAGCTGAGGGACTGCCGGAAGAGTGGAAGTCGTGGGGCAGTGGTTTCATCAAAACCGATCTGTGGTTAACGCTTATCTACAACAGCCTCAAATAAACGTTATTTCAAGACGCGGCTTAGTTTGCCTGTCCCAACTTCCCACACGACCACGGAAGCGTTCCCACTGCCGCTGGCAAGTAACCGCCCGTCAGGTGAGAAAGCCAGCGAGGTCACCGTCTGGTCATGGCCCTTGAACGTACGCTTGGATTTGCCGGCTGCAACTTCCCAAAGAACGATGGTGCGATCGTCGCTTCCGCTCGCCAGCAATTGACCGTTAGGTGAGAAAGCAAGCGCATTTATTGTGGCATCTTGCTTTTGAAACCTCCCTTGCGAAAGGCCGGTCTGCAGGTTCCAGATTGAGATAGTGTTGTCCGGCGCAGCAGTCGCCAGTGTACGTCCGTTGGGCGCGAAGACCAGCGTAGTAATCTCGGCTTGAGTCGTTAGGGTTTTCTCAATGCGGCCACTCCCCACATTCCAGATCCTCACGTTCCCAAATTGATCCGCGCCAGCGAGCAGGCGTCCGTCGCTCGAAAACCCCAGGCAGTCGACTACACCTTCCTGCACACCAAGTTTCTTCGCCACTTCTCCACTTGGGGACAGCAACATCACTTCACTACGGCTCGCGAGTGCCATCGTCTGGCCATCGGGGGAAAGTGCCAGGGCACTGACTGTTTCCCAACCGGCACGCGGAACTGTTCTCTTCGTCTCGCTGTTGGCATTCCAGAAAAGCAGTTCGCCCTGGCTGACTTCGGCGAATGATTTACCGTCCGCCGAGGCGGCGACCAGCGATGGCTCGTGCTGTTCACGGTTCAGTTGTCGCTTCACCTCTCCGGTCCGCTGATCCCACAATTTGATCTCGCCGTGATCGCTCTCGCCAGATACGGTGGTGCCATCCGCTGAAAACGCAACAGCCATCACGCGCGTTGCCGACAACAGAAAGCGGCTGCTGGGCCTTTCGACAGCATCTCCAACGCTGTCGGCATCCCAGGTTTGGGTCACCAGCGCTTTCCGGGTGTCAAGCAACTTTACTGTCGCTGGCCCCGAATTAAAGGCCAGCCAGCTACCATCGCGAGAGAGCATCAACGAATCAACTGACTCTTTGTAGCCTGCCCCGGTGGTTAGATTGGTAACTTTATGGGTTTGAAAATCGTAAAGCTTCATACCGGCGGTCTCACCTTCGTTCTCCGGCAACATCCCGCCAAGTACCAGAATCCTTCCATCCGGGCTGAAGGACAACGCGTTAACAGCACCAACATCCCTGAGCCTAAGAGTTACGTTCCCGGTGGCAACCTCAAACAGTTTCACCTCGCTGGTGCCAATGATCTTGATGAAGTGTTCGGAGTACTCACGCTCATACTTGGTGCTGGCCACCGCCAGAGTATGGCCCTCTGGCGAAAAGGCAATCGCGTTTGCAGTTCCTCCGAGGCCTTTCATTTTGCGCACCGCCTTGCCGTTTTGGACACTCAACAGCTTTACTTCCTTGCCGCTGGCAACCGCCAGGAGGTTGCCGTCGGGAGAAAAGCACGTAGCCTCGGCTGTTCCCACATCCAATTTGGTTCTTAGTTCGCCGGTTTGCGCATCAACCAATTTCATCTGCGACCTAATGTACACTTTTGGCCAGTAAGTTAATCGACCGCCGGAGAGATCCTGAACGGTTGGACTCTGAAGTTCAAGAAAGGGCACAGCAACGAAGCTGGCTTGTTGCCAAAAAGATTCAGCAAGGGCCAACTGTTTTCCATCGGGTGACTGAATTGCTTGAATTGCGTAGCTACCCTCGCCGGGCAGACTAACTTTCTGTTTCAACTCGCCGGTCTGAGTGTTCCACCATTTCAGCTCACCGAAGCTCACCCCTTCGCGCGAACGCGCATTCTGTTGGATCTTGGAAGTGCGAAACTCGAGGCTGCCGCTAATCAGAGTTTGGCCATCAGGTGAAAACGAAATGGATCTGACTGGACCATCGAAGCCCTTGATAAGGTGACGGAGCTTTCCAGACTCAGTGTCCCAGAGTTCGATTCTCCCAAATCGGTACAGAGGTTCAAGGGCACCTCTGGCGATGGCCAATGTTCGACCGTCAGGAGAAAAAGCAAAATCGAAAACAACGTCGTCAAAACCAGTGCGCGTTCCAGTGGAAGTCCTTCTTTGGGCATCGACCACGAGGGTTAGTGCGAGCAAGACGACGAGCGTCGTAAGCAACAAAACGCAACACGCGGGTGGCGGCGCGGACGATCCGGACCTGTCTTTTGACACACTCATGGGAGATTGACTGACAGGAAAAACCGGGAGAGACGACTTCGAGGCCGATGATCCTGAAACGGCCATGGTTAATCTAACACTTGGTACTAGCTATCCATCAAGTCCGGGCGCTTGATATAACCTCGTTTAGGAAACTTTCGCCGGCCGTCAGCTTCAAACCAAAATTCTCCGCGACTGTTTGGCCGATGTCTGCAAGCGAGCCGCGCGTGCCGAGGTTAACTCCCGGGCGCGCGTTTTTTCCGTATACCAGCAACGGCGCGTACTCGCGCGTGTGATCCGTGCCGGGGAAGGTTGGATCATTGCCGTGATCGGCGGTGATGATCATTAAGTCACCTTCACCCATTGCCGCTTCTATGTGGGGCAAGCTGGAATCGAAATGCTCAAGCGCCTTCGCATAGCCTTCCGTGTCGCGACGGTGCCCGTAAAGCATATCGAAATCCACCAGGTTCGAAAAAATCAGACCATGCGTGGCCTGCTTCAGCGCCTGAATCGTTTGATCGATCGACTGCTGATTGTTCTTCGCTGTCAAATCTTCTGTCACACCCATTGAGTCATAGATCGACGCAATCTTGCCGATGCAAACGACGTCGAGGTCCTCGTCCTTTAACGCCGGCAACAGATTCGCGTGTGGAGGCGGAACGGCATAGTCGTGGCGGTTCTCGGTGCGATAAAACTTTCCTGGTTCACCACTAAACGGTCGCGCAATCACTCGCCCAACTTTGTGTTCGCCGTCGAGTATGCGTCGCGCCGTTTCGCAGATCTCGTAAAGCCGATTGAGCGGAATGACTTCCTCGTGAGCGGCAATTTGAAAGACTGAATCCGCCGAAGTGTAAACAATTGGTTTGCCGGTGGCGACGTGTTCGGCGCCCAGTTCCTTGATGATCTCAGTACCTGAGGCGGCAAAGTTCCCGAGTATTCCGGGCACGCCCGTTTCAGCAACGAAGCGATCGAGGATCGCCTGCGGAAAGCCGTTTGGATAAGTTGGGAAGGCCTGCTCCAGAATTATGCCGGCCATTTCCCAGTGGCCGGTAGTCGTGTCTTTGCCGTTCGAACGCAAGGCACACTTACCGAATGATCCACGCGGGTCAGCGGCCGGTGACACGCCGCGCAATGGACGCACATTTCCCAAGCCCCAACTTTGCAAGTTTGGCAAAGCAATCGACCGCGACTCACAAATATGTCCGAGCGTGTCCGACCCTGCATCACCCCACTCGGGTGCGTCTGGCATCGCGCCGATGCCGGCGCCGTCGAGCACGATTAGTAGGATTCTATTGAAATAGTAGTTTTTACTCATCGGAACTCATTCAAGAAATTTGACATTTGTAATTTGAAATTTATCATTTGTCATTTTGTTCCTTCACGGGTCGTCTTAAGAGTTGCTGCAAAGATCCTGCACAGTTCAGTATTCTCTCGATTAATGTCTTTAATCAAGTCTCCTCTTAGTAATTCGCTTCGCCCAATGATCCGCAACCAAATCGACGTCTCGTTTAGCTCTTTAAGAACAATGCGCAACTTATGAACAAAATCAGCATGACTTTCCGCGCCTCTGGCTTCACCATAATTCGGCGCCGGTGAGGTTCCGGATCTCATTATCTGTCCGGCAATATGCCTGCCCGCGGGTGTTCTTGGTAGGTTAGCAGCGAGTTTAACTATGCGCACTGCAAAATCAATTAGTCGCTCCTCTAGCTCATCCGCTTGCGAGAGAGGAATTCTTAGGACCTTTTTGTCGTTCGGCATGCGCCATTTTCATAGCAACATTGGTATAAATGACAAATGATAAATGTCAAATGCCAAATGACAAATATGCTTGACTTCTTGCATGGTCCGCCTCAACCCTTCGGGGCGTAGTAGCCTTCCCTTGCGCGCACCTGCGTCTTTTCAGCCGCACCCTGCACTTCGACGCGGATCGTGCGAAACTTTCCGTCGCGCGCTTTATCAGTCGGGTAGTATCCCAGGCTGTACTGCGTGCCGATCTCGGTCGCGACCCGCGCAAACGCGGCACGCGCATCCTGTAAACTCGCCGCCAGGAAATTCCTGCCGCCGCTGGCCTTCGCGATCTCATTCATTTCGCGGCGCGCGAGATTATAGAGGTCGCGGCTAATCTGCATTTTTTCGAACTGACCCATTTGGCAAAAGTCGACGAAATCTTCCGGACGTGCGCGCGGGAAGAAAACTTCACGGTAGCGGGCCAACTGTTTCGCTGAAAGCGTCAGTCGTCCATCGTCCTGGCAATCTTTCATCAGACGATCCTCGACGAAGTCTTCCGTGTTGACCTGAATGAAGTAGCTGGCTATCCCGGCACGATTAAGCTTCGAGCGAACGGTTTGATAGTCCGACTCGCTTGTCGAATCGACACCATCAGTTAAAGCTACTATCGCACGCCGGCCCCGCATCTCTTCGGGCGGCGGCTCACGAAATATTTCGTCGGCAATTCGCGCCAGCGCGTCGTAAAAAGGGGTGCCGTTGCTCGATCCAAGGTTCTCTATCGCCGCGCGCAGCTGCTTGCGATCTCCAGTCAACTGGGAGAGCACTTCTACCTTTGCAGCCACCGACTGACCCTGACGCGCTGTATTGAACGCAACGACCGCTACGCGATCCCCCGGCCGCAACGCATCGATGAACGCATTCGCGGCCTGACGAATTAGACCCACATCCACGCGCGTCGAGCCGGATGTATCCAGGAGAAGCGCGATTTCAAACGGCGCTTCTGTGGTGGCGAAGTTTGTGATCTTCTGCTGTTTACCGTTTTCGAACAGCAGAAAATTTTCAGCGCGCAAACCGGTTACCGGCCGCCCGGCGTTATTCGTTACTACAGCCGGCACGGAAACCAACTGCGTTTCGACGCGCACCACATCGCCTTCGTCAACCTCATCTACAGCAGGTTTTTCCGCAACCGCCGGTGGGGTCGCGGTCGCTTCCGGATTCACCCGTCGCGGCCGTTGCTGAGTTGGCTGCTGTGCCGAGACTAAAAACAGCTGGCAGGTTAGACCTAAAGCTAACGCCGCAAATCTTGGAAAGGATGGCATCGATTTGAAGGTCACCGATTCGATTACTGTTTGTTGGGGAGCCCGTTCGGCAGATGTTGCTTGAAAACTATAACTGGGAAGGCCCACGACTGCAAAATCAGTGGCGGCGAAGTTCGGGTTTTCGTCGGGTCTTGTAAGCGCAAACTATAGTTGCCCCTCCTGAACCAACCGTTGATACTCCGCACACTAAATAGTTCGCGTTACATAAACACGCTTTAGGAAACTCTGATGAAGTTTGTGAAGACTGGATTAAGCCCGCGAAGCGCGGCGATAGCATAAAGCCCGGGGTGGAGCGAAGCGGAACCCCAGGATCGGTGGAACGCGGAGGGAAGAGCCCGCGAAGCGGGCGACAGCCATTCCATTAAGAGTAAAAGCTGGGTTTGCTCTGTCGCACGCTTCGCGCGCTCGGTTGTTTATGGTTCGTCGACCTGGGGTTCCGCTCCGCTCCACCCCAGGGCGGGGCCCCCGGCCGAGCATCTCGGCTGGGGTGCTAGACTTTATGCTTACACCCGCTACGCGGGCTGCGGAAACGCAAGTGGATCAAGACTGACCCAGGGCTAAGCGCCAAAGGTGTGGAACAAACGAAATGGGTAGTGCCGGCCCGTCGGGCCTCAAGATCTATCATGACGATTGATCCACGCACTTACGGACGTGACTACTAAATACCAGCCCGTTTGGGCCTTCGTAATTCTGAAACTAGTGCTCACCTTGACAGCCTCGCGCCCTTCTCTTAGCATGACGACTCGTCAGACACTAACAAAGTCGACGATGCGCTAATCTTTGGATTTGGTTTTTCGGGCACGTATGTCAATGGTAGACGGCCTCCCTTACAAGGAGGAGGTTGGGGGTTCGAGTCCCTCCGCGCCCACCAAGTAGGACAGGCACTCCTGCCTGTCCAAAGTTGTTTCGGTCTCTCGTCGAAATGGACGGATTCGAATGTCTGTCCTGGTTTGACAATGCGGAGTCGTAGTTCAGTTGGTTAGAACGCCGGCCTGTCACGTCGGAGGTCGCGGGTTCGAATCCCGTCGGCTCCGCCAACTTTGAAGCGGTTGCACTTCAGTTAAAATGAAGCGCAGCCGCTTTTCAATTTGGACAAGGAAGTTTATCGAACCACGAAAAGATGATTTCGGTTGCTGAAGCAATTCAAATTGTTAGAGAACAGACGCACGCGCTGCCGGCTGAGCCTGTCTCGCTGGAAGGCGCCCGCGGTCGTTTTCTGGCAGCTGATGTTGTTGCCGATTCAGATCTTCCTCCCTTCGATCGATCGCAGATGGATGGTTACGCCGTGCGAGCCGGCGACGTGCAAACCGTACCGGCGAAACTAAGAATCGTTGGCGAGTCAGCGGCCGGGCGGGGTTGGCACAAAGAAATGAAGGCCGGTGAGGCAGTCAGAATCATGACGGGCGCGCCGGTACCCGCCGGGTCAGACAGTGTGCAGCAGGTAGAACTAACGCGCGAGTTCGGCAGTGATGAAGTTGAGATCCTTGAGCCGGTATCGGTGGGGCGGTCGATCGTCAGGCGCGGCAGTGAGATCAAGGCTGGCGAGAAAGTTCTCGGCACAGGTGAACAGATAGGTGCCGCTGCGACCGCTGTGCTCGCCTCATTTGGTTACGCTGATGTCACGGTTGGGCGGCAGCCAAGAGTTGCAGTGCTGGTAACTGGAAGTGAACTGGTTCCGGTCGATCAGAAGCCTGGGAAGGATCAGATTCGTGATTCGAATAATTTTACTATCGCCGCTTATGCAGAACTAGCGGGCGCGATAGTTGAGCGACTACCGCTCGCCGGAGACGACACCGATCTTCTCAAACGCCAGATTGCCGAGGCCTCGGAGCGCAGCGATATCGTAATTACTTCCGGCGGCGTTTCCGTTGGCGTTTACGATTTCACCAAGCCTGCTTTACGAGAACTCGGCGCTGAATCTTTCTTTGAACGTGTGGCTTTGCGTCCAGGCAAGCCAACAGTCTTTGCACGACTGCCAAACGGGACACTCTTTTTCGGACTCCCGGGAAATCCGGTTTCAGTTTCAGTGACGTTCAATCTCTTTGCACGCACGGCCATGCTCGCGATGCAGGGGGCGAAAGATCCCCAATTGCCCCAGGACTGGGCGGTGCTCGCGCGCAACGTGAAAGGTGCTGTTGAGCGCGAGAGTTATCTACCGGCTGAAATCAGTACTAGCGAAGAAGGAATTCTGACGGCGACACCCTTGAAGTGGGGCGGCTCGTCGGATTTTATTGGTTTTGTAAGGGCAACGTCGTTGATAATCGTGCCGCGGGATACAGGCGTAGTCGAAGCAGGCACGAGAGCGAAGATTGTGCGTCTCCCACTCTGAGCCGAACCAGACAATGGAAGTTAGCCGCGGATTTTCGCGAATTTACACAAATCTGAAAAGAAGATCTAAAAGTGTCCTGGGGCAAATCATTAATGTCTTTTCTTTTCTGATTCGCGTGGATCCGCGTGCATCCGCGGCGGAACCAGCGGAGGTTTGAATGAGCAAAGCCGAAAGAAAACGCTGGAGTGCACGCGCCCACGAACGCAAAGTGGAAAAACTCTATTCCGGCGGCGTAGAAAACTTTGCGGACTGGCACAACGGCTATCTGAATTTCGGACTCTGGGAAAATGGCATCGCTGATTACATTAAGGCGGCAGAGAACCTGGTGCACCGGATGGGGAACATCCTCGGTCTCAATGAAACCAGCAAGCTGCTCGATGTCGCGCCCGGCATGGGCACGCAGGATATTTACTTGCTCAAGAACTTTGCGCCTCAATCAATCGATGGTCTGGACGTAACCTGGAAACATATCGAACACGGGCGGCGGCGTTCTCGCGAGGCCGACGCCGAAGATCGGGTACGCTTTCATCACGGTACAGCCA
>JBOGOP010000234.1:0-9089 GCA_050747225.1 Pyrinomonadaceae bacterium
CCGCTAGGCTCATATTGGTGTGTGACATTCGAATGTTCTGTATACGACATGTTCATATACCCGCTGTCGCCCGCTCCGCGGGCTTGGAATACTCCGCCGCCCGACCTGGGGTTCCGCTGCGCTCCACCCCAGGCTCTACGCTTTCACCTGCTGCGCGGGTTGGGAATTTGCTCTAACCCGTTCCACGGCCTGGTAAACATTGTGCTATCTCACCCGCTACGCGGGTTAGGAATTACCGGGGCGAAAGGCCACCGCTCGGTATACCACGACCAGACAAAGAAGAAGATCGCACCCAACGTCAGCGTGCCCAAGCCGAGGACAATTACCGGCCAGGCGGTAGTCGCAAAAATGAAAACCCAACCGATCAGCGCAATGAAACTGGGAACCGGATAAAGCCACATCTTGTACGGACGTGGCATATTCGGCTTGTGCCTTCTGAGCAGTATGAGTGCGAAGATTTGGCCGATGAATTGCACCAGTATGCGTGTTGAAATCAGTGCGTCAATCACTACGTCCAGCGAGAAGAAACTACAAATGATCGAGATTACGCCAAGCACGATCAGCGCCACATAAGGAAATCGCTTGGTGGGATGAAGCCGGCCGAATACCTTGAAGAAGTACCCATCCAGCGCAGCCGCATAAGGGATGCGCGAGTAGCCGAGCAAGAGCGCGAAGACGGATCCGAACGCAGTCCAAAGCACCATCGCTGTGAAGATCGTCGCGACTTTCGAGCCGTAAATCCTCTCCATCAGGATAGAGACCACAAAGCCCGATTCCGGGTGTTCATTTGCAGGCACTACTTCTCGCCATGGCACAATCCCGATAATTGAAAGATTGATGGCCAGATAAATAATGGCTACCGCAATTACGCTTGTGATGATCGAGCGCGGAATAGTTCGACCCGGATCTTTAACTTCGTCGCCGATATAACAGATATCGTAGTAACCGAGGTAGTCGTAAACCCCGATGCGCGACGCGGCGCCGAGACCGAACAGGAAGCCAAGCGAGAAGTGAAAAGCGCCCGGCGGAAAGTCGAAGGCGCGAGCGGCGTTGAAATGCATTGCTCCGGTGACGATTACTGCCAGCGTGGTTAGCAATGTCCCGATCCAAAGACTGATGGTAATCGTGCCGATGGAAGTAATGCGGCGGTAAAGCAGCGCGATATTAATTAAACCGACTGTCGCCGCAACCAGCAGCATCTGTTGCGAGGTTATTCCCGGCCAGAGATAACCGGTATACCTGGCGAAGCCGATATAGCCGGAAGCTATTTCCAATGGTCCGCTGAGAATGAATTGCCAGATGAAGAGGAAAGCCATGAGCCTGCCGAAAGTCTCGCGGCCGAAGCCATCACGCAGATATAAGTAAGTGCCTCCCGAGCCTGGCATTGCTGCGCCGAGTTCGCTCCAGACCATGCCATCTGGAATCGCGATTAGGACGGCGACCAGCCAACCCAACATCGCTTGCGGACCACCGAGCGCCGACAACAAAAGCGGAATCGTAATGAACGGGCCGACACCGATCATGTTCGACATGTTCAGGGCCGTGGCTTGCAGCAATCCGAAGCGCCTCAGCAAAGGCGCTTCTTCTTTTTCGCTGTTCAGTGGCTCAGAGCTCATGGATGCGGGAACGTAATTTGAGCGCCCATCATATCCGAACAATTCGTTCTGTAAAGGGTCTTATTTCATGTAACGCAAACTGTTAGTTTGCGAGGCGCTCTAACGGCCGCTGTCACTAGACGAGATCATTACCGGCGTCCAGAAAAGAAGTTTTCGTTTGACATTTCATTTGACGAACCGTAAGTTCGCTGCAAATTTAAGTAGTGCCCTAAGATCGGTTTTTCGGCGTAACCACTATGCTCTTTGATACACATGCTCGCCGTCTTGTTTCTTTGGCAAGGTTTTGTAGCCGCTGTGCCGGGGCACAATCTGAATGAAAGCTTTCAAGAAGCCGGCGAAGCTGGCGGGCAGAGTGATAGCCCCAGGCGATGGCACAGCCGAGCCTGGGGTCACTACCGCAAATTTGACTGAGCCTGCAGAGCTGGCGACAGATGTCCTAAGTGGCCATGTGAAAGTCCATTTGATCTGGCCAGGGCGAACGGTTGACATGTTTCGTCTGTCGCCCACTTCGTGGGCTGGGCCGTGTTCTGATGTCGTTCCCCAGGCTCGGCTGCGCCATCGCCTGGGGCTATCACTCTGTCCGCCAGCTTCGCAGGCTGGTTGAATGCCTTCTTTCGGCGGTCCATTTGGTTGCGGCTAACAGCGGCGTGCCTCTGTAGTGAATGTTAGGGGGCTACGTCACCACAGAGCCACAGAGGATACCGAGATTGCACGGAGGGGTTTTCAACGACTCCAGGTGGAGTTGACGATTAGTTCGCTCAGTGCTTACTGACATCTCGACGCACCCTAACAATTGCGTACACCTGCAGGTGAAAATATGAAACGAAGACTCTTTCTCGCAATCGTGACGTTAACGCTGATTGCTTCGTCAACTACCGCTCGTCACCGAAATGCGCCGCCTCCACAAGTCCAGCCAAAAACTTTGGCGGAGCGCCTTGGTTACCCGCGCGACGCCAAACTCCTCATCGTGCATGCTGATGATTTGGGGGCTGCCCACTCCATCAACATTGCTTCGATAAAAGCGTTTGAGACCGGACTTGTTTCATCCGGAAGCATCATGATCCCATGCCCCTGGCTGCCTGAGATTGCAGCCTATGCGCGCGCGCATCCAACTGCCGATCTCGGCCTGCACCTTACGCTGACCAGCGAATGGAGTCTCTATCGCTGGGGTCCGGTGCTGCCCAAAGACAAAGTGCCGTCGCTCCTTGATAGCAGTGGTTACTTGTATCACCTGGAAGATGAGGCTGCGGCGCACATGGATGTCAAAGAAGCGGAGGCGGAGATTCGCGCTCAGATAGCGCGAGCCAGGGCGCACGGCATCGAGCCCACCCATCTCGACTCTCACATGGGTACGCTGTACCAGACCAGGGCTTTGTTCGAGATACTGCTGCGCGTGGCCCGCGAAAACAAGTTGCCTGTACGAGTATCTAAAGATTGGTTTAGCAGTGCCCAATTCATGCCAGCGCTGCTAGGTCCGGATGACGTCGTCCTCGACCGGACCATTAGTATCGAGCCTGAGGTGACTCCTGCCGGCTGGTCTAAGTTCTACGCCGACGCAATCAAAGGTTTGCAGCCTGGCGTCACGGACATGATCGTCCATCTGGCCTATGCCGACGAAGAGATGAAGGGCGTGACGTTTGAACATCCAAACTGGGGAGCTGAGTGGCGGCAGCGCGATCTCGAATTTGTGACCAGCGATGCCTTTCGAAAACTGCTTCAGGAGAACAACGTCAAACTCATTACCTGGCGTGAAATCGGGAAGCTGATCACGAAAAACTGACTGCAGAGGGCTTCAACTCCTTGGAGTGCGCCGACCTGTCGGCGCTTTGGTCTGCGGCAGCCTGGCGCCGCTTCCGGCAAGCCCTTACGGACTGCGCAACGACACCGTCGGATTAGGCCAAAGCGCCGACAGGTCGGCGCACTCCAAAGAGTTGACGCATGTCTCGAAATCAACCCGAGGGCAGCGTCTCCTTCACCTTGTATATCCCATGCCGATAGACGAAAATAACCGCGCAGCTCGTTCGACCCTTCCTAAAAGGAAACCATAATAACGATGAGAATAGTGGCCCTTGTGCTAGCGGCTATCGTCCTTTCACTTTGTCTCGGCCTTCCAGTGGAAAGGGCAGAAAACATGAGTTTTTCTCAGCCACAACCAGACGCAGTAAGCCAAAAAGGACTGGTGATGGCGGACACCAACGACAGCGAACTTTTTTTCCAGGAGGCGCTGCGCTCCCGCGGTCCAGAGCGTGACTACTCGCAAAGGATCGACGACTTGCTCAAGCGCATGACGCTCGAGGAAAAAGTTGGTCAGATGACTCAGCTGGCGATAGGCATTATTGCCAGCGGTCGGGATCAAGAGATCCAAATCGATCCCGCAAAATTGGACAAAGCGATCGTGAAGTACGGCGTCGGTTCAATTCTCAACGTCTCGGATCAAGCGCTGACACCTGATAAGTGGCATGACATCATTGGGCAGATTCAAACTGCCGCCACCAAAAAGACGCACCTCGGCATTCCAGTTATTTACGGCATCGATTCTATCCACGGTGCAAACTATGTTCTGGGAGCGACTCTGTTTCCGCAGGAGATCGGCATGGCCGCAACCTGGAATCCGGAGTTAATGAAACATGGGTCTGAAATTGCCGCAATGGAAACGCGCGCCGCCGGAATTCCCTGGAGCTTTTCTCCTGTGCTTGATATCGGCCGGCAACCCTTGTGGCCGCGCTTCTACGAAACGTTTGGTGAGGATCCATATCTCGCGAGCGTAATGGGGGTCGCCTTCGTACGCGGGATGGAAGGTTCGGACGTCGCCTCGCAAGACCGTGTCGCCACCAGCTTGAAACATTACCTGGGCTACAGTTTTCCCTTGACCGGCAGAGATCGAACGCCGGCGTGGATCCCGGAAAACTACCTGCGCGAATATTTCCTGCCCAGTTTTGACGCCGCCGTTAAAGCGGGCGCCCATACCATTATGGTCAACTCCGCGGAGATCAACGGCGTTCCTGGCCACGTCAATCATCATATATTGACTGACATTCTGCGCGACGAGCTGGGCTTCAAGGGATTTGTCGTATCAGACTGGGAAGACATAAAGAAGCTGGTAACCATTTGGCATGTCGCGGCTACTGAAAAAGAAGCAACCCGGATGGCCGTAATGGCGGGCATCGACATGAGCATGGTACCGCTCGATTACAGCTTTGCCGATCATCTGATCGCGCTGGTTAAGGAAGGCGCCGTGCCGCAGTCACGAATTGATGAGGCCGTGCGGCGGATATTGCTTGTAAAGTTTCAGCTGGGACTCTTCGAAAATCCGATGCCGAATCCTGCGCTCAAAGCGAAGGTTGGACTGCCGGAATCCAGACAAGCGAGTCTGCAGGCGGCGCGCGAATCGATGACCCTGCTGAAGAATACCAACAGCTTATTGCCGCTCACTAAGGATCGAAAAATACTTGTCACCGGCCCGACTGCCGACTCATTGATCTCGCTGAACAATGGCTGGACCTATGTGTGGCAGGGATCGGAAGAGTCTCTCTATCCTAAGGACCGCCCGACTATTCGGCGCGCGATTGAGGCAAAGGCCGGGGCAGCGAATGTGACTTACGTACCAGGCACTAAGATCACGCGCGGCCCGGGTGGATCAAACAGCACCCCAACTGATCGTGAGTCGGAAGTTGATATCCCTGCCGCGGTGCGCGCTGCGGCCGCTGCTGACGTGGTTGTGCTCTGCCTGGGTGAAGGCTCTTATACCGAGACACCGGGAAACATTACCGATCTAACTCTTGGTGAACCGCAACTGAGACTTGCCGAAGCCATTGAAGCCACAGGTAAGCCGGTGGTGTTGGTGCTGGTTGAGGGTCGACCCAGAATCATCAACCGCATTGTTGATAAAGCCGGAGCAGTGCTGATGGCTTATAACCCGGGCAATGAAGGCGGACAGGCCGTTGCCGACGTGCTGTTTGGAGATTTTAATCCGTCGGGAAAACTTCCCTTCACTTACCCGCGCACGCCGAATGGTTTGATTACTTATGATCACAAGCCGTTCGAAACAGAGGACACCGCCTTCGGCAACATGGCCTTCACCCCTCAGTTCGAATTCGGTCAGGGACTCAGCTATACCACTTTCGCCTACAGCGATCTGCGACTCAGTCAGAAAACGATGACGCGTAATGGCGAGCTTTCGGTGAGCGTTACGGTAACCAACAGCGGTCGGCGCGCCGGCAAGGAAGTCGTGCAAGTTTATGTAAGCGATCTCGTTGCTTCATTATCGCCCCCGGGGAAAAGACTTAAACGGTTTGCGAAGGTGAATCTGGAGCCCGGCCAGAGTCGGACCTTGACGTTTAAGCTACGTCCAGGCGACTTGTCATTTATCGGCTCTGATAACAAACCCGTAATCGAGCCAGGTGAATTCGAGGTGACGATTGCTGGGCTAAAGGACAGGTTTGAGGTGAAGTAGCAAAACGAAGTGTAAGTTCTAAGCGTTCAGGTCGACTCTTCGTGGTGATGTATCGACACGTCGTAGGAGTTAGCGCTCGAAGATAGTAGGTAACGTTATGAGGTCCAAACAAATTTACAAACGGCCGGTGTACTTTCAAGCCCTGCTCGCGACGGTGATGCTTTGTTTAGGAGTACCGGTTTTCGTAGCTCAGGAAAAGAAACCACCCAAGAGCGCCGAGAATCAAGACGAGGTGATTAAGGTTACCTCAAACCTCGTGAGTCTCGATGTAATCGTCAAAGACAAGAAGGGAAAGCCCGTCACTGATCTGAAAGCTGAAGACTTCGTTGTTTCTGAAAACGGTGTAACGCAGAACATTGAATTCTTCGACTCAACATTAACCAGCGGCAATGAGCCTGGGCAACGGTTGACTACTGGCACTCAAGCAAAACCACTGCCGCCATCCGGCCTTCCTCGAAATATTATTGCGCTGGTATTGGACGGACAGACCACGGAAGCGAGCAATCTCACACACGTGCGGGAAGGAATAACTAAGTACATTCGCGAGCGCATATCAGACACTGACTCGGTTGCACTGTTTTCCATTTCCGCTGGTTTGCAATTACTGCAATCCTTCACGCATGACAAAGCAAAACTTCTCGCGGCAGTCGATAAGGCATCAAACAGTTCCATTACCTCGAAAACCGCTGAGGCCCGCACCCTTAACCAGGAAATAAGCTCAATTCGCGATCGTCTTTCAGGATTGCCCGATCCTAATGCGTCGTTCGCGGCCAGTCCCTCCGCCGGGGCCGCCGGCTCCGCCGCTGCCGAAGCCTTGATTGCGCAGCACGTGCTCGAGCAATACATGCAACTACGCTCGGCTCTGAGTGCGCAGCAGACGCGGCCAGTTCTGGCGGCACTCGCGGCAATCTCTGAAGGCCTGCGCCCCGTCCCGGGTAAGAAGACCCTGGTTATGTTCTCGGAAGGCTTTGTCGCGCCTGAGTCCCTTGACTGGCAGGTGCAAAGCACGATCGACATTGCCAATCGCGCCAATGTCGCTATCTACATCATCGACTCGAGTGGTCTGGTCGGCGGAACGCCTACGTCTGGCGCGTTGGTGGCTGCTTCACCGCTGGCAGGAATCTCAGGGGACAACAGCATGGAAAGCCGGAGACGCGTTGGCGGGGGCGAAAGCGTATTCGACATCACCCGACAAGAAGGGCTGAATCGTCAGCAGGACTTACTATACAAAATCTCAGAGGACACGGGCGGACGGTTTATCAAGAACACCAATGACATCTCAGTTGGCCTGGACCGGATACATGCCGAAATCCGTTCACGTTACACGCTGGCGTATCGCAGTACTGATCAAAACTTTGACGGCAGTTTTCGGAAAGTGAAAGTCGAGCTAAAGCGTTCGGATCTAAATGTAGTTACTCGCCAGGGTTATTACGCAATTCCACCCGATCAAATTGTTCCTTTGTCGCCTGATGACAGAAAGTTACTAGCGAGCTTCACAACGCTCGCGAATCAGCCGACGCTGCCTTTGTCGCTGGCGCTAAACCCGTTTAGAGCTCGAGACGATTACTACACCGTTCCCTTGTCGTTCGAGATACCGCCCGGGGCCGTACAGTTTGATCGTAAAGGCGACAAGAAACGTTTGCAGATTGAGGTTCTTGGTGTAGTGCGAGGTGAAGGCGACGACAAAATTCTTTCCCGCCTGGGCGGTAACTTCGACGTCACACTAAGTGCGGAGCAGTATGAAGCAATCCTGAACGACAAAATATTTTATCGTCAGGACATGCAATTGGGAGCAGGCAATTACTCTATCGATCTAATGGTTAGGGATCGGGTGTCCGGAAAGGCAGCCGCCAAAAGGGAGAAGCTGGTATTGCCGGTTGCGGATACTCAGTTTTCTGCGACGGAGGTAGTGTTGAGCCGACATGCTGAGCCTGCGAAACAGCCATACCTGGCTTCCGGAGACGTGCTGGCTGCAGGCAACATGCTGATACGTCCCTCGCCGAGTAAAGAATTCCGCGCCACCGATAACCTGATTATCTTCTTCAAACTTTATAACGGAGTGGCTGCCGCAGATACCGGTAGGCCGATAATTAGAGTAACGGTGCTGCTATCGAAAGATGGTAAGCTTGCTATTAAGCCGCTTGATTATCAACTCAGCGATCTTGTGGTTGAGCCGATACCGCATTTGACCTTTTCCAAATTCATAAAGCTTGCGGGCCTTAGTCCAGGCAAGTATTCGCTCAGCATCGAAAGTAGAGATATGGTGGCAAACAAAGTCGTAAAGCAAGAGTCCTGGTTCGTGATCGCGCAGTGAGACACTAAGAAACCAGAGCGCAGGCACCTACGTGGTTGTCTATTGTCACTGCCCGGTCTTCAAGCTCTCGGATTTCTTCCTAATACTCTCGCTCAGCTTGATAATCGCCAGCAGGTCACGGTCGGCTCTAGCCTTCTCTTCCTTAACTTTATCAATCTGCTTTACGTCGACTGCGCCGGCATTTTTTAGCGCCGGGTTTTCAGTAAAGCTGTCGACCAGTTTGCAGAGCCTGACGAGGGCTCCGATCATCTCTTCATTTTGCAGTTCAGCTGCGTGATGCGGTTCCTTATTGTCATTGTCCGCATGCGCCCACATATAAAGGTTCAGGCGACTGGCACGTTTGTTTATTTCCCCGGTTTGTTGTGAGATTAGCTTGTAGTCAAGCGGTCTTCGAGCTACGAGATTTCGGGCAATGTCATTGCGCAGCACCTGAATGCGCGTAAAGTTTTCACGGATGTTTACGATCGCGGCTTGTAAACGTTTTTCGTTCTCCGCCGCAGTGTCATGACGTAATTCCGCCTGTCGTAATCCGCTTTCATCGATCTGCCGCTGACGATCAATGCGAATTGGATTATTGTCTCCGGGAGGTCCCGCTCCCGCAGGCGGCCCGCCTTGCGTACCCTGCGCAAAGGTCGTTGTACACGAAACCACTACGAAAACTGCCGCAATCATAAGTCGGGCGGCGGTGACGCCTGCGATTCTGCAT
>JBOGOP010000235.1:0-8991 GCA_050747225.1 Pyrinomonadaceae bacterium
TCCTTAGCTGCTGGCTTTCCTTTAGTCGCCAACGGCGGCCCCTGGTCTTTGACAAACTGCACCACGCGGATGCGCAAGCGTGAAACGAACTGCGTCTTCTAACTGCCGTTCGGCGAGGAACTCTTTGCCGGCACTGGCGGCCGCACAACGGCTCAAGGCTACAGCGGCGACAATGTGCGGCAGAAGTTCACCTCAAAAGAACGGGATAACGAAACCGGACTCGATTACTTCCTCGCCAGATACTACTCATCGACGCAAGGACGCTTCACTTCTCCCGATGAGTTTAAGGGTGGTCCCGACGAGTTGTTCGACTTCACTGAGGATGCCGCAGAAAACCCAACCTTTTATGCGGATCTTGAGGAGCCGCAGTCCCTGAACAAGTATCAGTACTGCTACAACAATCCTCTCGCCTATGTAGACCCTGATGGTCATGCGGCCAGCGATCGATCACCTACGGGCCACAGGGATGAGAAAGGCGCGGACACGATAATAGAGGGCTGGCGGGAAGCGAAGGCCCGGCACAGTGACTATTACCAGGGGCTCACACAAAGACGGCCAATGCCGCCGCGTAGGGGCGGGAGCGGAGGCGGACGGCGCGGCGCGGGAAGGGACCTCCCCCCGGGTTGGGTTGTTGAGAGAGACGCGCGGGGCAGGTCGCGGTTGAGATATTTTCCAGGAGGCGCAACCTGGCGCGACTTAACAGGAAGACCTCCCAGACCCGTATTTCGAAATCTTAAAGATCATGCTAAACGTCACAGCGAACTGCCGCCTTGGCAGTATTATGAAGAGGCGAATATGCATGCGAGAATCAGTCAGTGGAAGATGAGGTTCTACCACAATGGGCAGAGGAAAGTGGCCCATGTTACACAACTCGGAGAGGACCATTACCTGTTTACTTCCACAAGTGAGTCTGGCAGACAGATTTTCACACACATGCCGGTGACCCAACAGTACCTTCGCAATCTTGGCATCACTCCACCAACTCCTAGGTGAGTTTGTAGGTTTGAATTGAGTAGCCTTTACATGCAATCTAATCTCGCTAAAGAACTCGACGAACGTTTTCGCCGGTACAAAGAACTAGCGGCAAAAGGAACATGGAAGAGCGCTGTGATCGCGCTTGCGGAGATTTTTCATTGTGCATCGAAACTGCCGAAAGCTCAGGGCGCGGAATGGGTTGCCAGGGTAAGCGATGAACAGCTTTCGGACGATGCCATGGAACAGGCAGAAGCTGGTATCAAAGAAAAGATCCAGCGACTTCGAAGAATCCTTTCAATCGGCAATCGATGGACCGGCGAGGAGATTCTCCTCGTTGTTCAAACAAGGATCGAAATTGAACTGCTAACCACCTACCTTTCAGAGAAGTGTCCGACCAAGCCTTCACCTTCGTTGGACGATATCGATGAAGATATCGTGGCTTTGTCAAAGTCGAAGGAACATCAGTATGATTTCAAATGGGCCGTCGGCATGATGAAAAAGAATTGGGGCCTACCGATTGACAGCAGATGGCTAAAGGAAACCTGATCTGATTGCACAGGTTGAGAACACAAGAGAGGCTGGAGAAGTAATAAAGTCAGTTTACCAGGATAAGTATCCTGCATCCAAGATTTGAAATTGATTCAACTTTCTCGTCTTGGAACATGCCGTGAAGAAAGTCTTCGGTGAGGCGAACTGCTGGTCACAGTGACGAGCAGCGACGTTCGGCGCCTCAAACGGTTCGTCAAGGACCTTTATTTCAATGTTTTTGCGCGCGAGGCCACGACAGCTGAGCTACAGCAGCAGATGGACACACTAGCCCCAGGCTGGCGTGCAGGGTGGCCTTAACTTCTGGGCGGGCCAGGCAGCGGGCAGTCGCGTCAACGTCTGCAACGCATTCGAGGCCAGCGGTGAGTTTCAGACGCTGGTTGCGAATCTCTATGGGACGGCGGCTTCAGACAACGAGCGGACAGAACATTTTGTCAACAATTTCTACCTGGGCGCTTATGGCCGCGGTGCCACATCAACCGAGTTGCAGCAACAGCGCGATGCATTGAATGCGGCGGCGGCGCAAAGTCAGGCGGCAGTGCAGTCTCAGGCGGAGACCTTCGGCCGCAGCTTGTTTGCCGGGCAAGTCAACGATAGTTCAATTTCCAACACGCAGTACGTCACCAATCTCTACGAAGGTTTTCTGCAGCGCGGGCCGGATGCGGGTGGGCTCAGTTGGTGGTCGGGCCAAGCGAGTGTGGGCGCAGGCAGGCAGAATGTGTTGAATGCCTTTGCCACCTGCGGGGCCTTTAGACAATTGGCTGGGACGCTCTATCGGGAAGCTAACTGGCTGGTTGCCGATCAGCTGGGCACGCCGCGGATGATCGTTAACAAGAGTGGTTCACTTGCAAGCGTGAAGCGACATGATTACTTGCCGTTCGGCGAGGAACTCTTTGCCGGCACTGGCGGCCGCACAACGGCTCAAGGCTACAGCGGCGACAATGTGCGGCAGAAGTTCACCTCAAAAAGAACGGGACATTGAGACGGGGCTCGATTATTTCGGCGCCCGCTATTACGCGAGCACTCAAGGGAGATTTACATCGGCCGATCCGCTTTACCTTGAAATGAAGAGATTACCGGATCCGCAGCGATTGAATCTTTATCAGTATGCGCGTAACAATCCGTTAAAGTTTCTTGATCCGAATGGTCTTGATGTCACACTCGAAGGTATCGAGCAGGACGAATATAGGACGGGTTTAAATGCTCGGAAGGGGGCAGCTTTCCAAGTCGGTGTCAACAAAAATAATCAAGTAGTAATTGTGGATAAGGATGGCAATGAACTCAGTAAGAAAGCGCTCAATGGCCTTGCAAAAACTCTATCTGGTGGTGAGAAAGAGTTATTCAACGCAATTACTGATCAGAACCGCCATGTCACTATTGATACGGGAGATGGAACGAGGAATTCGGGGGTGTTTTTTGGTCGCTTTGATGGTAATGGTCATCAAACCCTTGACTTCAGCGACATCAAGCAGCTTGATGCTCCGGGAAACTCATCAGGACCTAATTTCAGCAACTCAGACGTGCTTACTCACGAAACATTAGAAGCCTATTATGGCACGATGCCAAGTTCAGCAGACGTGAACTCAGCTCATCAGGCCACCAACCCCTTCTTTCCTGGATTGGATCCTATTCCGAATTCAGGCTTTGCCCGGCCAACATGCATCGTCTGTGGCACCCTAATTTCAAGTGCAACAACGGACTGGCAAGTGCACGGCAACTCAGCAATAAAGATGAGAATCACAACTGAATACATAAGTCCGGTGCCGGCAGCATCACTTCCTCAACCTGTACACGTGATTAAAGTGGAGAAACTGCCATGATCAGCATCATAGCTATTCTGCTAGTTCTAATGACGCCCCAACATAATTGTGACGAGGCACCGCTACAGAAACTAACGAGGGATGCGGAGGTTATTGTCGTGGCTCAAGTTGTTGAGGTGCAACCCACGGGTTTGCCGTTAGAAATATGGAGTGGCCCGGTGCTATCAACTCAGAACGTCCGTTTCAAAGTGAAAGGTGTTCTTAAAGGCAATATTAATGAATGTGACATTACTGTTAGTTTTGCCTTGGCATACAAAACGAACACTGCCGATGAAAAACACGCTCGACTGTCCCCGCAGTTATTTGCGGAAGGCAAGATTCTTCTGCTCTTTCTTAAAAAAAATAGTGAGCAAAAGCTCTCACCTTCTACCGTTGGCTATAGGTCAATTGACTCTAACTGCGGGGCCGTAGAGGAGAGTCCGCATCTACTTGAACCGTGAAAAAGGCTATCTAACTCCAAACTCCTTAAGCTTCATTTTTGTAGTGCTGTTTGACGAAGGCTTCGAGGACAGCAGCAAGCTTGCCTCTCCAAAGGAAGTAACTATAGATGCCAACAAACATCCTGAGGCGGCGCGACACGTTGAAGACGCTCAGAAGGCAGGTAAGCCTGACACTCTCACCGTTGATCGCGGGGGCTCAAAAGATCGACGTAGAGAGGCGATGGGCGGGTCAAAACCGGTAAAGGGAAAGGACAGAGACGAGTATCCGCCAGCGGTTACCAAGGAGGGCGGAAAAGGAGCTAGCATCAGGGTGCCAGTTTTCAACTCACAGCCAGCCGCCTATAAATCCCGCGCGCCGCAAACCATCGGTTAGGTAAGGACACTTACGCATCAGATTCCAAAAGAACTCAGAGCGATAGTTTTCGATCATGACTACAACCGGTCCCTGGTCCAGCCCGTAATACCCTTGCGACACCCAGCCTCTGGCACTCTCGTATCCTTCCTGGAACGTCGGATTGAAGCTGCACTTGAATCCGTACTTGCTTGTCATATCCGGATAGACATCGTTCAAATACTGGAGCGTTGGCAGAACAATCTCCGGCGCAAACGGCAACGAAGTGGCAGCCGCCCACGGAGCAATCGTGCCGTCCTCTGGTCCGTAAGGCGCGCCTCGCGCCTCGTAGTCAAAAAAGCGGCGCTCGATGCCATCGACCTTTAGCACCGCTGGACCCGGCCCATCCGAAGCGGTAAACCCCCAGGCGTATTCGCCATATCCTCTGAACTCATGAGGATTGCGGATCGCGTGTTCTTGCTGGATATAGGTTGCCCGGCGGCTGTTCTCGAAATAATCGATCCCCTTGCCACGCATGAAGTCGTCCTGAATGTCGCGGAAGTCTATCCACATGTGGGAGAGCTGATGAATAAATAATGGGCCGGCGTAGAGAGACTCCTGACCGTAAATTTCCTTCCAGCAATATGTCGAGGTAAAAGCTTTGTAAGTTTCCGGCGCCAGTGGGTGCGTGGGCGAAGCGAGACCGAGCACGTGAAGCAGGATGGACTCGTTATGCCCCTCCCAATGATAGGGCAGGAAACCGCACTCGGGCTTCCAGCCCATCGACACTTTTCCAACGGCGCTGGTCGCCCATTGCCAATCCATGCGTCGATAGAGATCGTCAGCCAGTTTCCGAATCTCGTGCTCACGGGGCGAATCGTGATCGAGGTAAGTAGCAGCCGCCAGCGCGCCGGCGATGAGAATAGTCGAATCGATAGTTGAAAGTTCGCATTCCCAGGCACGGCGCCCGGAATCCATGTGAAGAAAGTGATAGTAGAAGCCCTGGTAGCCGGTCGCATCAGGTTCCTTTCCCTGGGGGCTGTTCCAAAAGAACCGCAATGTCGTCAGGACCCGCTCGACTGCCTCGTCGCGGGAGATAAAAGCGCGCTCAACCGCAACCGGATGTGCCGCGAGTCCCAGGCCAATCGCCGCAATGCTGGCATGAGCTCCCGTTCGGGTGTTGTCGGGAACCATGCCGTTGGTCAGATTCGTTTCATGCTTGAAGTAGCCGAATGTGTCACGTTGGAGCTTGTCCAACGCTTCTTCACTCATCGGTTTTTGGCTCATGAGCAAGTGCCTCGCATTGAGTGCGCAAGCGCGAATTCGGCAGTAGCGATAAGATCGCCTTTGCCTCAAAAGTAAACTGCGAACCTCTTCGACGCGTTAGCGTCGGCGTGAGTTTAGCCCGGCCTTTCAAGGCCGGGCTAGACGAATAATTGCTTGCGAGTCGCGCTAGCGACGCGATGAACACTTATCGACACTAGCCCAGTTTCATTTCGTCGCTACGCGACGACACCAGGTTGTTTGTCCGATGCCCGGCCTTAAAAGGACCGGGCTAAACTCATTTCGACACTACGCGTCGGATCATCCATTCCGCTTGCGGGACTTTTGAGGCAAAGCCGATAAATCGATAGAACTCGACTCAGTGCTTGTGATCGCTTTCCGTAGGTAGCCCGGCTTCAATCCAGTCAGACTTGCCTGCTGCATAGTCACTTACGTTCGTATAGCCAGCGCCGCCAGAGTCCCTTTTCCTATCGCATACCTGGGGTTCCGCTTCGCTCCACCCCAGGCTTTATGCTGCCGCCACGCTTCGCGGGCTTAAGGGCCAATCTCGAAGGCTAAGGACAAATCTCACGGGCTAACGGACTATCTCGCTGAAGTTCTTCTAATACTTCGCCACACTCGGATCGACTTCATCTGACCAGGCCGTGATTCCGCCCTTCAGGTTAATGAGCCGCCCCGGATATCCGGCCTGCTTCAAAGCCGCAATGGCCTTGGCGCTGCGCACGCCGGCCTTGCAATGCATTACTGTCTCGCGTGACGGATCGATTTCATTCATGCGAGCAACGACCTGGCCCAGCGGAATCAGTTTGGTTCCGGCGATGCGCGCAATGTCGTATTCAAAAGGTTCGCGCACATCGATTATCTGGAGGTCCTTGCTGCTATCCAGCTGCCGCCTTAGTTCGGTAGCAGTAATCTCCTCGAGCGCAGCCGACTGTTCCTGCGGTTGCGCGCGCAAACCACAAAACTCTTCGTAGTCGATCAACTCCCGGATAGTCGGATTCTCACCACACGCAGGACACGCAGGATCCTTGCGCAACTTAAACTCGCGAAACTTCATTTGCCAGGCATCGAACAACAGCAGTCGGTTAACCAGGGTGTCTTTCGCGCCAAGAATGAGCTTTACGGTTTCGTTTGCCTGAATCGCCCCGACAATTCCAGGTAAAACTCCAAGCACCCCTCCCTCGGCGCAGTTTGGCACCAGCCCGGGCGGCGGCGGCTCTGAATACAAGCAGCGATAGCATGCGCCTTCCTTCGCCCAAAATACGCTGGCCTGTCCTTCAAAGCGAAAGATTGATCCATAGACATTCGCTTTGCCGGTAAGCACGCAGGCATCGTTGACGAGGTACCGAGTTGGGAAATTGTCCGTGCCATCCACCACGATGTCGTAGTTGGCAAACAGGGTCAGCGCGTTCTGGCTGGTCAAACGAGTTTCGTGCGTTTCAATTTCGATATGGGGATTGATGTCGCGCAGGCGGTCGCGCGCCGATTCGATTTTTGGCCGGCCAATGTCAGCCGTGCCATGAATAATCTGGCGCTGGAGATTGGAAGCTTCCACCACATCGAAGTCAACGATGCCGATGCGCCCCACGCCCGCCGCGGCGAGATACATTCCCACCGGTGCGCCGAGTCCGCCAGTGCCGATCATCAGGACGCTCGCAGCCTTCAGCTTCCGCTGCCCTTCCATCCCGACCTCGGGCATGATCAAGTGCCGGCTGTAACGGGCGATCTCTTCGTTTGACAACGACGGCAACGCGGGCGCGACTTCCGCTTCACTCGTGTATTCCGTCGCCACGCCCCCCGCAATCGACGGAACAATTACTACTGTGTCGCTATCCTGCAACGGCGTCGCCAGGCCCGATTGATGACGGACGTCTTCGTCGTTGACGTAGACGTTAACAAAACTCCGCAGCGCACTCTTGTCGTCGTAGAGATGGCGCCGCAGCTCGGCATGGAGCGAGGTCAAACGATCCAGCGCCTCGCCGGCCGTTGTCGCCTCCACCTCGATACGGGCATTACCGCCGGTAAACTGCCGCAGCGCTGTGGGGATATTGATTGTGACTGACATGGCTGAACTTCCTTTCACTCGCTAACGCAAACTGTTAGTTTGCGACGTTTCAAACCCTGCTACCGCGATCCGCAAACTAACAGTTTGCGTTACAACACCGAGATTTCTTCTTCTGTAAACTTTGAGCGGTCTGGTTCCATCCTCCATGAGCGCAGATCACCTGCCACCCCGGCTCTGACCGCGACCACGATGTACGAATAAAGCGGCCAGGCGTGTTCAAGATCGTATCCGGAAGGCACGGCCGGATGATCCGGATGCGAATGATAAAACCCGACTACCTCCAGTCCATTTTTCTCCGCATACTGTTCGCCCTCCCTGAACTCTTCGGGCGTTATCAAAAAGCGATTTCGTTTTGCCTCTTCCTCGCGCGCATTCGAGATGGGATAAATCTCCGCGATCGTCTTGAGGCTGCCGGCGCCAAAGGCACCCAGCAACAAGCCGCAACATTCGTACGGATAATCGCGCTCACCGTGGGCGGCCATCTCATTTCGGTGCTGTGTTGCCAGTTTGATCAAGCTCAACTCTTATGGAGTGCGGTGGCAAGCCCGACTCGTCGGGAGGCACCGCTTTGGATTTCCATCGTCCAGATCGCTGGAGCAATGAAAAGCGCCGTCGCCGCTTCGCTTTGCCGGCGCACTCCAAAACGGCGCACGCCAAATCATTCCAGGTATCTTTCTCCACCATCACAGAGGATCGTTACCACCACTGAACCCTCCGGTAATGACAGAGCCAGTCGCAACGCGGCAAATACATTGGCGCCGGAGCTGGTGCCAACCAGCAACCCTTCTTCTCGAGCCAGGCGGCCGGCCATCTCCTGCCCGGCTTCGGTGGTCACTTCAACATTCTCGTCCGCCAGCGTCGAGTCATAGATTCCCGGCACCAGTGCCGTAGCCATGTGCTTGAGTCCTTCGAGTCCATGGAAAGGGGAATCCGGCTGCATCGAGATTACGCGTATCGCCGGATTCAGCTCCTTCAGGCGTCGACCGGTGCCAACAAATGTCCCCGAAGTTCCCAATCCGGAGATGAAATGCGTAACGCGCCCCTCAGTCTGTGCCCAAATTTCCGGAGCAGTGCTCTGATAGTGCGCGCGCCAATTTGCCGGATTGTTGTACTGGTCCGGATAAAAGTATTTCTCAGGCTCTTTCTCGGACAACTCACGCGCCACTAACTGCGCACCATCGGTAGCCAGCAGCGGATCAGTTTCGATTAACTCTACTCCAAAACTGCGCAAAATTTTCTTTCGTTGCAGGCTGGCGTTTTTTGGCAGACAGATCGTGACTCGATAGCCACGCATGGCGCCGATCATTCCGTACGCGATGCCGGTATTTCCGCTGGTCGCATCCAGGATGGTCATGCCGCGCCGCAGCCGTCCACTTCGTTCTCCGGCTAAAATCATCGCGAGGGCGGCGCGATCCTTCACCGACCCGCCAGGATTCAAGTGCTCAGCTTTAGCCAGCACTTCAACGCCGGCCGGCAAGTCTCCCGTAATTTTTCGCAGACGAATTAGGAGTGTGTTGCCAATAGTTGATT
>JBOGOP010000236.1:0-8947 GCA_050747225.1 Pyrinomonadaceae bacterium
AGCTCGATACACATGAACATCGCGATCACATTTCGCTTGACGATCACGCCGACGGCGCCAATCGTGAACAGGATCGCGGACAGCGCCAGATACCAGGAAAGGTGTGGGCCCATAACTTTTTACTCCTGCTGATCGCGGTCTGATTGAAAGTCAACGCCCAGCAGATGCGCAGCCTCTGCGGTTGTTTCGGTCTCGACCATGCGCAGGTCTTCGCCGCCGCGGGGGTTAACTATGTCCATCGCCAGAACCTGCGCCCCGGGAACAACGCGCGCAGTCGCTGACAAAACAGTGGTCCGGCGCGCCAAAGACATGGCGCCGACGATGGCCATGAGTAGTAAGACAGAAGTGACTTCGAAAGGCAGCAGGTATCTCGTGAACAAGCCTTCGCCAATCGAGTGCGTTAAGCCGGCATTGGAGACGTAAATGGAAAAGCGGTCTTCCGTCGTCTGCACCGAATAAAGTATGAAAGCTGTTTCCGCAAGCAGTAAGGCAGCCATGCCCACAGCCATTGGCACGAGAAACTTGAGTCGCTTGCGCCGCGGTTCCGAATGCTCGACGTTGAGCAGCATGATTACAAAGATCACTAGTACCATGATCGCGCCCGCGTACACGATCACTTGCACGGCAGCGATGAAGGGAGCGGCCAGGGTTACGTAAATCGATGCCAGCGAAATGAATACGCCTATCAGCGAAATCGCGCTGTAGAGGGGATTGCTCTGCGAGACCATGGCAATCGCACAACCAATCGCCATACCTGCAAAGATGATGAAGAGAAGGGTTGACATCTAAACCTAAGTTTCAAGTTTCAAGTTTCAAGTTCCGGTTCTTGTTCACTTGAAACTTGGAACTTGAAACTTTGAACTGCTGTTATCCGGTCGTGAAATACAAAACAGTCGCGGTCAAAACAATGTTCAGAATTGCCGCCGGCAACAAAAACTTCCAACCAAAGTCCATCAATTGATCGAAACGAAACCGTGGCAACGTGCCACGCAGCCAGATGTAGAAAAACAGGAAGACCAATATCTTTGCAAAAAAGCCCAGAACACTGACCAGTGCAAACAAGAACGTGCCGCGACCGAATAGATATTCGGCAAACGGCACGTTCCAACCGCCCCAGAACAACGTCGTCGCCAGCATCGACACGGTGATCATGTTGATGTATTCGGCGTTGAAAAATAACAAGAACTTGATCGAGCTGTATTCGGTATGAAAGCCTGCGACCAATTCTGTTTCGGCCTCCGGCAGATCGAAAGGCACACGATTCGTTTCTGCGATAGCTGCGATCAAATAAAGAATGAAACCAAACGGCTGATAAATGACGTTCCAATGCATGCCGTACCAACCGGACTGTTGTTCTACGATTTGGTAGATATCGAGCGTCCCGGAAAGGAGGATTACGCCGATCAGGGATAAGCCCAGCGCCAGTTCATATGAAATCATCTGCGCTGACGACCGCAGCCCGCCCATCAGGCTGTACTTATTGTTTGACGACCAACCCGCGAGCGCGATGCCGTAAACGCCGACCGAAGTGACGCCCAGTACGTAGAGCAAGGCCACGTCGAACTGCGCTATTCGCAAAGGAAACGACCAGCCGAGAAAGGGAATCGTGATGGTTGGGCCGAAGGGATAGACAATGATTGCCATGATGGCAGTCACCACTGCAATCATTGGCGCCAGCAGAAATACAAACTTGGTCGACTGATCGGGAACCAGATCCTCCTTCATCATCGTTTTGATGAAGTCGGCAAACGGTTGCAGCACCCCGCCATAACCGACGCGATTTGGTCCCAGCCGACCCTGAATGAACGCAAGTACGCGCCGCTCAGCAAGCACGGTCGCCGCCACCAGCAGCATGATCGTCAGAAAGGCGACTGTGATCGCGACGAGCAACACGATCGCATGAATGTATTGGTTATTCCAATCCATTATTAGTAAATGGTGAATCGTAAATAGTTAATAGAAGTTGCGCCTTCGCAGGTCGCCCTATTTGCTATATACCATCCACAATCAACTCGGTTTCTCAGTCGGCCGCGACTACCGCATCCGCGCGAAGGTTGTCTGCGACCGTGATCTGATACAGCGGCGAAACCCTAACGGTTTCGGGTCGCGGGTTGCCTTCCGCCAGCAAGTGAAACTGCGGCACCTTGTCAGTCAACGTCCCGATCTTGAAAAGCTCATGACCGACGCTTGGAGTAACACTCAACTTGTCGCCTTTAGCGGGAAGCGCCTGCACAGCATCGCGAAGTGTCGTCAATTCCGGCGCGAGGTCACGCTGCTCAGCAATCTTGTACTTCGCCTGCACCGGATTCGATTCATCTTTTAGCACCGGATACCGCAAGCCTGCATACGCCGGATTACGTTCAGCAATCTCGTTGAAGACCGCGCTGGCAGACATCTCAAAGCCATAATCCATTCCCAGTTCGGCTGCCAAGTGGGCTGTGATCATCCAATCAGCCTTGGCCTGGTTAACCGGCGGAATCGCCTGGCGCACCCGCTGCACAAAACCGTCGTTGTTTGTAAACGTGCCGTCAATTTCAGCAAACGAAGCAGCCGGCAAAACAACGTCGGCAAAGGCAGTGGTGTCAGTTTCAAAAAGCTCCTGGACTACGAGGAACTCCAGTCTGCTCAGCGCATCCTCACGGCCACGCAAATGCTCGGCAAGAAAACTCCCGGCGACGTACATTGCGCGAATACTTTCGCCGGCCGCGTCGAGCTGCTGCGTCACGCTCATGGCGCCGCTGGCCAATCCCATGTCGTGCGCCCCGACGCTGTTGTTGTAAAGCGGCAGCGGATGAAGCAAGACCCGACGGCCATCTGCGCGCAACGCGTAAGGCAATTGCGCCAGGACTACTTGCGCCGCGGCACTCAACTCAGTTGAGAACATGATGACGAGCTCGCCCTTAGTTTCGCTGATTGACTCTCTGAGAGTCTCAAGCTCACTGGCCTCGACACCAAGTTTGCCGGCGGCCGCATCGCTATCGGAACTGTTGGCGAGCGCCAACACCGCTGCGTCCTCTGTCCCAGGTCGAATGTGGACGAATTGCGCAGACTGCTCGATCAGCCTGATCGGAGTGCTGTTAACTACTATCAATTTCGCCCCACCGTTGCGAACAGCCTGGCGAATTTGTTTCCCAGTCAGCGGTTGAAGTTCTTCAGGTTCGCCGCCGATTAACAGGATGGTTTTGGCGTAACGAATATCGCGATGGGTCGCTAGTGGCCCACCGAGGTTGTCGAAGAACGGCTTCAGGCTGGACGTGTCCGCTACTGCGTAGTTGCTTGTCCCGACAAGCTCAGTCGCAAATTTGTAGAGCAGGTAGTTTGCTTCGTTGGTAATACGCGGACTGCCGATAACTCCCAATGCGTCACGCCCGTGCGTATCGACGACTTCGTCGAGTTTCTTCGCCACGTGGATAATCGCCTCATCCCAGGTTGCCGGAATAAGCTTGCCGCCCTTTTTGTAGCGAATCAGCGGAGTGCGGATGCGCGCTTCATGATTCACAAAGGGATGACCGAAGCGTCCCTTGATGCATAGGAACTCGCCATTGAGCCCGTTGACGTAGCGATCGCGCGCCACGATGCGCATCAGTTCATCGCCGCGTGAGCCGAGCGACATCTGACAGCCGTCAGAACAATAGGTACAGGTGGACTTCGTTTGCGACAACTCCCACGGCCGCGCCTGGTGCCGGTAGGTGCCGTCGAGCAGAGTGCCGGTGGGGCAGACTTCAATGCAGTTGCCGCATTGAGAACAATCGAGCCAGCCTCCGTAGGTTCCAATAACCGTATTGGCGCCGCGTCCACCGGCTTCGATCGCGTCTTCGCCCATCCATTCGTCACAAACGCGCGTGCAGCGCTTGCAGAGAATGCAGCGCTGCGGATCGTTGGCCACCATCGGCGAAAGATATCTTTCGGGTTGGTAGTTTTTCTTCTCGGTGAAGCGTTCCTCCAGTCCGCCCCAGTCAAACGTCATCTCCTGCAGTTCGCATTCGCCGCCGCGATCGCAGACTGGACAGTCGAGCGGGTGATTGGCGAGCAGAAACTCGAGCATTGAGCGCTGCGCCTTTTCAATCTCGTCGCTCTGGGTGGTAACCACCATGCCGTCGGTGCAGATGATCGTGCAGGACGTTTGCAGCTTCGGCATTTTCTCGATCCGCACCAGGCACATGCGACAGGACGCTTGCAACGCAAGATCGGAGTAGTAGCAAAACGACGGGATATCAAAAGCTTTATCGCGACAGACGTCGATCAGCCGCGCGCCTTTGGGAACTTCAAACTCTTTACCGTTGATCGTGACTTTGATTACTTCAGTACTCATCGCTTAGGAAACTTCCCAAAATAAAAATCATCGCGCGTGATGCCGAGGTCTTTAGTGATGTCATCGATTATTCCTCGAGGAACGTCCCCAACATGGTAGGCATAAGTGATCAAGCGGTCCGGCTGAAACGGATTAGAAAAGTGACGATGGCTCCCAGTTGTTCGCACTAGTTCACAACCAATTTGTTTAAGGCGGCGCTCCAATTCCCGGCAGTTGTAAGACGGGTATTTACTCACAATTAAGCCACTAGAACGAATTTATCTCGAAAGGCAGCCGGTATCGGACGTCCGGTTTCCATCAAGGATTCAAGATGCGCTTTGGCCGCTTCCTGAAAACGCAAGATTGCCTCGCCACGGTCTCTGCCCTGCGCATGACAACCCGGCAGCAGCTTGGACTTGGCGATCCAAACCCCATCCTCGTCTAGTCGAACCTCTATTTTTTTTATTGGAACTATCATCGCAACTTTCAAGCACCGTTACCAAGAAGGAACAGGCTATCAGAGAAGTTTATCTATCGCCTCAGAAATCTTGTTGTCCTTCCGCCAAGACAGGGGCAGTGGGACGCAACCATATTCTTGCAATGCTTTGTAGAATTTCGGACGAACCACCTCATCGAATACCGTGGCACAATTTGGACAAAGAGAAATTGCATTCGATTCAGTCTCGGGACCTTCGTCTATTATGTGAGCGGCATGTCTGCGCCCTGCGATCCATCCGCACCACGCACACGGCTCCTTCGCAACTTTCTTCGCGAGCTTACGATTCTTAAATGGCACTAATACCTCCGTTGGTCAATTCCCGCCGGTGTCGTTCGCTCTAGTCAGATGCTTCTTGAAGTCTTCTGGAAACCTCTTTATCGCCGACTGAATCGGCCACGACGCCGCATCTCCCAGCGGGCAAAACGACTTGCCCTCAATGTTGTCGCAAAGATCCAACATTAGCTGCGCATCTTCCGGCCGCCCACCGCCATTCGCAATGCGCTTGAAAACTTTTACCAGCCAGTCAGTACCTTCACGGCAGGGCGTACACCAACCGCACGACTCATGTTTGTAAAACTCGGTCAGGTTCTTGGTTGACTCAAAGATATCAACCGACTCATCCATAACTATGAAACCGCCGGAGCCTACGCTCGAACCGCCGGCGACCAGTCCTTCGTAGTCCATGCGCACGTCTTTGCCGATGATTTGGTCGGCGCGCATGATGTAAACAGAAGAACCGCCCGGAATCACAGCCTTGAGCTTCCCGCCGCTTAAAATGCCGCCGCAGTCGTCCATGATGAACTTCTCCATGTCGTCGTAGCCCATCGGGAGTTCATAAACTCCGGGACGATTTACGTGACCAGAGACTGACCACAGCTTCGTGCCGCCACTCTTTTCCGTTCCCAGTTTCTGATAGGCCTCACCGCCCATCTTGATGATGTCAGGCACGGCGGTAAGCGTCTCGACGTTGTTGACAACCGTCGGGCTTGCGTACAGGCCAGAGACAGCAGGGAAGGGAGGCTTCATGCGCGGATGGCCGCGCATTCCTTCAAGCGAACTCAGCAGCGCGGTTTCTTCACCACAGATGTAAGCGCCGGCGCCGGTGTGCGTATAGATTTCGGAAGAGAAGTTTGAGTCGAGAATTGTTTCGCCCAACAAGCCCGCGGCGCGCGCTTCAGCCAGTGCGACGTCCATGATGTCGATCAGATACTTGTATTCGCCGCGTGTGTAGATGTAGTTAGTCTTCGCACCTAAGGCATAGGCGGCGATCAGCATGCCTTCAATCAGCATGTGCGGATCGCGCTCCATCAAATAGCGATCTTTGAAGGTACCCGGCTCCGATTCGTCGGCGTTGCACACGACATACTTCGGCTTCGGCGAATCTTTCGGAACGAAACTCCATTTCATTCCGGTTGGGAACCCAGCTCCACCACGTCCGCGCAATGCCGACTTCTTTACGTCGTTGATGACGTCGTCAGGCGACATTCCCGACAACACTTTCTTGAGTGCCTCGTAACCGCCATGCCGGCGATAGACGTCAAGCGATCGCGAATTCTCGAGATGAACTCGCGCGAGCTGAAGAGGTTCACATCCTATGGCGCCGATAAACATTTGTTAGTAAATAGTGAATCGTAAATCGTAAATAGACTGGTTTTGAACTTTGTAGTTTGAACTTTGTACTTCGAACTTGTGCGGATTTGTCAGATACATTCGACTATCGATCCGGACGCTACTACAAAGCTCAAAGTACTAAGTACAAAGTTCATTCATGCCAATGAATCCAGAATCTGATCGACCTTTGCGGGTGTCAGATTTTCGTGATAGTCAAAACCAATTTGAAACATCGGCGCGGTGCCGCATGAGCCCAAACACTCCACCAGCGAAACCGTAAACTTGCCATCAGCGGTCGTTTCGCCGGGCTTGATTCCCAGGCGATTACAAACATGCTCGGTGATTCCCGGCTCGCCCATGATCTTGCACGAGAGCGTCTTGCAAATCTGAATGTGATACCTGCCAACCGGTTCCGTGTGGAGCATCGAATAGAAGGTGGCAACCTCCCAGATGTCCGTGATTCGCAAACCCAAACGCTTAGCCAGGTACGCAACTCCCGGCGGATCCAGATAGCCACGTTCGCGCTGGACAACAAACATCAGCGGCAGAATAGCTGAGCGCTTCACCGGATACTTCGCAAGATGAGCGTCGATCTCAGCCTCAACCGCAGGCGAAAATGAGGCAGCCTCAGCGATATCAACCGGCTGCGACATTGGCGCAATCTGTGTTAACTGTTGGCTCATTCTTTGTTTGGTCTTCGGTCTTTGGACTTTGGTCTTGGGTCTTTCACCTCTTGTTTACGACTCTCGGTTTCGGTTTGACGAACCACGCGACCTAGAGGGCAAAGACCAAAGTCCAAAGACCCAAGGCCTAAGGCTTTATCGATCAATCTCGCCCAAAACAATATCGAGCGATCCGATAATCGCCACGATGTCTGCCACCATCGCGCCTTGCGACATGTGTGGTAGCGCTGAAAGGTTTACAAAGCTCGGACCACGAAAATGCACTCGCGCCGGCTTTGGTCCGCCGTCGGATTTCACATAAACGCCGAGTTCGCCCTTTGACGCTTCAATTGGGTGATAGACCTCGCCCGCCGGCACATCGAAGCCCTCGGCGACGATCAGGAAGTGATGAATCAACGCATCCATGTGCGTCTTCATCGCCTCGCGATCCGGCAGGACAACCTTTGGATCGTCCGCTTTCACTGGACCCGGTTTAAGTCTGCCGAGCGCCTGCGCCACAATCTTGTGCGACTCCTTCAACTCGCGCATGCGCACGAGGTAACGCGCCCAGACGTCGCAGTCAGTCTCAATCGGGACGTCGAAATCATAATTCTCGTAACCGGTGTATGGATTCGCGCGACGGATGTCGAGGTTAACTCCGCTGCCGCGCAGGCAAGGTCCGGAAATGCCCGAGTCGATCGCATCTTCCGCAGTGATTACGCCAACTCCCTGCGTGCGTTTCTGAAAAATCCTGTTGCCGGTGAGCAGCGTGTGAAACTCTTCAACCGACTTAAGAAAGCCGTCCTGGAACTGTTGCACGCGGCGTTCGAAACCTGACGGCAGATCCATCATCAACCCGCCGATGCGAAAATACGACGGCGTTAGGCGTCCACCTGATGCAGCCTCGATGAGATTAAGAATTTTCTCGCGCTCACGGAAGCAGTAAAAGAAGACGGTCATCGCGCCGATGTCCAGCGCATGCGTGGCCAGCCACACGAGGTGCGAAGCGATACGCTGAAGTTCACACATCAACACCCTGATCGTTTGCGCCCGCTCCGGAATCTCCATCCTCAGCAGCTTTTCAACCGCCATGACATAGGCAAGGTTGTTGCCGAGCGGATTTAGATAATCCATCCGGTCGGTAATCACGATCCCCTGCTGATACTTCTTGTACTCAAAGAGCTTCTCCATGCCCGTGTGGAGATAACCGATGTCAGGCGTTGCCTTCACAACCATTTCGCCGTCGAGCACCAGCTCGAGCCGCAACACGCCGTGCGTTGACGGGTGCTGCGGTCCCATAGAGATCGTCATCTGTGTGTCCAGCGGACGATCTACTATTTCAAACTGCGGCGGAATGCTAACACTCATGTCTAAAGTCCAATGTCCAAAGTCCAACGTCAGAAGTCCGCGTCGTCACGCCCTGAAAAGACTTTGGACGTTGGACTTTGGACATTGGACTATTTCAACGAATACGGCTCATACCCTCGCAAGGGAAAATCTTTGCGCAACGAGTACCCTTGCCAGTCGTCTGGCAAAAGTATGCGGCGCAAGTCCGGATGTCCTTCAAAGACAACTCCAAACAAATCAAACGTTTCGCGCTCGTGCCAGTTTGCTGTTCGCCACACACTCGTGACGGACGGCACGCGCGCATTGCTTTCGTTCAGCAACACCTTCAACCTGAGCCGATGATGCTTTGTGGTTGAAAACAAATGATAGTTAACTTCAAAGCGCGGTTCCTCTTCGACCCCTCGATCGGCGCCGCAAAGGTCGGCGAGGAAGTCAAACTTCGAATCCGTGCCGGCCTTGAGAACGGAACACACGTCAACAATGTGCGGCGCCGGCACCACGGCGGTAACTTCACCGTGCGCCTCGATAACTTCCGTT
>JBOGOP010000237.1:0-8943 GCA_050747225.1 Pyrinomonadaceae bacterium
GGCCAAAGCGGTGACAGGTCACCGCACTCCAAAGAGTTGTCGCAAACTCCAAACGGCGACCGACGAAGGTTATGCATCAGGTAGAGATCGCCACAACTAAAGAAACGCTGCTCGATAGCCCCGAGATGGTGCTCAACATGGGGCCGCAACATCCGTCGACGCACGGCGTGCTGCGCGTGATCCTGAAGCTCGACGGCGAGACAGTGATGGATCTCGACTGCGACATCGGCTACCTCCATCGTGGCATGGAGAAGATCGCCGAGAATCGCATGTACACCATGATCGCTCCTTACTGGGACCGGCTCGACTATATTGCCGCCGTCTCAAACGGGTTGGTCTGGGTCGAGACCGTGGAGCAGATGATGGGTTTGGTAGTGCCACCCCGCGCTCATTACATCCGAACCATTCTTACGGAACTGAATCGCATCGCTTCTCACTTGCTTTGGCTTGCGACCCACGCCCTCGATATCGGCGCTGTGACTGTTTTGCTCTGGGCGTTGCGTGAACGAGAAGAGATTCTGAAAATTTTCGAACGACAGTTTGGCGCGCGTCTAACTTGTCATGCCTGGCGTGTGGGCGGAATGCCCAACGACGCTTACGACGACTTCGATGCTGATGTGCGTCGTTTCGTCAGCAACTTTCCCAAGCGACTCGATGAATATGAAACAGTGCTGTCCGAGAATCGCATTTGGTTGAGCCGCACTGTAGGCATCGGCGTAATCTCGGGGGAAGAGGCCGTCGCGATCGGATTGTCAGGTCCGGCACTGCGTGGCTCGGGCGTGGCCTGGGACATTCGCAAGGCGCGGCCTTATGCGGCCTACGCTGATATGGACTTTGATATTCCAATTGGCGAGAACGGCGACACTTATGATCGCTATCTCGTGCGGCTTGAAGAAATGAGACAATCGCGTCGCATTGTGGTGCAGGCGTTGGATCAGTTGCCTGACGGCCCGGTGAACGCGAAGTTGCCGAAGATTGTTAAGCCACCGGTCGGCGATTACTATCACTCCATCGAAGGACCGAAAGGCGAGATTGGCTGTTACCTGGTTTCCGACGGGAGCGCGCAGCCGTGGCGCATGCGTGTACGACCGCCGTCGTTGATTAATCTCCAGGCGTTGAAGAAACTTTGCCTCGGTCACCTGGTGGCGGATGTAGTTGCGATAATCGGAACGTTGGACATTGTTCTGGGTGAGATCGACAGGTAAGGGAATAAGATTCGATCCACGAAAAGACACCAAACAGCACGAACCTTTTTAGTGTAATTTCGTGGACGGCATCTCTTCCGCAGATTGGTTTGCGGCAATTGTCTAGTTAGAACGACATGGCTTTACTCTTATTAGCTCCGATCAACTTTATCGATCAGTTCCTGCTGAAGTTTTTCAGCGCTGACACGATCAATCACTTCGTCTGGCCATTCATTCAGATTGGCCTGGTCGTGACGCTGGTCGCAGGTTGGGTTGCTTACGCCACCTATCTAGAGCGAAAGATTTCCGCGTTTATGCAGGCTCGGCTTGGTCCGATGCGCGTTGGGCCGTGGGGATTGCTTCAGCCCATCGCCGATGGGATCAAACTGCTTACCAAAGAAGACTTCATTCCTGAGAAGGCCGACCGCTGGATTTTCTTCTGCGCTCCTTACATCGCGGTGGCAGCGGCTTTCATTACCTTTGCTGTTATTCCGTTCGCGCCTGATTGGGGTGTGATTACTGACGTCAACATCGGCTTGTTGTTTGTCCTGGCTGTTTCGAGCGTTGGCGTGCTGGCGCTGATTCTCGCCGGCTGGTCATCGAATTCGAAGTATTCGTTGCTCGGCGCGCTGCGTTCAAGCGCCCAGATGATTTCGTACGAAGTGGCGATGGGGTTGTCGTTAATTGGCGCACTGATGTTTGCCCGCACGCTCTCGCTCTCCGGCATCGTGAGCGCGCAGCAGAGTGATTCAGTTTGGTATTTGGTTTACCAGCCGCTTGGGTTCTTGATCTTTCTCGTCAGCGGCATCGCCGAAAACAATCGCGCGCCGTTTGATCTACCGGAAGCGGAATCGGAACTCGTCGCGGGGTTCCACACCGAGTATTCCGGTTTCCGTTGGTCGCTCTTCTTTATGGCCGAGTATGCCGCGATGGTTATTGTGTCGGCGGTAGCAGTAACGGTGTATCTCGGCGGTTGGTATGCGCCGTTTGTTTACCGGCTGACCGAAGCGAATGGTTATCACAACCTCTATGTTATAGTCAGCCTTCTGGTGTTTCTGACAAAGTTAGGCGCAATTCTTTATTTGTATTTCTGGTTGCGCTGGACGCTGCCGCGCTTCCGTTACGACCAGCTGATGGACATTGGTTGGAAGTGGCTGATTCCGTCGGCGTTGATTAACATCACGCTTTCCGCGTTGGCAATTTTTGTGGTCCAGGCACTCGACGGCTGGCGCGGCATCAGGACAATTCAATCGCTGGCCAACGGACTGGATCTAACAGCAACCGGCAAAGCGGTAATGATAGTGATAGGACTGTTGGGCCTCGGTATCACCGGCTTGTTACTGGCCAGACTTAACTGGCGCTCGCGCGATTTCAATTTGAAGAGCCAGCGCAGAAACATCAGGTTGGTGAATCTGCCGCAGGGCAAACCGGCGGTTCCGGCCGCGCAAGTGATTGCGGAATGATGAATGCGGATTGCGGATTGTAAGAATGAAGTTGAAAATTCCGAAATCCGAAATCCGAAATCCGAGATCGACATATGCCTTTAGTAAAAGTTCCCAAACCAAAGTTCATCGAAAAGCTGCAGCGCTTTTTCATGGTCGATCTTTTGAAAGGCCTGCAGCTGACGCTCAAGTACAACATCGGCGCCATCACCGACAAAGACAGCGTCGGTGGCAAGGGAATCTATACGGAGCAGTATCCAAAGGTGCGCCCTGACGTCGCGCCGCGTTTCCATGGCGCCCCACGTCTCAATATGGATCCCGAAACCCATGACACACTCTGTATCGCATGCAACCTCTGCGCGATCGCTTGTCCGGAAGATTGCATCGACGTACTGGCGATGGATGTGGAGATCATCGTCGCCGGCAAGCCGCGTAAAAAGAAAGTGCTGGATGAGTTTATCTTCGACACATCGCGCTGCATGTTTTGCGCGCTCTGCCAGGAAGCGTGTCCGACGTCTTGTTTGGAGTTAACGCAGGATTTTGAGTTAGCCACCTACTCGCGCGCCGGCTTTGTCTGGAATCGCGAGATGCTTGAGCAGGGCAGGGAAACCGTTAAGTACACACGCTGAAAAATAGTAATGAGTACTGAGTGCTGAGTGATGAGTGAGAAAGTTAAAGGAAGTCTCGCTGTCACCTGCCACTCAGCACTCAGTACTCAGCACTCATCACTTTTCTTATGATTCTATCCGGTTGGGAATCGGTATTCTTCTGGGTCTTCTCTATCGCGGCCATCTTTGCAGGGCTCCTGACTGTGATGGCTCGCAATACTATTCACAGCGCTCTCTTTCTCATTTCTTCGCTCGTTTCTGTCGCCGCACTTTTCATCCTGCTTCATGCTGAATTCATCGCCGGTGTGCAAATACTGGTTTATGTCGGCGGCGTGATGGTTCTGTTCCTGTTCGTCATCATGCTGGTGAACGTGGGTTCGGAAGAGCGCGGTGATCAAGAGATCTTCAACCGGCCAAGGCAGGTGACTGCCAGCGTTATCTTTTGCGGCTTGCTCGTGGCAGCGCTGATAGGCGCACTTAATACCGGTTACGCCGGTTTGGAGAATAGAGACAGAGACAAGATTCACGCGGCGGCGGAAGGCAGCAAAGTTCGAGATCAGGAATTGGCAACGTCCGCAACCGGCGCTTCAAGAATCACAACCGACACGCAACGGATCGGCAACAGTCTTTACCGCTTTGCTTCGCTGCCTTTCGAAATAGCAAGCGTGCTTTTGTTAGTGGCCATCATTGGCTCGGTGATGTTGGCGCGTACGCTGAAACAGGAAGCTTCGGTAGATGACGTCGATCCTGAGGTGCTGCGCAAAGAGGCTGCACACGACCCGGAATTGGCGGAAGTCCAAAGGGAGCCGGTAGCGTAGAGAAGACATGCTTATGTTCAAAGTTTTCATCCCGGCAGTAGTGCTGCTATTTCAGGAGGCGAATGAAGGAAGATTTGCGGTCGCCTGGGAAAAGGCGCAGCACCCGGATTTATCCAAGTTTCTGATTATTGGCGCGCTGCTCTTTATCATCGGTGTTGCCGGAGTGCTTACGCGCCGCAACATCATCGTCATCTTCATGTCGATCGAATTGATTCTCAACGCCGCGAATCTTAACTTCATTGCCATGTCTCGTTATTTGCAGGACACGGGCAACGCGAATGCAGTGGCGGGACAAATCTTTACTGTGTTTGTGATTGTGGTCGCTGCGGCTGAAGCAGCCATTGGTTTAGGAATCGTGATCGCGCTCTACCGAAACAAGGAAACGATCTTGATCGACGAGATTGATATCTTGAAATGGTGAAGAAGGTCTTGGGGCTTTGGTCTTGGGTCTTCGGAACTTTGCGCTTTGTACTTTGAGCTTGGTTTCCCGTTCCGAAGGCGCTGGATTCCAAGCGAGACTCAAAGTCCAAGCACAAGTACAAAGTCCAAAGCTCAAAGTACAAAGTTCTAAGTACAAAGACCCAAGACCAAAGTCCTAAGACAAACGTTTCGCGTTATGCATCGTTACATCTGGCTAGTTCCACTCCTACCTCTTGCCGGTGCAGCCATCAATGGCTTGTTCGGGCGGAAGTTTCGCTTTTCGGAGAAGCTGATCGGCGGTATTGCCGTCGGTTCTATTGCGCTTTCATTCCTGATCACGGTCGCCGCGGTTTACTCCTACACATTCAGCAGTAACGCCATGTGGCCGGAGACTTACGTCACCAGCCAGGACGGCAACTCCTTCACCTGGATTCCCGGCGGCGCGGTACGGCTAACACATGGTTCCATGGAACGAACAAGCATCAAGCTTCAGGAAGATGCAGCAAAGAAACGCGCGGAGTTGCCGCCCGAGCGGAGAAACGAGCCAATTCTTGTCGGCGGCGCCAGTGACCCAAATGCGGGCTCGGTTCTAAACGTCGAATGGAGCTATCAGCTCGATGCGCTTTCGTCTGTCTTCATGCTGATCGTAACCGGCGTCGGGCTTTGCATCTTTGTTTTTGCCACCGGCTACATGCATGGCGACCCCGGCTTCTACCGCTTCTTTGCCTACATGGGCCTGTTCATGTTTTCGATGCTTGTGCTGGTGATGGGTTCCAATTTCCTGATGATGTTCGTAGGCTGGGAAGGAGTGGGCCTCTGCTCGTACCTGCTCATCGGTTATTACTTTGATCGACAGGAAGCGGCCAACGCCTCCCGCAAGGCTTTCATTACAAATCGCATCGGCGACTTCGGTTTCGCGCTCGCGATCTTTGGGGTCATCGCCACCTTCGGTACCTCGCAATACTCAGATGTGTTCGCGCAGGCCAGAAGCTATCCGCTCGAGACGCTCGGACACTGGGGACTCTTGTCGTGGATTGCGCTGGGACTTTTTATCGGCGCCTGCGGAAAGTCTGCACAACTTCCTTTACATGTCTGGCTGCCCGACGCCATGGCGGGGCCGACGCCGGTCTCCGCGCTGATTCACGCTGCGACCATGGTGACCGCAGGTTTGTACATGGTGACGCGTACCAACGTCATCTTCCAGCATTCGCAGACGATGATGATGGTTGTTGCTTTAGTCGGCGCGGCCACGGCGTTGTTTGCCGCCACCATCGGCATCACGCAAAACGACATCAAGAAGGTGCTGGCGTATTCGACCGTTTCGCAGCTTGGCTTCATGTTCATGGCCTGCGGCGTCGGCGCATTTGTGATTGGCATCTTTCATGTGATGACGCACGCCTTTTTCAAGGCGCTGATGTTCCTCGGCGCGGGCAGCGTCATCCATGGCATGCATCACGAGCAGGACATGCGGCGCATGGGCGGACTGAAGAAGTACATGCCCATTACCTATCTGACTTTCATGGCCGGCTGGTTGGCAATCTGCGGCATCATTCCGTTCAGCGGTTTCTGGTCCAAAGATGAAATACTCTGGAACGCCGCGGCCACAAGACACATTCCAGTCGGATGGATAGTTTGGATTGTGGGCACAATCGCCGCGACTTGCACGGCGTTCTACATGACGCGGCTGATGGCGATGACGTTCTGGGGCAAGGAGAAGTTCCTCAACTCGCAACATGTACAGACACCTAAGCACGATGCCCATCCGCAGGATCATCCAGCGCCTGAACATCACGGAGACACGCCACACGAATCACCGCGATCGATGTGGGTGCCGCTTGCTGTGCTGGCGGTGTTGGCGACGATTGGTGGGTCTGTCGGCATAAGCACTGCCTTCACCGGCGGCAAGCATGTCGGCGGCCGGATGAACATCGTCAACTTTCTCGATCCAATTATTTGGAATCCAACCAGTCATTACTTCGGCACTCACGAATTTGTCGACAGTTATGGCAAGCCGTTACAGCAAGTCGGCGAGACGCGCATCGAGTTGGTAAGTGGCGAGCTTGAGGTGCCCGAAGCGCCGCCGCCGTATGGAACTGAAGGCTTCAATTTGGCTCACGCGGTTGAGTCCCGGGTACACAGCGAGACACTTACGGAGTGGGTCTTCATCCTAATCTCGCTTGCAGTTGCGGGTCTCGGCATCGGACTTGGTTTTCTTTTCTACGTGAAAGACACGAGCTTGCCTGACATCTGGGCCGCGCGACTGCGACCGCTTTACCTGGCTAGTTACAACAAATACTGGGTTGATGAGTTTTTCGGCTGGGCAGTTACCCGGCGAGTAATGGATGCGGCCCGCGGCGTGTTTGCTTTTGACTCTAAGGTGATCGATGGCGGGGTTAATGGCAGCGCATGGCTCACCAGATTATCGAGCCGCATTACCGGCCTTACCGATCAGTATTTTGTCGACGGGCTGGTTAACGCGATTGCTGCCTTCATAGTGCGTCTAATGTCGCCGCTCATCCGCGCCGCGCAAACTGGTTTCACACAGAACTACGCGTTCGTGATGGTACTGGGATTGGTTGCAGCCCTGGCGATGATTTTTGGCGCTGACATTGTGGGCTGGTTCAAGCATTGAGGTGGCAAGAGTTGATGACCAGTATTGCGGCGACCATCTGATTACTGACAACTGAACGACGGACAAATTATGAAAAGTCTGCACATCCTTTCAATCGTCACCTGGCTACCTACGCTGGGAGCCATTGTCATTCTCGCTCTCCTCAAGAAGGATCAGGGGGCACTGATCAGGAAATTTGCGACCGCGTGGTTTGGACTCGCGTTTGTTGCTTCGCTGGTGCTGCTTAAGTATGACTCCGCGGTGGGCGGCATGCAGTTCCTCGAGGACCACCAGTGGATTCCGGTGATCGGCGCGCGATATCAGATGGGTGTAGACGGTGTGTCGGTGCTGTTGATTGTCCTGACCACTTTGCTTGGCGTTATCGCCGCATTGTCTTCATGGAAGTACATCGAGAAACGCGAAAAGGAATACTACGTCCTCCTGCTACTGCTGCAGACGGCGGTTGTTGGCGTATTCACCTCGATGGACCTTTTCCTGTTCTATCTTTTCTTCGAAGTGTCGCTCGTTCCCATGTATTTCCTGATTGGAATCTGGGGCGGTGAGAATCGTTTATACGCGGCAATAAAATTCTTTCTCTATACGCTCGTCGGCTCGGTTGTCATGTTGCTTGGCGTCCTGAAGATGTATTTCCTGACTCAGGACACAACTTTGGTCAACCAGATAGCGCCGGGAACCATCGACTTGCTGGCGGGAAACGCACAGGCGATTCGGCTCGTAAATGACAGTTACCAGATCGCTGTCACTAATGGCACCGGCACCTTCAACATTCTTTACATGCAGGCGCTCGGATCAGTCATGCCGATGGGTCTCATGCAAGTGCTGCTGTTCTTTGCGTTCGCGCTGGGCTTTGCGATCAAGGTTCCAATGTTCCCGTTTCATACCTGGCTTCCCGATGCGCACGTCGAGGCGCCTACCGCCGGTTCAGTAATCCTTGCCGGCATCCTGCTGAAGCTGGGCACTTACGGTTTCTTCCGTTTCAACCTCCCGATGTTTCCCGCCGCCTCGGCCGACGAAAGCTATTTCGGATCTTTTGGCGTGCGCAGTGTCATGGTTTTCCTGGCCATTGTGGGAATCATCTATGGCGCACTGGCCGCGATGTATTTCGTGGTCAAGAAGGACGGTGACGTAAAGAAGCTCGTGGCCTATTCATCGGTGTCGTCGATGGGGATCGTGATGTTGGGACTGTTTGCCTTGAATCCCAACGGGCTCAACGGTGCGGTGCTGCACATGATCAATCACGGCATCTATTCCGCCGCGCTCTTCCTTTTGGTAGGAATAATTTACGAGCGTCGCCACACGCGCAACGTGGCGGAATTCGGCGGGTTGTCGCACGTCATGCCGGGTTACGCGGCAGTCTTTCTGGCGATGGTGATGACGGCAATTGGGCTGCCGCTGTTGTGCGTTTTCATCTCAGAATTTCTTTCCCTGCGCGGCGCCTTCGAAGCGAATCCAATCTGGTCTGCGTGGGGCGCGCTGGGAATTATCCTGAACGCTGGATATATGCTCTGGCTTTATCAACGAATGTTTTTCGGCACCATCGACAATCCGAAAAACGAAAAGTTAACTGACTTGAGCGGCCGCGAGTGGGTTTATATGACGCCATTGCTGATTATGTCGCTCTGGATTGGGATCTATTCGCAACCGTTCCTGAACTATATTGCGCGTCCGGTAAACGCAGTGGTGCGGCACGTCCGCCCAACTTATCCCATTCCAGGCATGCCGCCTGCGGTTCAGGTACCGCAACGGGCTGCGGTGAATCAAAAGTGATGAGTGATGAGTGATGAGTAACGAGGGAATTCCTACTGACTACTGACTACTGACTACATGTTCCTAATACAA
>JBOGOP010000238.1:0-8932 GCA_050747225.1 Pyrinomonadaceae bacterium
GTATTGAGTAAGGTGTCTGCTAGTTTCTCACCAACGCAACTGCGCAATCGCTCAAGCAAATACTTCGCGTAGGCATCCTGGTGATCGAGCGCCAGACGCATGCCAAGTCCGAATTCAGCATTGTCTTCAAACAGTGAATTGCTCCATGCAGGACCTCGACCTGCTGGATTAGTCGAATAGGGGGTTGTGGGCAGGTTGCCACCGTAGATACTCGAGCACCCCGTCGCATTGGCGATGACCGCCCGATCACCAAACAGTTGAGTCAACAGTTTGATGTACGGCGTCTCGCCGCAACCGGAGCAGGCGCCGGAAAATTCGAACAGCGGCTGCAGCAACTGCACGTTTTTTACCGAACCGAAGGCTAAATTGCCGCTGCGATGAATTTCCGGCAGCGTTAGGAAGTATTCCCAGTTGACTCGCTCACTGTCCCGCAGGGGCAGTTGCGGTTGCATGTTAAGCGCCTTGCGGGAGACGTTGCTCTTGTCTTTAGCTGGGCAAACTTCGACGCAAAGCCGGCAGCCGGTGCAGTCTTCGACCGCGACTTGAATTGTGTAGAGCTGATCGGGCAGCTCGCGCCATTTCGCGGGCATAGTTTTGAACCCTGAGGGCGCGTTTGCGAGATCTTCCTGCCTGCAAACCTTCGCGCGAATAGTGGAGTGTGGGCAGACGAGCATGCACTTGCCGCATTCGATGCAGAGGTCGGTCTCCCACACCGGAACTTCCTGGGCGATGTTGCGCTTCTCCCATTGAGCCGTGCCGACCGGATAGGTGCCGTCGACAGGGAAGGCGCTGACGGGCAGCAGGTCACCACGCCCGGACATCATCTCGGCCGTCACCTTTTGCACAAACTCCGGCGCGTCGGCGGAGACTGCGGGAGGCAAGTCGAGGTCGTTCGTAGCTTGCGCTGGGACGATCACCTCATGAAGGTGCGCGAGCGCAGCTTCAACCGCAGCAAAATTTTGCCGCACGACGGGCTCACCGCGTTTGCCGTAGGTCTTACGGATTGACTCCTTAATCTTCACTATCGCCTCTTCGCGCGGCAGAACGCCACTGATTGCGAAGAAGCATGTCTGCATGATGGTATTTGTCCGATTGCCAAGTTGGTTTTCTTTCGCGACCGCGTAGGCATTAATCGAATAAACCTTCATGCTTTTGGCAATGATGGTTTCCTGTACCGAGCGTGGCAGGTGCGACCAAACAGCATCAGCGTCGTAGGGACTGTTCAAAAGCAATGTCGCGCCGTCTTCTGCCGCGTCGAGAATCTGATATCGATTCAGGAAGTCGAATTGATGAACAGCAATGAAGTTTGCGCTCTGGATCAGATAGGTGCTCTTGATCGCCTGCGGTCCAAAACGCAGGTGCGAGACAGTCATCGCGCCCGATTTTTTTGAATCGTAAACAAAGTAACCCTGCGCGTGGTTTGGAGTTTCTTCGCCAATGATCTTAATGGAATTCTTGTTGGCGCTGACTGTGCCGTCGGCGCCAAGACCCCAGAACAATGCGCGCACTTGTTCTTTGGGTTCCGTATTGAAGTTCGAATTGAAAGGCAGGCTGGTGAAAGTGACGTCGTCGACGATGCCGATGCTAAAGTGATTCTTCGGAGTGGTCTCGGTCAGTTCATCAAATACTGCTTTGACCATTGCCGGCGTGAATTCTTTCGAACCGAGTCCGTAACGCCCGCCGATAACGGTGGGAAAGGATGAGGGATGAAGCATGAGGGATGAAGGAGCGATCTCGGTTTTCATCCTTCCGCCTTCCTTCATCCCTTCGTACAAAGCCGTAACGATATCCTGATAAAGCGGCTCGCCCGCGCTGCCCGCCTCTTTAGTTCGATCCAAAACCGAGATTCTCTGGACTGAAGCAGGCAAAGCTTTGAGGAAGTGCTCGACGGAAAAGGGCCGGTAAAGGCGAACCTTCAAGAGTCCGACTTTCTCGCCACTGGCACGCAGGGCGGCGACAGCTTCTTCGGCTGTTTCGCAACCTGAGCCCATCATGACAATAACTCGCTCGGCATCAGGAGCGCCCACGAACTCAAAAAGTTGATACTTCCGCCCAGTGAGATCCGCGAACTTGCTCATGAGGTTCTCAACAATCGCCGGCGTATCAAGATAGAAAGAGTTCGCGCGCTCACGCGACTGAAAGAAAACATCAGGGTTCTGGGCCGTCCCTCGGATTACTGGATGATCAGGCGTGAGAGCCCGCGCACGATGCGCTTGCACAAGTTGCTGGTCAATCATCGCGCTGATTTCGTCATCAGAAAGCTTTTCAATCTTCATTACTTCGTGCGACGTGCGAAAGCCGTCGAACACATGTAGAAATGGAACGCGTGACCGCAGCGTGCTCGCCTGTGCGATCAGCGCGAAATCCATGACCTCCTGGACGGAGTTAGCAAACAACATCCCCCAGCCAGTCGACCTGGCCGCCATCACATCGCTGTGGTCACCGAAGATTGAAAGCGCGTGTGTCGCTATTGAACGCGCGGCGATGTGAAACACAGTGGCGGTTTGCTCACCCGCAATCTTGAACATATTTGGGATCATCAGCAGCAGGCCCTGACTCGCGGTAAAGGTCGTGGTCAGTGAGCCAGTTTGAAGCGCACCATGAACGGTGCCGGCCGCGCCGCCTTCCGATTGCATCTCGCGCACGATCGGGGTCATGCCCCAGATGTTCTTTTCATCCTTCGCTGCCCAGGCGTCGGCCGATTCTCCCATATTCGACGACGGAGTAATCGGATAGATGGCTATGACATCGTTCGTTTTGTAGGCAACGTGCGCAGCCGCTTCGTTCCCATCTATCGTGACTGTGTTGTTATGCATTGATGTGTAATCCCACCCGAAGTCGTCGATTGACGTGTGTAATGTTCCTCAGCTTTTTCTTGCAGACTAGCTGTCGTCCGCGAAATTGCTTCGCTCGATCTGTTGGTTGCAAATATCAGACCGAAGTGTCTAACCGGTATGCGATTGATTTCCAGCCTGCCGTGTCGCGCCGCTGAAAATTAGAAAAGCCGCAGGCGACTTCTTGAGAAATCGCCTGCGGTTCCGGGGGAGACGCCTTGCGCAAAACGCGAGGAGTCTCTGTGGTTTAATGAACCTTAACACTAATGTGTTTCGGTCTTGCTTCCTCAAACTTCGGCAACGTCACAGTTAGAACTCCGTGCTTGAATTCCGCGTCGATCTTGCTGGCATCAACGAAGGTAGGAAGAGAAATCAGTTTGAAGCCGAGCTGTACCTTAGCCGGGCGCACAGACGGGCGCCGGCGGTTCTGGGCCCTCAGTGACCCGCTCGGTGGATTCCCTCTCGCCACGGGCGATAGACAGCCAGATCAGGGCTATCGCGGACAAATGACTGAGCGACCGCGCAATCCCAGCAGACCGGTCTGTAGGTTGTCATCACCGTTTGAACGTTCTCGATCGCCACTTCGCTCCATTCAATGAGCTTGTCTTCCGGACTCAGCAGAGCGGGCTTGTGATCTGTCCACTGAATTCGTTCGAACGGCTTAGCGCAATAGACACATTGCTTCAGGTCATACCATCTCATTAGGACTCCGCTAACGAGGCAGTCTGGTGCAGCCACGTCGAGCTGCGTCAAGCATTCCTGTCCACAGTTTTGGTTCAGTGGCCACCGCCAGCAGTTGCGTAGGCGAATATCCGGTTGGCCAACGGCGGAAGTCAGGGCTGCATGGACAGCATCAACCTCGACAACGGCCTGCTCGTGGCTGTCTGGGCAGATAATTACTCTCGAGTCGCGATAGCGGAAATAGGCGCGGCTAAAAAAGCGGGTCACCCAAAACAGAACCGCCAGCACCGCGAGGGCAGCAGCTACATAGACGATCGTCGTCATGCGACCCTTCCTTTAGTTCGCTACACGGAGGCTGTATGCTTCGCCCGCGCTTCCTCAATTTCCTGGATCTTGGCGCGCATCCATTCTTTGAGAGTTCGCTCCAATTTTGCTTGATTGTCCTGAGCCTCAAGGTCCTCGATCGTCTCGCCCTGCGCATTCAAAGGGATGAAATGGCAGGGGACCTCTTCGCACTGATGTTCTGGGTCGACGAACTCCGTCAAGTGACACTCGTTGCATGGATGTGCGCGGTATGGGTATCCATAATTAATGCAGGTCAGGGAGTCCTGAAAGGCCGACTTTGGTAACCACGGCGTGCGGACCGAGCGTCCATAACCGCCTTGCTCGATGAAAGCCAATTCTTCTTTGAGCAGTTCGAGGATGTCTCGATCATCTTTAGCCATGTTGTCCGACCTCCCGTTTCTCCCTGGCTCTGCATTCCGAAGCAGCCTGTCGCTGCTCCATTCGCTCGAGCTTGGGGTTCCCGCTTGCCGATAGAGCAATGGGTATGCCGGGCTCAATTGTGACGAGCTAGCCCACATTCGACGATTCGCGCCGAGTTCTTGTGCAAACTTCCACAGCCAGTGCGCGAAAGCTCGCACTTCAAAGTAGAAACCAGCGAAGCCAGGCGGAGGAAGAAGAGAAGAAACATCAAATAATCGAAGCCGCCTTGCTCAATTGTTGGCGGACGAATATATAATCGGAAAGACCTACCAGGGACGGAGTCTGACCTTAGTCGAAACGGAGTCTAGTTTCCGCTGAAGAATACAAACGAGAAAATACTTGTAGTTGATGACGACCAGGCAATTCGCTGGAGCCTGAGTGAGGCCTTGCGGAGTTGGAGTTTCGCACCCGTCGAAGCAAGCTCCGTGGCTGAGGCACTATCACAATTCAGCGCGGAATTACCTGCGGCCGTTTTACTCGACATTGATCTACCTGACGGTTCGGGTCTGGATGTCCTGCGCCAGATAAAGGAGGAGCGTCCTGAGGCTGTCGTCATCATGATCACCGGAAATGTGCAGGTTGATAACACTATCTCTGCACTCCGCGGCGGTGCTTATGATTTCATCGGCAAGCCCATAAACCTGGAAGAGCTGCGAGTCACTATCCGCAATGCGATTGAAACTCGCCAATTGCGGCGTGAAGTGGAACAGATAAGAAAAGAACGCGCCAGGGATTTTAACTTCCGGCAGATCGTGGGCGAGTCTCCCGCGATGAAGAAGATGCTGGGGCTCGCCGCCAAAGTGGCGGAAAGTGAAGTATCTTCCGTCTTACTGCAGGGTGAATCGGGAACGGGTAAGGACCTTGTTGCTAAAGCGATTCACTACGGCTCGCAACGAGCTGAACGGCCTTTTGTCGCGATCAATTGCGCGGCGCTCCCGGCCACCCTGATTGAATCTGAACTTTTCGGTTACGAGAAGGGAGCATTCACCGACGCAAAAACGCGCAAGGAAGGTCTATTCGAACAGGCTGAGGGTGGGACGCTCCTGCTGGATGAGATTGGAGAACTGGAACTTTCATTGCAGGCGAAACTTCTTCGCGTTTTGGAAGAGGGAGCCTTCCGGCGGGTCGGCGGCTTGAGAGACATTCCGCTTGATGTGCGAGTGCTCGCTGCGTCTAATCGCGACCTGAAAACAGAGAGCGAAGCCGGACGCTTCCGACTTGACCTTTACTATCGCCTCTCAATTATTCAGATTGATATCCCACCACTCCGCGAACGAGGCGATGATGTTTTGCTCCTCTCACAACACTACATCGATACGATCGGCTCGCGGATTCGCCGGCGCGAAAAAGTTACCAGCCTGTCGCCGGAAGTTGTGGCAATCTTTCGAGGATATAACTGGCCAGGAAATGTTCGTGAGTTGCGCAATGTCATCGAACGTGCACTGATACTCGAAGACAGCGATGTAATTACGACCGAGTATTTGCCGGGAGGACTCTTAAGACCTGAGCGGCGGGAAGGCGATCCTCAATCCGGGGTTACCTCCCTGACGAACCAATTCGTGCTGCCGCGAGAGGGAATCTCTCTCGATGAAGCTGAACTGTCTTTCGTGCAGCAGGCTATCGAGCGCAGCGGAGGCAACCAAACCCGTGCTGCTGAATTATTGGGTATCTCGCGGGATCAGCTAAGGTATCGCCTCAAAAAACTCGAAGAAGCACAAACTGTCGCTGCCGACTCCGACTCACGACTTGGTAATGTCCGATGACTTCGATTAACACAACGTCGGTAGAGCTTCCTCCAGAAGAGGCGTTAGAACGCTCGCTTAAGGAATTAGCAGACATCAAGTTTGCGCTTGATGAGTCGGCGATAGTGGCCATCACCGATCAGCGCGGCATCATAAACTATGTCAATGACAAGTTCTGCGAGATCTCCAAGTACTCCCGCGAAGAACTGCTGGGTCAGGACCACCGCATCATCAACTCAACCTTTCATCCGAAAGAGTTCATTAGGAACTTGTGGATGACGATTGCGAGCGGCCAGGTTTGGCGTGGGGAGATAAAGAATCGCGCCAAAGACGGAAGCTACTACTGGGTCGATACAACGATCGTTCCGTTTCTAAACTCCGAAGGAAAGCCCTACCAGTACGTAGCCATTCGCAGCGACATAACCGAGCGCAAACGTGCCGAGCAGCAAATCCGCGAACAGGCGGCTCTATTGGACCAGGCACAGGACGCAATTCTGGTGCGGGATCTCGAGCAGAACATCCTGTTTTGGAACAAAGGTGCCGAACATATTTATGGTTGGACCGCAGAGGAAGCCGTTGGCCGGAACGCCCAGGAGTTATTGCTTATAGAACATTCCAGATTTGAGGCTGCCAAGCAAGAGGTGATCAAAAACGGTGAGTGGCAAGGCGAGATTCATCAGACGCGTCGGGACGGAACTGCGATTGTCGTTGAGAGCCGGTGGACCCTGGTGCGCGATGAACAGGGAGCACCCAATTCAATTCTCGTAATCAACACCGACATCACTGAAAAGAAGCGAATGGAGGCACAATTTCTACGCGCCCAACGGATGGAGTCAATTGGAACCCTGGCAGGAGGCATTGCGCATGATCTAAACAACGTCCTGTCCCCGATCTTGATGGCGATCGACATGTTGCAGTTGAAGACAACGGACGAAACCAGCAAGAAGTGGCTCGACGTTTTGCGCACCAATGCCGAACGTGGCGGCAACATGGTGCATCAGGTGCTGTCATTCGCCAGAGGTGTGGAGGGTGAGCGCGTAGCATTGCAGCCAAAACACCTGATCAAAGAGATCGTCAAGATACTGCATGAGACGTTGCCCAAGTCGGTCCAGATCACTCACGAATTGCCGGGCGACCTGTGGATAATCTCAGCGGATGCGACGCAAATGCATCAGGTTCTGATGAATCTCTGTGTCAACGCGCGTGACGCCATGCCGGAGGGAGGTTCCGTCGCTATCAAAGCCGAGAATACATTTGTGGACGAAAACTACGCTCGAATGCACATCGAAGCGAAAGCCGGCCGGTTTGTAGTGATTACAGTTTCGGATACAGGACCCGGAATGTCTCCGGAAGTTCAGAGCAGGATCTTCGAACCGTTCTTTACTACAAAAGAAATGTCGAAAGGTACCGGGCTTGGTCTCTCGACTGCGCTGACAATTGTGAAAAGCCATGGTGGCTTCATCAACGTCTATAGCGAGCTTCATAAGGGAAGCCAGTTCGCGTTGTACCTTCCCGCCTTCGATGCACCGGGGACGATGGAGCCGGCGGCATTGCAGACTGATCTCCCTCTTGGAAATGGCGAGTTGATTCTGGTAGTAGATGACGAGGAGTCAATTCGCGAGATAACTCGCGGCACCCTGGAGGCCTTTGGTTACTCCGTCCTCACAGCAAGCGACGGCACTGAAGCCTTAGCGATTTATGCCGACAGGAAGAACGATGTCGCAGTTGTGCTCACCGACATGGTGATGCCTTTCATGGATGGTCCGGCAACGATCCGCGCATTACAGAGAATGAATCCAAAGGTTCGCATCATCGCGGCGAGTGGTCTGCCAAAAGGCCAGCGCACGGGTGAATCTTCCTTGGAAGGCATCAACGTTTTTCTCAATAGGCCCTACACCGCCGAGAAGCTACTCAAAGCATTGGCCCAGGTTTTGAAGACCTGACTTCTGATAGCCTGCGGAGAGTTCCTGATCCTTATCCTGCTTTAGAAACTACCTAAGAGCGCAAATTACCCTCTAGTTTTGCCGCTCTGAAATTTGGAAGCTGAGACCTGAGCTTTTTAGTTGTCTCTCGCATCAATTTTCCCCACCCGCCGCTCGGGCGTTCGGAATTTTTCGCAATCTTAAACAGGTTGAGTAGTTTTTGTTGCCTTTTTCTCTGGGCACGAACCTTGCTCTCGCGAGTGAGACCATCGTGTCGAGTTACAAGTTCGACGCCACGATGTTTGAGAAGTTCAGTAATTGTTGCAAACCCTCCAGCCTATCGGCATGGGCGCGCTGGAACGCGGATCTATCGGTGGTCAGATGAACGTCATGTGAGTTGACGGCGGAAGGCAAGCAGATTTCGCTTGGCATCAAGCCAGGAAAGGAAAGCTACAATGAATACAAGCAAACGGGTGATGATAATTGCTGCATTTATTTTAATCGCCTGCCTGGCAGCCAGCGCGGATGCTCAACGCAAAACGGCTCTGCAGGTCAATAACATCGCTCCTCCGCAACCAATCGGTGAGAGCGTGACTATGACACTGAACGCCATCGAGGTTAGCGATGGGGTTGTCGGTCTCGATGGTCGCGACGGCGGCGGCGCCGGTGTCTATCCTAATCCCGGAGAAACGATCTTCGGTTACGGCTTTCTCGGACGCACAACGGGCGACCTACCAGGTTCGTTTATGTTCTCGATGAATTGTACGCCCGCGGTCTTTACACCCGGAGAATCAAACGAGATTACCGGAGGCATGTGGACCCTTCCCGTTTATGCGCAAGCTTTGAAGGGCTTGAATACCGTGTACATGGGCTCGTTGTACGGTAAGTCTGTCAGCGGCAAGATGGGTTGGGACAAGGACGGAAATGCTGCAGTTTACGTGAATCTCACCATTGAGGGAGGCACACAGAACTGGGCTGGCGTTACGGG
>JBOGOP010000239.1:0-8914 GCA_050747225.1 Pyrinomonadaceae bacterium
CACGGGTCGTGTTCCTCTCGAAGATCTGGCGCAGTCAATCGTCAGGGTTTGTTAACTCAAGGGCTCATTGCGCGAGTATTGCAAGGTGCGCGTTGTGTTTTCGGTGACGCTTGGAACCGGCTCCCCTAGGCTGCGAGGTTGCTGTCCGCGGATCTCATTTGGCATCCCCGCCGGCAACTGCGGCATAACCGCTTCTCTTCTCTCGGCAGCACGATTCAGCCGCGATAGTTGACGGCACAACGTAAGCTCGACAAAGCCAACGATCACGAAAGTCATCAACATGAAGATGCCGATTATGTCTTCGTTAAACTGTGCGCCATTCTTTAGCGCAATGGCGCCGCCCAGCATCAGAGACAAACCAGCAACGCCGACAATGGTGATGGCAGTTAGGTAGGAGCTGACCTGCGTCGGCTGTGTGTCATTGCTGCGCTCTTTCAAGCTCATGCCGCAGCGATTGCAATAACTAAGACCGGGTGCCAGAGGCGTTCCGCAAGCTGCGCAATACATAAGCTATCTTCCTTTCGCCTGGGCGAGACATAAGACCGGACAGTTTCCCTGTAAAAACTAAACGGTCTCTCTCTTATGCAAGTTCCGCAATTCTAGACTAGAAACCACCCGGGGAATACTGGGAGCGACCATTTTGGGCTAAACTGGCAATACGGTCTTCATCGTCGGCTTTAATATTGTGGGCGGTCTCGCTTGCTTGATGCACCTGACAACAGTCCTTCTGCGAATTGCGCTTAGCGCCATCTTCGGTCTCGCTGGTGTTACAAAACTAATTGACCCTCGTGGCACTCGCGAGGCAGTCAAGAATTTTGGTTCACCCGAGCCACTGGCTCCAGCGCTTTCAATTGCTCTGCCGATCGTGGAACTCGCGATTGCTGCCGGGTTGCTTTTCACCAGCACAACCCGAGTCAGCGCTGTCGCCGCACTCTTGATGTTGCTGCTGTTCGTCGCCGCTATCAGCGTAAACCTTGCGCGCGGCCGCACTCATGATTGCCACTGCTTCGGTCAGATCTACTCGCGGCCGCTGGGTTGGCCCACGCTCGTGCGCAACGTCATTTTCGCGCTGGGCGCCGCAGTCGTGTTGTGGCAATCCGAAGGCAAACCGGGTTCAAGTATTCCTGCCACGCTTGCGGAACTAAGCTCTTCCCAATGGCTGTTATTGCTTGTCGCTCTGGCCGTAGTTATCGCCATCCTCGTTTATTTGCACCAACGGCAACAGCGTCTGGCCAACGAAACACCAGCCGCCCCTGTAGGGTTACCGCTCAACTCGGTGGCGCCGCCGTTTGAGCTGACCGCATATGTGGGCGGCACAATCTCGCTGACTGAGCTACTTGCCTACGGGAAACCCGTGCTGCTGATCTTCACCAATCCCACGTGTGGACCGTGCGTCGTGCTCTTTGCGGAAGTTAAGGAATGGCAACAGGCGCACAGCGAACAACTAACAATCGCCTTAATCAGCTTTGGGACAATCAAAGAGAACTTTGTCAACGTAGCGCGGAATCGCCTGGGCCAGGTGCTGCTGCAGCAGAAACGCGAAGTCGCCGAAAAATATGGAGCGAAGCTTACGCCAACTGCGGTGGTTGTTAATACCGATGGCAGAATCGCGAGCCCACTTGCCGCCGGCGCTGACGAAATCCGAGCGCTGCTGACAACGGTGTTGGGAAACTCGCATGGTCCGAGATAACGAGGGAGGCAAACGGATTTGGAATGCGCCGGCAGAGCGAAGCGTCGACGGCGCTTTTGATATGGGTCACGTTGAGCTTTGTTACGGGTCAATAACGAAAGCGGTGTCGCGCTTTCGCTTGCCACCGCACTCCAAATTGGTTGAGTTACAATTAGAGTAGATTTTTAAGGTCACAGACTGTGACCTTAAAAGTGGGGTAATATCTAAAACGGAGACGTCGCTTTTCTATTTGCGATTCACCGTTTACTATTCACTTCATGATTGGACGTCCACAACCAAACGAAGCCGCCTCTGACTATTCCACCTACATCGACCGCGTGACGAGTGACGACATTGTCTCAGTGCTCGCAACGCAGTTGGATGAAACCGTTCCTTTCCTGTCTGCAATTTCAGAGGAGCGATCCCTTCAGCGTTACGCGCCTGACAAGTGGTCGATGCGCGAACTGCTGGGGCATGTGAACGACGGCGAACGCGTTTTCATGTATCGCGCGATGTGGTTTGCGCGTGGCTTTCAGGATCCACTGCCAAGCTTTGATCAGGAAATTGGTTTCAAGGCTGCCGACTCTGACAAGGTCTCGTGGGCTAGTCATATCGACGAGTTCCGCGCAATTCGTTCATCCACGTTGGCGTTCGTCCGCAATCTTCCCGCCGACGCCTGGCTGCGCAGCGGCATCGCCAGTGACAGCCCAGTCACAGTGCGCGCCCTGGTCTACGTTGTTGCGGGCCATCTCTCGCATCACGTGAACGTTCTGCGCGAACGATACCTGTAAAGTCAGAGATCAGAGGTCGGAGGTCGGAGGTCAGAGCAAGAGTCGGGAGTTGCTGACTTCTGATCGCTGACCCCCGACCTCTGATCTCTGACTTCTATTCTTGAGCGAGGAAGTCGCGGATCAGGCGGCGTTCGTTTTCATCCTTAATACGGGTAAAGAGTTTGGTCCCTAACGTCTTGATTGTCTCGGGACGGTCAAAGGGCATCTTGGCGTAGACCGTACCGCCGCTGAAATGACAAGGCTGGCACTTTGCCGAAAGCATTGGTTTGATTTGGGTCGAGAAGTCTACCCTAGCGGTAGCAGTTGCTGATGCCGGCGCCGGCTTCTCGGATGACGAGGCGCTTGTGGCTGTAAAGGCCCATGTTCCAGTGCTAATGCGGCCACAGCCATAGCAGTTGACGATACCGGTCAACGCGAAAGCCAAAACACCAAGTCTCATACTCGGATGCTACTCCCGTTAAGCTCGCTGGGCAATTTCTTTCGGGCTTATTTCTTAGCCGGCCAGCGCTCCATATTGTAGATGCGCTCCTTTGCAGCGCCAGTCTTGTCAGTCCAATTAAGTACGGCCTTCCAGGAATTGTCTGATTCGTGTTGCCAGCGGAACGAGTTACCTTTTCCGACAGGGTCGAAGGTGATCGATTTATCGTCGAGGGCCGTTGCAACCGAGCCTGATCCACCCTCACTGTGGCCAAAATGGCCGTCCTTCAATTCGAAGCGGCTGACATCTTCGACCTTCGTCAACGTCTCATCCGCGAAAGTTTCGACCGCGAGGGTAGACTCGTTCTCAAACTTGTAGCGTTCGAAGAAAGGTGGCACATCGCCGCCGGTTCCGCGCCAGGTGCCTTCAATCCAGTGAAGCTTGCCAAGGTCAGTCGGCGTTATTTGCATTGGGGCACGCGATGTAGACGGTGTCGCAGATGGCGAGGTGGTGTTGTGTGCATCGTAATCAGATTTCATTCGTGCACAGCCGGCCAGACTGCACAGCAGCGTCAAAAGAAGAATGGTCAGCGGGAATTGATGTTTGTGCATGCTTGAACTCCACTGCCTAATGCTTACTGCCAGCCATTCCATCCGAATCGCTTCGCGGGTTGCTACCGCGGGAACCGTGGAAGCTTACGCGCGTACGCATGCGTTGTTGCCACTCGCTTCGATTATCATCTGCTTCTTCGATCTGGGCGAGCACGTCCGTCAGGTTTTCGCCGCCGAGCTGTCGCATTTTCAAATAAAGCAGTGCGGGTACGATTGATGTTAATGGAACGATGACGATGTTTATGAGCCCAGTAAGTTGTTGGTAAATCTGACCGCTCATTGAACGATGGGTAACGTGTATGCCGCCGCTCTCGGTGGTGTTTACACCGGCCAGCCGCCCCAGCAGGGCGCTGAATAAGACTGGGATCAAGAACTGCAGCACGAGGACGATTATGATTGTGCGCCAGGAACGCGATCCGAGGGCGCGCGCCCGATGCCTCGCGGCCTTTGTCTCCAGACCTTCAAGCAGTACCACGGGCGCATAGAGCGCGTAGCGGATCGCAATCACGATACCCGGAATCACAAATAAGATGAAGCCAACAATAATTCGCAGCGTCACCAGAATGGATGTTTTCAAGAAAGGACGCCAACGCCGCTTTAGCACGGCAAGCGCCAGTCTTAGTTCCACGGGCCTCAGCGGCGCGAGCGACAACTGCGTGACAATGACAGCGGTCATGCCTGAGATCGTCGTAGCCGTTAGGAAGTTGGCGGCTATGTGTAGCAGTCCGACAATTACCATCCCGCAAATGACCAGGACTCTCGCCACACTGACCCCTTGAGGTTGAGCGTCTTCCAACAGTTCAAAAATAATCAGGAGCACAGTGGTGAGGAAAACGGGAATGTGCGCGATCAACGAAAGCTTGAGGAACTTGGGAAAGTACTGAATGTAAAGAGAGAGAGCCCGTCGATAGAGTGAACCGATGCCCTCGGCCTGGGCGCGCAGCGAACTGGCAAAGGCAGCAGCAGTTTGAGGCCGATCTTCCGGCTGCTTGGAAAGAGCCGTCATTACAATTTCCGCGGCACGCTTTCGCACTTTCTTGTTGCGCTCGCGCAAATGCGGAGGCGGGGTTTTGATGTGCTCTTGCATCACATTGGCGGTAACCCCCGCAAAGGGCGTTTCGCCGGCGAGCATCTGATAAGCGATGACGCCGAGGCTATAGATATCGGAGCGTGCGTCCAGTGGTTTGCCGGCGCATTGCTCCGGCGACATGTAAAGCGGAGTTCCCATGATTGCGCCGATGCGTGTTAGCTGTGTGCCTTCTGTCGTGTTGGTTCTCAGTCTCGTTTGCTGTTCTGCGATGGCTTGCTGCGTCGCTTTGCCAAACATCAGAGTACGATCATCGTCTTCCGGAGATTCAGTTGACTGCGGAGGCAAGGCGGTAGACCTTGCATCGGTGTCTTCCACCGCCTCTTTGAAAAGTTGAGTTTTCCCGTCTTTGATGAACTGCGGCGCCGTGACACCCGCCGCATTAAGTTCAGTGGGAACTTTTTCGTGAGCGTCGTCGGAATAAATGAGGGTGTCGATCTCCAGGTCACGGCTGTCGACGATAGGCTCCCGATGTGCGGGCGCTACAACGCCTGGTGAGGTTAATTGAGCCGCCTTGAAAGATGTTGCAGCAACTCCACTGCCCACAGCTGCCGCCGTTCCTGATTGTTGGGATGCAGGGGTAGGTTCTCCAGAGTCATCGGTTGATTCGGCGTCAGCTTCCGCGAGCTTGGCGATGCCGAAGTCGAGCACTTTGACTCGATAGCCACCGAGCCGGTTGGGCTCGAGCCAGATGTTCTCGGGTTTCAGATCGCGATGGACAACGCCCTGAAGGTGGGCTTCATGCACCGCCGAGCAAACCTGCTCCAGGATATCCACTACCCAATCCAGCGGCAGCCGCTTTTCCTCAACCAGAACGTCAGCGAGCGTGCAACCGTCGAGATATTCCATCACGAGATACGCGACGGCTTCCTTGCCCGCATGCGCGAAACCGAAGTCGGTAACGTCAACTACGTTTGGATGGCGCAGGCGGCCGGCGGCGCGAGCCTCACGTTTGAAGCGCGCGACAAATTCCTCGTTTCGCATGAACTGCGGCGTGATCAGTTTGAGGGCGACGTAACGCTCAGTGCCCAGGTGAGTGGCAAGATAAACCGCCCCCATGCCGCCGCGGCCGAGCAGCCGCTCAAGACGGTATTTCTCGTCGAGGACCTGACCAATGTAAGGATTTGATTCGAGCATGGTGTGAGTATGCTACAGCAAAACGGGAAAGAGTAGACAGTAGTCCGTAAGCAGTAGACAGCCACCAAGAGCCGACGTTGAAGCGCCTACTACAGTAAACTCGGCAGTAGCAAAATTGAGTAAACGGGCGGGCGGCGAGTTTAGTTTCAACAGGGGGCGGTTTGAGGATCCCCTTTCTGGTTGCCGGATTTCCTGGTTTACTTCAATTCTTTGGGGCGGAAGCCGATCGGCTTAGTCTTCGGAGGTGGCGGCTCCATTAATTGGCGGATGGCTTGGAAGACTACCTTGAACTGGTGATCATATTTCTTTTCCAACTGATCCAACTTTCGTGCGAGTTCCAAATTTGAAGTGAGGATTTGCCTCAGTCTCACAAAAGCGCGCACTACCTGAACACTGACCTCTACAGCTTGTTGGCTACTCAAAACATTTGCGGCCATGATCGCTCCATGCTCAGTAAAAACATACGGCAGCGTTCGTCGTCCGCCTCTTCCAGTCTTTGATATCGCAATTTGCGATATCAAAGACTTCCACTCGTCTTTTGCCAGCCTAAAAACGAAATCAGATGGAAAGCGACGCTTGTTTCGGCTAACTCGTTCGTTGAGTCGCATGGTCGAGACTCCATAGAGAGCCGCGAGAGCCGAATCCAATATCACTTTCTCACCGCGAACCAGCAAGATCATGTTTTCAATCTGCTCAACGGAAATTATGGCCGCTGATTTGTTCACTTGATTTCTCGAAAATGGTTAGAAAACAAAACTGAGCTGACGAGGAGCTTGAACGGAATCGGGCTTGTTGGCAATGTATCGTCGTAGTATTCAAGTCTGAAGCAATGCAAGAAGTTTGGTAAACGTTCCAGCCGGTTACCCACGACACATCTGCCAGGCTCGAATGGCATCGACGGGAACCACTAACATCAGGATCTCCAGCAACAGACTGTCTTTGATCCAGACGATCAAAACCACCTCGAGTACGACAAATATAATCAGTGAGCGGCGCAGTCCCAGGCGTCGAGCGACAATAAAGCCGACCAGGCAACAGAGGATGTCGCCGAAAGAATTAACTACGGTGTCGCCGTTATAACCGAGTGCCGCTGTCTCTGAACGGTAGCGATCGATAATGAAGTTAGTGTTTTCAAAAACTTCCCAACCAGCCTCGACAGCAATGGCGAGCGCCAATAGCCAGTTTGGGCGCAGACGCGACAACAGCCAGGCAATCAGCCAGAAAAACAGAAAGCCGTGAAGCACGTGCGTGAAGCTGTAGGGATCGAGGAAGTGCTGAGAGTTGTTGGCACTGCAAATCTGACCAGACCAGAGCTGAATGCTGCCGCAAGCGCAAAGCCACAAACGCCCTTCAAGGCGAAGGAGGAGGGCGGTAATCGCGAACAGCGCGAAAATCAGAAACGCCGGCCAATACTTTTGCTCGCGAAGATGCGTGGTGGCGGCGGGAGTGTTCAATTCTTTTCTCGCGAGTAGTTGAGCGTGTATGACGGCGGCTCAATACTTTCCGGCAAGCGCGGATCGTTGATAGGCGTGCCGGCGGCGATCTCGAGTGGGAGCACGCCTGCCCAAACCTTCAGGGCGTAGTCTTCGTCGTCGTCAACGGGCGGACCGGTGCGGACTTTGGCCGAAACCTCAACGAGCGGCAGTGATAAGACAGTAGTAGCCTTGAGTTCCTGTTCAGTCGGCTCGCGCACGTCGTTCCACCTGCCGGGAATCACCTGCTCAGAAAACGCAAACAGCGCCCCAAGCTTGGCCTCGCGGTCATCGACGATTGTGGCGCGACCAAACATTACGACCGAACGATAATTAATCGAATGATGAAAAGCGGAACGGGCCAGCACCAGCCCGTCAACGAGGGTTACCGCTACACAGACATCGATACCGCTGCTCAGCGTGCGTAGCATCCGGCTGACCTGCGAGCCATGTATGAATAGCTGTTCGCCGGCGCGTGCGTAGCCGGTGGGAATGACAAAGGGTTGTCCTTCGACGGCGAATCCGACGTGGCAAATAAAACCTTCATCGAGGATTCCGTAAACGAGTTGGCGATCATACACGCCGCGTTTGGGAAGACGTTTCAATGTGGTGCGTTGAGTTTGCGGGAATTCCATAAGCTTGAATCGTAATTCGTAAATCCTGAATCGTAAAGAGATTAGCTGGGGGCACGACTCCGGTGCGTGTAGAATAATCCGAATTCGAAAGAGTGATTCTGTAGCAGTTGACTGTGGAGCCGTGCGCTAGCTTCCTTAAATATTCTGGAGAATACGAGGGCCAAAATGATTAGTGAAAAGTTGATGCAGAACGAGATCGGACGTAGCGAGGATTTTCGCTGGCGCGGCCATGAAGTTTCGCGCATTGAAGGATTGAGCGATGCCGTGTTCGCTTTTGCGATTACTTTGCTCGTCGTCTCTCTTGAGGTACCGAAGACCTTTACTGAGTTGGCCGAAACGATGCACGGCTTTGGCGCGTTTCTCATCAGCTTCGTCCTGCTCTTTGCTGTCTGGTTCAATCAATACAAATTTTTCCGCAGATATGGTTTGCGGGACACTATCACGGTCGTGCTAAATGCGGCGTTGTTGTTCGTGGTGCTCTTCTATGTTTACCCGCTGAAGTTCCTGTTCACATTTCTGGTTGATCGATTTACAGGTGGCCACGCCGAGGTGCGGCTGCCAAACGGAAATGTTGTAGCCATGATCGAGAGCAATGATCAGATGGCCAGCTTGATGACAACATTCAATCTTGGTTACCTGGCAGTGTTTGGAGTGTTCGTGCTGCTGTTCTGGCATGCTTACCGCAAACGCGACGCGCTCGAACTAAGCGAGCTTGAGCGATTTGACACCCGCGATACCATTCGGGAAAGCGCGCTCAACTGCGGAATCGCTATTGTTTCACTGCTAATCGTGGCTATTGGTGGAGCCGACCGAGCCGGCCTCGCGGGAATGGCATATATGTTGACGCCAATAGTTATGACTCTAAACGGAAAGCTGACAGGCAGGCGTCGAAAAAAATTGAAGCAAAGACTATGAGGCCAGGAGGCGCGCAAACGCGTTTATAGTTTGTCTTCGGAATAGAGACTCCTGGACTGAACCCAATCAGAATGTCCTTTAAATTTCTGCCAACTCTGGTTTTCGTGGTTGTAATGATATGTTGGTTTGTGTTTGCCGGGGTCTTTCTACTCCGAAAAAAACCGCCGAGTCCGCCCGAT
>JBOGOP010000240.1:0-8913 GCA_050747225.1 Pyrinomonadaceae bacterium
ATTGTAACTCTACTGCAAGAAGCCGGCGAAGTGATCGATGTTCACTTGCTTTGCAACTGTACGTCCGACTTCCTGTAGCTCGGTGATGTGGTCAACAGAGTCCATCTGTTGGACGTTGCTGGGTTCGATATGCTTCAAGCCCAAAGCGTCCAGACCCTCGCGCGAAACGTCAGCATTGTACCGCATATACGTAAAAAGTTTCGGGCCCACTGGCCCCTGCCCGTTGGCTCCCTGCATGTCCCAAACTTCTCTGTCGAGCACGCTGCCATGCAGGCATTTGCCAAACACACGACACAGAAAATCCTGTTCGTTGGAAGCGGCGAACATGAAAGCCGACGGCAAAGAACTCGCATTGTAGATCAGGTTCATTTGCTCGGGCGTGAGGTCCTTGTTGGCGTCGGCAGCCGCGCCGGTGCCAACAGAAACGAGCAACATTTGATCTTCACCTGTCGGCCACCCGAGGTTGAACGGTTTGACGGTGGCCATCAGGAACAGTTGAAAAGCGGGGTTGTTATACATGGTGACGCCGCCGTCCACGAAGATGAATTCGTGCTCGCCGATGTTGACCACTTCGGGCGGGAAGTAGGTTGGGGCGGCGGTACTCGCCCGAACCAGTTGCCACAGCGGAAGATTCAAGTTGCAGTCGGGACGAGCGCAGTCGTTGTATTTGGCGTCGGGATTGTTCGAGATAGGCCACGGTGAATCGGTAGTGGCGTTGCGGAGCACGAGCGTCAAATATGTTTTGAGGGCGTCGGTACCGAGACAGATCTCCTTCTCTCCCTGATTTGGTCCAACGCCCTGGGCCTGAGCCTGCTGGTTGATTACCTCGCGAAGTTTTGCAGCAAGTTTTTCGTCATGAAACTTGTTACGGAAATACCGCCGCAGCAGGTTCGTCTTATCGAACATCGCTGGTCCGCTTTCGACATAGAATTTGCGAATCGCGTCAATGCGCATGCCCAGCGACAAGCAGGTTGCGATGATGGCGCCGGTGCTGGTGCCGGCAACGTAGTCAAAGTAATCCGCCAGCACGAAGTCGTCGCCTCGACCGAGCTTGCCCTGCAATTCGCTTTCTATCTTCGCGAGCACTTCGAGCGTCATGACGCCGCGGATACCACCGCCATCCATTGCCAGCAGCTTGCGGGGGCCGGGCTTATCTCTCTTATCTTTGACTGACATGTGTTGCTCCTTTTTGACGTGAGATTGAGACTCAGAGTCTTGTGGGATTGATTATTGGTCCAAGTCGGCCGCCGAGTTTTCTGACGCGCGCTGCAAAGTCTGACGTTCCTCCGGGCCCGTCTCCGGTTGGCTTTTCATCCCAAACCAGCAACGCATACAAATTCTTCGGGTCGTTAGCCTCGACACGCGCGGTGTTAATCATCCAAAGGTTGTTGCGCGCGAACACCGACGTTCCTTTCGGAGGTGCCTTCAATCGATCACCTTGCACTTCCACCTTTACGCCGCGATCCCGAAGCTTAAAGTAGCGGTCCTCCCAGTCACTATTCGGCAGTCTCACGGATGCATCCAAAAAGTCGCCTTCGGAGAGCGCTAGATACAACCAAACCTCAGCACCGCGCTCGGCGCACAGTTCGGCGAACAGAATATCCGCGCCCCGCGCCCCGCCACAAATGGCCAGATCGCCCGCGCCTACCGCCCAGGTCTCAAGTTGTTTGGCGATGCACTCGCGGACTGCGGCCTCTTTACTCGGTGGAAAGCGCTCAGTGGCCCGGTCGGGCGAGTCAATCATATGTCCGCTTGCGATTACGACCCTCTTGAAACGCAACTCGAACTTTTTGCCGACAACCTTCTGACGCTGTTCCAGCGCCTTCTTTATATCCGCCACGGCTTGGGGGCGGAAGCCCAGTTTCTCAAAGAGGCAGAGTTGGTCCAGCATTGAACTGATGTGGAAGTACTTTGTGGAGGGCGCGTTTGCGGCGTTGCGATACAGTTGACGCGCCTTTTCGGCCTTTTCGGTTTTGTCCATGACGATGTCAAGCTCGCCGAGCGTGGCAGCTGCCCAGACGCCGTCAAGGGTGTCAAGCTTCTTAAGGCTGAGCGTGTTCTGTGCCGAGAAGCGTACTACTTCGGCCAGGTTGTCACAGTCCGCAATCGCGGGATCAGCGGGCTCTTCGCCGGTAGCGCTCTTTAGGTGTTCCAGGAGCTTGACGAACGTGACGACGTTGATGCCAGTGTAGTAGTCGAAATGCTTGCGTGCGGCCTGGTCATAACTCTGAATGGCACTGACGAGAAAGTTAGACGAGGCGACCGCCTGCATCTGACGTTCTGCGAGCGATTCCAAATCTTTCCATTCGAGCCGCCAAAGGTCCTTATAGACTCGACCGAGAATACCTTGCGCTTCAGGATCTCCGGCGTATTCATTGGCCACTCCTTGCATGTGAACTTTGGCCTCGTTAATCATGCCCAGGCGACTGAGCACCAAGCCCAGTTGCGGCTGTGCCTTAGGATTCTTCGGCTCTAAGGCGAGCAACTCTTCGAGCACCGACTTGGCGGCATTGAAACGCTCGATGTTGAAGAGCGCGGCGGCGGCTTGCCAGAGGAGCTTGCCCCGATGGAAACGGGTTGGCGCATCTCCGGCCAGGGTCAGAATATCTCCGGCCCGGCCGTTGAGTTCCGCCAGCTCGACGCGGTCCTTCCAATCAGCGAATACCTCTCCGAAGTATTTGGCTGTGGCTGTTTTGATGTCGCTCCAATCTGCGGGCTTTAGTCCAACCAACTCCTTGTAAACCGGGCTGCCGATTTTTTGATCGTCGACGTCCAACGCGGCCCTCAGGGCCTTGGCTAACTTCTCACCTTCAGCATCAAGGCGCTGCTGCCATGCCTCGTCACGTTCTTCTTTCTTAATCACAAAGAGCTTTCCGTTATAGTCGGAGGTGGTGCGATCGGGCGCCACGTCGAAAGGTCTCTTGCTCCAACCGCCATGAATCATCAGCACGCCGCGAGGCGCCACGCCATGTCTCACTCCAAGCTCATAAAAGACGTTAGCGTTCAGAATAGAAATATCGGCCAGAATGACGTCCGCCGTGACCAACTCAAAATACATGTCGGTGCGGATATCGCCTGCTCCCGGCTCCTGATCAGCTCGAAACGGTATGCAGCCGGCCTTAGTGAGGGCCGGCGCTATCAGCAGTTCATAGACTTCGTCAAAACTGATGGTGATTGCCGCCTGGGCTTCCGCGCCGTTGCCGGCTGGAATGGCCGCTTGCGCTTCCTTGAGACCGAAGGGCATGACGACGAAGACATGAGGTTCCACAGTTACGCCTCCAAATTAATAAGTCCGGACTAACCGCTGATCGAGACAAGTACAAGGCTTGAGTTTTGGAGCGGGCGACGAGGATCGAACTCGCAACTTTCAGCTTGGGAAGCTGACACTCTACCATTGAGTTACGCCCGCTTGAGTGCAACGATTAAGGCGGAAGTATGAAGGATGAGGGGCTTTACTTCAAGTACTCGTCCAACAGATCATTCCAGCGCCCCTGTGATTTTAGAATCAGTTCAATTACTTCGCGAACGGCGCCACGGCCACCCTTAGCACGCGTCACAAAGTGGGCCGCCGCGCGAGTTTCCTCCACCGCATCCGCCACCGCCACCGCCAATTCCGCTCGTCTCATAATGGGAATATCCGGCAGGTCGTCGCCGACAAAAGCGACTTCGCTTGCGGTCACTTCTGCCTGCTGTAGCAGTTGCTCGAAGGCTGCGTGCTTGTCCGAATTACCCTGATGGACAAACTCGATTCCCAGCTCCTGCGCGCGTCGCGTCACAGTCTTTGAACTACGTCCGGTAATGATTCCCGATTTAAGACCGGCCCGGTGCAGCAAACTCAGCCCCAGGCCGTCATGCGTGTTGAAGCTCTTCTGTTCGTCGCCATCTTCCGTTAGCCACAACCGGCCGTCAGTGAGCACGCCATCACAATCCATCAAGAGCAACTTGATGCGGGCGGCGCGTCGTTCGATGGATGTCAGATCGTCCATAAAGCTTTGGTTGTCTTTATCGGAATTGAAAAACTAAGAAATTTGTCATTTAAACAAAAGACCGAAGACCGGCGACGGACGACCGAAGGACAACCATGTTACCTGCGGTCGACGGTCGTTGGTCGCTCCGGCAATGACAAATGAGAAATGTCAAATGACAAAAATCTCTCTCGTCCTTACCAGCGCCGGCACTCAAGCAACGGACAGACAGGAATGTCTACCCTACTAATTCACTTCAAACAGTTCTATCCCCAGCAGCTTCCAGTTCCCGCCCGCTCGCGTCAAAAGCAGCACCGCGGTACCGGAGCGCTGGACTCCCAATTCCTTGGTGTCGAGGCTGACGTCGGCCGCAAACAAATTAGCGTCCAATTGTTCTGTCCGCAGCACGCGAGTTTGCCAAAGCTCGGGTTGCGTACCTACCACGCCGTTGACAAATCGCACCAGTTCACCCGAGACAACGCGCGATTCGAGTTCAACTTTCTTGCCACTAAGAATCGCCTGATCAAGTTGACCGATGAAAGTGCGAACGGCGCCGTCCACCTGCAGTGAGTTGGCAGCCGTTTCCGCTTTGATGCGACCGGCGCGAGCCGCCAGTGACGAAGCGTATTCAGCATCAGCGCGCACAGCATCGTTGAAGCGCTTTGCTGCTTCCGCTGCCTGGCCTTTTCGTAGGGCGATCTCACCAAGTCCTATATTCCCCCATGCGAGGGTGGCAGATGTAGGCAGCGGCTCATCAAGCGCCTGACGAAACAGTTTTTCGGCGTCGTCTGTTCTATTCTGCCCGAGTAGAGCACGCGCCAGAATTATGCGCGCCTCCTGGAGGCTGGGATTGGCTGCCAGGATTTCACGTGCGATGGCCTCCGCCTTAACATAATCCTGCGCGCCAAATTGTCGCTTTGCTTCGGCTAAACCCTCCTGCACATCACGCTCGCGTGGCGTACTGTCGTTTGAATAATCCAACTGTGGATAGAGCTTGTCCGGATCAATCTCAAGGCGAACAAGCTTTGCCGGAGTCTTGAACACTGCTTCGCCAAAGTTGCGGGCGGGCACCACGACGTTAACCGAAAGTTGTTCGCCGCTGGCCGTTGTCGCTCTTACGGTGGTCAGTGCGTCAGTCGATCCCAGATTTCGCAACGCCGCCACCGATTCGCCACCGCGCTGCTGTGGTACGCCTATCATCAGATCGAGATCGGTGATCTGATCGAACTGTTGTTCCAGCAGCGTCTTCACTTTTTCGCCGCCGCGCGCTACTAAGGCGGTCCGCAAAGCCACCAGGTTTATCCCTGCACTTCCTTTGCCCGCCTGTAGTTGTTCGCGCACTGTGCTTATGAAGGCATCGCGGCCCACGCTACTCTCAACTAACCGCCAAATCATCGCACCCTTATTTGGCACTGAACTGAAATACGTACCGTCCAGCGGCGTCACGCGAGAGAGCGGCCCGTCTTTCTTCGCGACGGTGCTATAGGCTAAACGCTCTCGTAATATTTCTCCTTTACCGGCGTCACGGCCAAACTGTTTTTCAATGAACTGGGTCGCCAGAAATCGCGTTAACGCTTCGCGCAGCAGTCCACCACCCTCGCCCCTGACCGCCGTTTGCCCGCCAATCCACAAACGACAAATCGCTTCTGAAACCACCAGGACCGTTGCAGAGTCCACTTTCGACCTGCGTAAGGCACCGGGCTCAATGAATATTGTCCCGCTATCACTAAAGCCTGCGCCCCTCCTGACTGTAACCAACCGAATCGGAACTTCCGGAGCCGCCCCCAGCAGGCTCGCGTAATATGCGCGCGCGCTTGCCGCCAAACTAATTATCGCTTCCGCTCGGTTCTTCTCTTCCGCGGTTGCGCCGCGCGGGACCAACGCGGTGATGTTTTTCTGGTCGCCGCTGCCTTCTACTCTCTCCCAGTCTCCCTGAACAAAAAATGGTTGAGCAAACAAAGCTTGCTCGTAAACGGTGGCACTCGGCGAAGCGCTCTTCTCAATTCCGGAGCTGATCACGTTGGCGCTGTTAACACTCAGACGGAACGGCGCCGTGTCAGCACCGCGTACGGTGAACAGCGTGTTAGGCAGCGGATACCAGAACGATAGCGCAAGAAACTGCGTCTCGATCGGCGAAATGGCAGCCAGACCGGTATTGCTCTCAACAGGCAAACTGTAATTGATGTTTATGATCAGGGTGCCACCGGAAGGAACCTGACCCGGCAATGTAACGGTGACCCTCTGGAGATCACGCTTAACGCTGGCGTCGATTTGGCTATTTCCGAAACTCTCCGGGACCGAACGGAAGTTAGCGGTTGCACCGCCAACTGTAACACTTTTAACCGCCGCCTTCGCCGTGATGCGAAAAGTAAAAGAACTGCCTGTACCTCGGCCAACATTACTGGCACTAAGGATCGCGACTGAACTCAACGTGCGCTCGGCCTGTTGAATGTTTGCGGTGATGTCGAAGTTAGTTATCTGCCATGCAGCCCTGGCTTCTTCCTGTGCCGATACGCTGGTTGACAAGAACACGTTGAGCGCAATTGTTGTAAGACTACTTACGAGAATTCTCTTCATATGCGAATGGGTTTTATCGTTGTAAAAGTGGTTTCTGGGCCGTGTTGCCGACGAGCTGATGAATGTCACGAAGAACTAACAACAATGCTTCCATACGCTCGAGCGGCAGTGCATTTGGCCCGTCTGAAAGCGCCCGCTCCGGGCATTCGTGCACTTCCATAAAGACGGCATCTACACCGCAAGCAACCCCAGCGCGCGCGAGCGGTTCGATGTATTCCGACTGCCCGCCCGTTGCATGGCCGAGCCCTCCCGGCAATTGCAGCGAATGAGTCACATCAAACACGACGGGCACGCCAAACTCGCTCATAATCGGAAACGAACGCATGTCCACGACCAGATTATTGTAACCAAAACTAACGCCGCGTTCCGTCAGCATTAGTTTTTCGCAGCCAACTGCTTGTGCCTTGTCCACGATGTTGCGAGCATCAAGCGGCGCGAGAAACTGTCCTTTCTTAATATTCACAGCGCGACCAGATCGGGCCGCCTCTAAAACCAGGTCGGTCTGCCGCGACAGGAACGCGGGAATCTGCAGGACGTCTGCCACTTCTGCGACTGCGGCCACTTGAGAAACATCGTGCACGTCAGTCAATATCGGCAGTCCAATCTCTTCCTTCACCTGCCGCAACACTTCAAGGCCCTCTTCCATACCGAGGCCGCGAAAACTTTTGATCGACGAGCGATTGGCCTTATCGAACGACGACTTGAAAACGAAGTCCAGCCCCGCGTTGCGCGCGCGCGTCGAACACTCGCGCGCCATCATCAAGGCGTGTTCGCGCGATTCAATAACACAGGGACCGGCGATGATTGTCAGGCGTCCGTCACCGAACGTCGCGTTGCCAACTTGAAAAGGTTTTGTCACCTTTGCCATATCTTCGACTCTTTCCTGACAAGAACTCAATTCTTCGCTGGGATCAGCTTCTTCAACAGGCGACCAAGGCGTGATCCCTTTTTCTTTTCCGGCGTGGGCGTAGGTTTAGCAGCCTCGCGCTTGGGTGATGGTGAAGGCGACGGCGAAGGTTCCGGAGTTGGCTCCGGTGTCGGACTCGGACTCGCCACAACAACGGCCGCGGGTGAGCTTATTCGAGAGCGTATTGCGAATCCTATTCCAATCAATAGCACCGCCGCCACTAGTATCGCAATTACTTTGAACCGCTTCTTTGCCCGGTCTGAACCGGTAAGAGAAAGAGAAATTCTGGGAAAGGGTCCTCTTGTCGCTCCGGTTTCCGCCGCATGCCCATCCCCGCCGTCCCTCCCCGCTGTGGCGACGCCGGAACTGATTGCGGTCAGTTCAGTGTCCGAGTTGTTGGCAACCGTCTCACGCAAACGCGATATGTCTATAACCAGGCGACCGGACGGCGATTCGGTAGCGACGCTACGCAGCGCAGCCATGTTTGGCGAACTCGTCATCGCTGCATGCTCGAGGCCAAGACGGTCAGCCGTTGCCAGTAGTTCCTCGCGAAACTTTGCCGCATCCGCAGGCCGATCGTCCGGCCGCTTTTCCAAAGTGTGAAGTACAACTTGTTCGAGAGCCGGCGGGATCGACGAAACATAATCGCGCGGGCTGCGGGGAATCTCCGAGGTTTGCCTCACCGCAATTGCCAGCGGTGTCGCCCCACTGAAAGGTACCGTGCCGGTGAGCATCTCATAGAGAATGCAACCGAGACTATAGACGTCGGCAGCAGGCGTTAATTCGAGACCGTCACACTGCTCAGGTGACATGTAACGCGGCGTACCAATCATGGCGCCGACTTGCGTTAGCGTCAGAGCGTCCTCTTCATCCAGTAGTTCGGCTGCCAGTTTTGCAATACCAAAATCTAAAACCTTGACAACGGCCGGCACCTCCGGGTGTTGCGCGACGAAAATGTTTGCTGGTTTCAAGTCGCGGTGAATTATGCCCGCTTCGTGTGCAGCCGCGACCGCCGCCGAAATCTGTAACATCAGTGCGACTGACCGTGCGACGTCGAGAGGCGCTTCTTTTGCCAGCACGTCTCGGAGCGTCCGTCCTTCCAAAAGTTCCATCACCAAATAGACGTAGCCATCCTGCGATTCGCCAAAGTCGGTGACCGTGACCGCATTGGGATGCTGCAGCCGTCCAGCCGCTCGGGCTTCACGGCGAAACCTGGTGCGGGCGGCTTCGTCTTCAACAAAAAGCCGATTTAGAACTTTGATTGCGACTGGACGATCGATTAGCAAGTGACGGGCGCGATAAACCGTGCCCATACCGCCCACGCCTAATCGCTCTTCGAGGCGATACTTTTCGTCGAGAGTAAGTCCCACAAGCGGGTCGTCTGGAGGTGGCTCCAGGACCGTAGCGTCAGCCTGCAAAGGCGATTGGTCCTCAGGACAAATCTCGAAGTCCGGTGAATAGTGC
>JBOGOP010000241.1:0-8850 GCA_050747225.1 Pyrinomonadaceae bacterium
GTTTTGGTTCCTTCGCGGAAGGCGGCAGCGCTTGTTCCGATCACGCCACCCGTTTTAATAAGCCAGGAGACTTCCACCCGAGCAATCGCGATCGACTCCTTGAGTTTCGCTTCCGAACCCTTTGCTTTGACTTCGCCGTTTGCGGCAGGCTCCGATCGGCGAACACGCGTGACGCTCTTCGCAATGAATTTGAGGCTACAACCAGGCGAGGACCTATCGCTCGTCACTGCAGACGCGGAGGACGCCAGTCATCAACATTACAGCTTGACGGTTGAATACGTTGGCCCGGTACCAAATGAGGAATGGTTGAGCGCTGTAGTTCTTAGACTGAGCGACAGTCTCGGCGATGTCGGCGATGTGCTCATGCGCGTTTCGTATCGGGGTAGCGGAAGCAATCGCGTTCGCGTTGGTATCGGACATCTGGGTGGCGGACCGCCAGACGATCCGGGAGCGGTCCCGACGCCAGTCAAGCCCTTCACCCTCAGCGGACAGATGCGCGACGATAACAACGATCCGCTGGCCGGCGTCGAACTGACCCTCGCTGATGCCACAGACGGAACCACACAAACAACGACGGCGGCCGGCGATGGTAGATTCTCTTTCAGTGTTTCTCCGGGACACAGTTTGACCGTGACACCCACGACCAACTCTATCTTTAGTTTCACTGCTCAGTCTGTCGAGAGAATATCAGGCGATCAATTGCTGGACTTCAAAGCTACGCGACGCGCCTACTCAATAAGTGGAAAGGTGACCGGATCGGTCGGCGACGGAACGGTCCCGGGCGCCATCCTCACCCTCAGCGGTTCTCCTTCGCAAACGACCACCGCCGACAACAACGGCAACTATGTATTCGCAAGCGTCGCCGCGGGTAAAGACTATACGATGACTGTTACCCAGAACGACTATTACACTTTTACGCCGCAGTCATTCAGTAGTCTGAGCGGCAATCGCATCAACAACTTCGAAGGCACACTGCGCTATTATACCGTTAGCGGTTGGATGCAGCTCGGACCGGTTTACTTGCCGGGATTCGCGTTTCCAATCAGCGGTTCGCAAACGGCGACGGTCACGACAGACGCAAACGGTTATTACTCAATCGTCTTACCGGCCGGCGGTAACTACACGATCACACCTTCGCTGGACTATTACGACTTCACGCCCGTCAGCCGGGTAGTCACCGACCTTCGGTCAGATCAGATTAGCCAATTCTTCGTCGGTAACCGAAAGCAATTTACTATCAGCGGTAAGTTGATCGATCAGGAAGGCAACGGCTTATCCGGAATGACCCTACTTTTGACCGGCGCGCCTGAACTACGAGGAAGTGTGACTGATAGCACCGGTCACTATCTGTTCATGAACCTGGATGCAGGCAAGGATTACACGGTTACACCCACTTCGACCGCTGCCTACGTTTTCGCGCCGCAGAACTTCGTTGACTTGAGGAGTAATCAGACGTTTGATTTTACTGGCCTGCGCCGGTTCGTACTTAGCGGTAAAGTCAAAGACGGAAGCGGCAATGGCCTTATCGGCATCACCGTAACACTGTCCGGCACAGAGACTGGTAGCACGATAACCGCTGCCGACGGCAGCTACTCTCTAACGGCAACCGCCACCGGAGACTATACGGTCACGCCTACGATCGCGCAGGATTACTACACGTTTGCTCCTGCTACTGGTCAGTTCAACAATTTAGCCGCCGCCCACACTACAGATTTTGCGGCCACACTCGTACCCATTCCTGATCCTTCGTACGTACTTGAATTTGACGGCACTCCCAAGACCGTTGACTACGGACCGTTCTGGCAGGAGGGCGTAGATCTCGGCCACTTCTTCTGGGAGTTTTGGGCGATGCCCGGGCCTCAAGCCGGCGCCACCTACATGCTGTCAGACGGTTATGGCGGCGCCCATGCACTGCTTTTCGGCGTCGGCAGTTTTAATACAAGCGAAGCCAATCGCTACGAACTGCTCGGAAATATTTTCGACGGCGTGAGGTTCGACAACTATTTTGGCAGTGACGTAGGACCTGCCGTTGGCGAGTGGGCACACTTCGCTGTTGGCTGGGATGGGCAGAACATCATCACTTATTACAACGGTGTTCCTGCCGGTAAGACGCCATTTTCGGGTCCGCGTCGTACGCCCGGCCCTGGAGGAGGAGGCGGCCGATTACTAGTTGGCGGTTCGGATCACAGCAACTTTGATGGTCGCATCGCACAAGTTCGCGGTTACGAAGATACAAATCCGCGCGAAGGTTTGCCCGGCGGCGTTGAAGCTTCATTCGTGCCGCAAACTGTCTTTGGATTGGGCGGTAACCTGCTGAGTTATTACTTCCGTTCAGGACAAACTGTCGCGGATCTTTCGCCCGGTTACAACGGCCAGGCTCATCAAGGCATTCCGCGCGGAACGACTGCGGGAATTATCTTCGACTGCAACGGCTGTCCGCCGCCGCAGTTTGTGATCGATCCTTCGGCGCCAAACTTCGCAACCAATTCCGCGCCACCGCCCGCCAACATTCCGCCTGCCCCGCCCCCGCCAGGCGGAGCTTTGATCTTTGATTCCTTCTCTCGCGCAAACTCAACCTACACCTTCGGCGGTCTGGGTGGCTTGAGTTCAACTGAAAGTGGATCGGCAGGAGCACAAGTTTGGCAGACCAATCAGGTCCCGGCGAACCCACAGCCTTTCGGAATCCTAAATGCGCGCGCAGTGCTGCTCGCGAATTCGACGGCCGTAGCCTGGGTGCCAACCGGCTCCGCAACCGGCGACGTCGATGTTCGTGTCAGCCGTTACACCGGCCGATGGGGCGGCGGCATTCACACTGGTTTAAGTTTCCGCGTCCTTGATGCCAACAACTTTTTCTTCGCTTATACTGCAGACTCGGGCAGCAATCCAAACAGCAAGCTAGTTCACGTCGGCTATTACTTGAATGGTCAACGAGTTGACCTCACCAACGGCGTCGCCATGCCCGCCAGTTGGACAACGTTGCTAGTGGCAACGAAGAGTTCCGGTGCGCTAAGCGTTTATATTGATTCGGGGCTGGTTTATTCCACCAACATTCAACTGCTGGCCACAGCGAGCGGCGCGGGCCTGTATAGCGACTCTCCGGGAATGGGCCTCGTAAACCGCTGGGACAATTTCGCTGTGTTTCCAGCGCCTTAGTGCGACCGGCATTCCTGCTGTTCCCTAAAACAATCAGAACAAACACGAATGCCGGTTCTACTGGCAAGCCTTAGACACGCCGGACAGACAGGAATGTCTGTCCTCCTGCCAAGCCTTCTCACGAAATCATTGAAAAGGCTCTTGCACTGAAGTAGTATGCGCGCGTATTGCAATCATTCTGCGTCCTTAGCCTTCCAGGTTAGAGGTTCCCGCCATTTTACAAGAGGCGACCGCGCAACTGTTGGTTGCAGCAATCTGCCATGATCGGGGAAACAGTCTCACATTACAAAATCCTGGAACCTCTCGGCGAGGGTGGTATGGGGACCGTTTACCTGGCCGAAGACACCCATCTGGGACGGCGAGTGGCCATCAAGTTTCCCGCCTTAGGTTCTGATTCGCATGACTATCGAGCTCGTTTTCTGCGCGAGGCGCGCGCCGTCTCCGAGTTGAACCACCCGGGCATTGCGACGCTCTTTGACTATGGTGAAACCGACGAAGGTCGGCCCTTTCTGGTTATGGAACTAGCCAAGGGGCGACCCCTCAGCGATCTCATGCAGAAGGGAGAACTCAACCTTCAGCGCGCCGTCACCATTGTCAGCGACGTAGCCACGGCCCTGACCGAGGCCCATGCTCGCGGCGTTATCCATCGCGACATCAAGCCCTCAAACATCATGATTGATGACAAGGGCCAGGTTAAGGTGCTCGACTTTGGACTTGCCAAGCAACTGAATAAAGATCTCGGGCAAAGCGCAGGGCCGGAAGCGCAAACACTACTTTCTACAGAAACTCGCAGCGGGGTGGTGTTGGGAACGCCGGCATATCTCTCACCGGAACAGGCTACGGGCGGGACAGTCGACGGCCGGAGCGATCTCTTTGCCGTCGGCACGCTTCTCTACGAATCCATTACCGGTCGAACTCCCTTTGCCGGGAATAGTTTTATTGAAATCGCTGCTAACGTTCTCCACGTTGAACCAAAGCCACCCTCAAAGCTCAACAGCCTGGTCCCGCGAGAGCTCGATTTCATTACGATGAAGGCGCTCGCTAAGAAACCAGCCAAGCGCTACCAGTCGGCCAAAGAACTGATAAGCGATCTCAACTCGGTCAAGGATTCGCTTGAAGCGAAGTCGGGGCAAACACTAATCCGGCGCAGCACAGCATCAGGGTCGAAAATCCCGACCAGGACGCTCAGTAACCTTTCGCAAATTTTGCAGCGACCACGGATTCCTCTCTATCACATTCTCATTGGCATAGCCCTTTTTGTCGTGGCCGTAGGAGTAATCTTCATCCTGGTGCGGACAAAACCGCATATACCGCCAGCCGAAGCGCTGCGCTGGCACGATATTGGAACCACGGCGCTGAGAGATGGCGCTTTTTATCAGGCGAGCCAGGCACTGCAGCGAGCTATCTCGGCTGATGACGACTACATGTTAGCCCATGCGCGTTTGGCCGAGGCGCTGGTGGAGTTGGATTACGTTGATCAGGCGAAGGATGAACTGCTGAAAGTGAACAGCGCTGACCGTGCGGCAATGCCGAGGCTCGACGGTCTCTATCTGGATGCGATTACGGCCACAGCCCGCCAGGATTCCGCAAAGGCACTCGATCTGTACAAACAGATTGTCGGAGAAGTCGCTGAAAGCGAAAAAGCTTTTGTGCTGGTGGATTTGGGTCGCGCATACGAGAACACTAACGACCTCAAGAGTGCGATCGAGAGTTACAAAGATGCGAGCAGGCGAAACCCACAGTACGCGACAGCTTATCTACGCCTCGGAATTTTGTATGGACAACAGGGCGAACCTGACAAGGCGCTTGAGTCGTTCAACCAGGCGGAATCAATCTATCAGGCCCTGGGGAAAATGGAGGGCCGGGCCGAAGTAATCTTCCAACGGGGTGCACTCTTTAATAAACGTAACAAACTCTCCGAGGCCAAAACTGAGCTGGAACAAGCGTTGATCCTGGCCAACGCCAATGACAACAAAGCGCAGACCATTAAGACGTTGTTGCAATTGTGTAGTGTTGCTTCTGATCAGGGTGAAACAGCCCGCTCGACCGAATATGCCAAACAAGCCGTTGAGCTGGCGCAGGCAAATGGCATGGAGAATCTGAGCGCGCGAGGTCTGGCGGATCTGGGCAACTCCTTTTTGATTCGCGGAAAACAAGCTGAGGCGGAAAATTATCTGGAGCAGTCACTCCAGGCGTCCGTGCGATTTAAGAACCGACGGAACGAAGCACGCGCGCGAGTGTCGATGGCGAGTCTCCGCCAACAACAGGACCGGCCTGATGAAGCGGTGCAGTATCTGGAGCCGGCCCTGGCATTTTATCAGCAGGGGGGTTATCGATCGGAAACAATTTCCTGCCTGGCGCTGCTGTCTCGAGCAAATCTGCAAAAGGGCGATTACGTCATGGCCGACAAGGTTCAGGAAGAACTACTGCGACTAACAAAGGAATCGAACGATCAGTCGTTGATAGCTCGGGCGCACGCGGAGCGCGGGTCGGCACTGATTCGCGAAGAAAAGTTTACTGAGGCCCTCGATCATTTGAATCAGGCCTATTCGATCTACAGCTCGCAAGGGATCCAACGGAGCATGGGTTACAACCTGGCGAGTCGCGCTGAAGTGCTCGGGCGTCTCGGCAGGTTTGATGAGGCCAAAGGGCTTTTGGATCAGGCTACGGCTATTGCCAATAAGCCTGGAGGCGAGTTAAAGCGGCTCTCGGTCGAAACCCAGCTCGCCCTCGCCGAGATTGCCCTGATGCAGGACAACTATGCGAGCGCCAAAGCTACGGCTGAGAAAGTTGTCGAAGCCGCACGGTCGGAATATAAGAACGCTGCCGTCGGTGCGAAGATCGTGATCGGATTGTCAGAGTCTTACGGCGGGGCCAAGGCGGCCGGGAAACAAACGACAAGCGCTGCGTTAGAGATGGCCAGGCAAATCAACGATCCGGCGCTACTGGCCACTGCACAATCCGCCCTCGCCGCGGCCATGCTAATCGCGGGTGATTCTAGGGCGGCGGTCGGCAATGCGCTGCAGGCGCAGGAGGTATTCGCTCGGCTCGGCCAGCTCGAATCGGAGTGGCAGTCCCTCTTGATTGCCGCGCAAGCCAGCGAAAACTTAGGCGACAAAAGCCAGGCACGCGAGTATGCTATGCGGGCCAAAGACACGTTTTCCAAACTCGAACAACGCTGGGGTAGCGAGGACTATAAGTCGTACCTCAGTCGCCCGGATATTCAGCGACTTCGAAAACAACTTGATCAACTGACCGGTTCCCAGTAGGACGGGCATTCGTGCCTGTTCAGTGTTTTGTTGCTCCCAAACGGACAGACAGGAATGTCTGTCCTACTCAATCAGTTCTTCCACCCCCAGAAGGAGAAAAACAATGCGTCATTTACGTTGGCTCATAATAGCCGCCACCACTCTTTGTGTGATGGCCCTCGGCGCGTTTGCGCTGGCAAATCGTCCCGTACCTCCAGCCCCGGCTGACGACGACATCATTATTAAGGGCGGGTCATTGGAGATTCAGTGCGGCCCGAATCACAAGACGGACAATGCTGGTTGCCTGGCTCTTGACGATGGCGTCACCGGCAAATTCAAGCACAAGCAGAATAAACACATAACGCAGATTGTGGTCAGAAACTCGCAGAATGTTGTCGTATTTGATAGCAACAACCTAAACGCCAACACCAGTCTCGGCGCTAAACCAGAAATTGCTATTACCTACAAATAGACAAATACGAACGCGGCCTTTGGGCAGCAAAAGCTTGAGCTATTCGTCAGCGTTAGTGGGTAGGCTGGAAGTTAAGAACCCAGTTTGGTTTTAACTAACTCGCTCACCAGGCGACCGTCTGCATTCTTGCCTGCAAGTGTCGCCTGGACGGCTTTCATTACGCGGCCCATGTCTTTCATTGACGTCGCGCTGGTCTCGGCCAGCGCGGTGTCGATCGCCTGTTCGATTACTTCGCGCGAAGCTGCTTGCGGCAGGTAAGCTTCGATGACGTCGATTTCAGTTTTTTCCTTGTCGGCGAGATCCTGTCGCCCGCCCTTCTCATACTGCTCAACTGAATCGCGACGTTGCTTGACGAGCGAGCGCAGCAGCTTCATCATTTCCTCGTCGTCCATCTCGCCGCCTTTTTCGATCTCGCGATTCATGACCGCGGCCTTCACCATTCGCAGCGTTGACGTGCGCGGCGCGTCCTGCGCTTTCATCGACGCCGTCAGATCAGAAATCACCTGTTGTTTCAAACTCATAGTTTTTCGCTCCGCCTCAATTACATGTTCGAAAGACTTTAGTTTAGGCCCGAAGGGCTGGTATTCAATAGCCACGTCCGTCAGGGCGTGGATCGGAAACTTAATGATAAGGAGCGCCGAAGGTGCGGCACCAACTGATGTGGGTCCGTGTAGAGTGCCGGCCCTCAGGGCCTCAAGACTTCTCACGAACATTGCCCCCACGCCCTAACGGGCATGGCTATTGACTACCGGCCCATCAGGCCTCGTCAAGGTACCAGTTCGGGAATCTTCAGGTCACTGAGGTTGTGAGTCGCACTGATCAACTTCAACAACTCCGAAGCCATCAAACGGTGCCCCATGTGGTTCGGATGGATGCGCTCGCCAAACCAACCCTCGTTAGAAGGATAAGCCGCCTCCGTCAACTCCGGGATTTCAAGAAAGGGAACTCCTCGTTGTCGCATCGTCGTTCCCAACGCAACGCGGTACTGCAACATGAAGTCGGCCTCAGGCGCTCCCGGGTCATGATCACGATAAGGCGCAGCAATAACCATCACAGCGGCGCCGCGCTGGCGGGCCAGCTCCTGGATGGCAATCATGTTGCTGAGATATTCCTGCTGCGACACGCGAGGCCCTGGACGGACGTTGTGTGGCTTGTTCTGAGTCTGTTTGTTTGCTTCCCTTACTCGCAGCCAGCGAGTAGCATGCGCGAAGGCCTGGCTGTGATCAACCAGCCAGCGCACGCCGACCGCTGACCAATTTGTCCGAATGGCCTCGCGATCCGGCACGTCGCTGAAGCTGGTATCATTCCAACCAAAACTCACAATCAGTAGATCCGGCTGCAACTCGTCTATGTCGCGTCGCAACCAGGCGAGTCCCTGATGACTGGTGTAACCCGGCACGGCCATCGTCACTACTTCAATTTTTCGGTCAGGATTGGCCGCGCGCAACTGCTTTTCAAGCAACATCGGGTAAGGCAGCCAATCAGGAGAATATTCTGTCGGCTTGTCCGGCCAGACCACCGGCACTCGGAAACCAAAGGTAACGGAATCGCCAAGACAAACAATGCGAGTCGTCCCGGGTTGCCTGGCTCCGACAGTTTCGCTCACATGCTCCGAGCGAAGGTGTTCGGCATTGGTTGAGAGAATCGTGAAATCCCAATAGACGCGATCGAGGTTTGGTTTGAGTCTCCAGAGCAAAAGCGGATCGCCTTCAAAGATGCCTGACTGCTTCTCGTCAGCCACCTGCGCTTTCTGCTGCATGGTGACGACAAATAGATCGAGACTCGAAACATGCGCCATCGTCAGCCGCGTACCGATTTCGACTGCGGCAAGCACTGCGAGAAAAGCTATATAGATAATCGCGGCGTACGCGAGCCGCCGCTTGAGTGTTAGTCTGCGACGAGGAATATGAATTTTAACTTCCTGTTCCATATTAGTCCGCGAGTGAACCAGCTCCGTAGGAGCACAATGTTTATAGC
>JBOGOP010000242.1:0-8842 GCA_050747225.1 Pyrinomonadaceae bacterium
TTCTCCTGGTTGGTCGTGTCCATAGCGGCGCGTAGACGGTCGCCATAGTTTCTTTGAATCTCTCCCAGCATTTCTTCGTCCAGAGTTGGTGCAACCACTTCCCGCTTCTGAATGTCGAGCGCTTTGTACAATTCCTTCTGCCAGCGACACAGGCGATTGATCTCTTTGTGCGCGAGCATCAAGGCCTCGACCATGATCTCTTCCGAAACTTCCGACGCGCCTGCCTCAACCATCACGATGGCTTCTTCCGTGCCGGCAACAATGAGGTTCAAACGCGACTCGCGGGTTTCGTCGTAGGTCGGGTTGACGATGTAGCGGCCTTCAATTAGTCCGATACGCACGCCGGCGATCGGGTTCATGAAAGGGATGTCGGAGAGGTAAAGCGCGCATGAAGCGCCGGTTATTGCTATGACGTCTGGATTGTTGTCGGGGTCGGCGGAAATGACGCTGGCGATTACCTGCGTCTCGTTTTTGTAGCCTTCGGCAAACAATGGTCTGCACGGCCGATCGATCAAGCGGCTGGTCAGTGTTTCTTTCTCAGTTGGCCTTCCTTCGCGCCGGAAGTAGTTACCGGGAATGCGGCCGGCGGCATAGTTTGCTTCACGATATTCAACCGTAAGCGGGAAAAAGTCGATGCCTTCCCTGGTATGAGGCGCGCCTACAGCGGCGACCAGCAGCATCGTGTCACCATATTGAATAACAACAGAACCATCTGCTTGTTTGGCGACCCGGCCAGTCTCGACCGTCAATTCCTTATCGCCCAGTTTTATCGACTCTTTGAGGTATTTCTTAACTGTCATCTGTTTTGTCTCCTTCGGACAATTGCCTGAGTTCTACTCAGACTCGCGAGCGTCTCGTGCGCCTCGCTGGTTGGAATAAATTTTCAATCCCAGGCTACATTTTCCCGGGCTCATTTTTGGACCCACGTTCCGGATCCGACGCCACGTGAAGCGTCTGGAAAAACTCTGGAAGCCGCAATAACAACAAAGGCGGCAAAGCCTCTTACCGTGAAGCTCTGCCGCCTTTTGTGCGTTGCGCTATGGCCGAACACGTCTGCTTGCTTGGGAGTATCGCCGTCACGTTCGGCACCTTGGGCAAGCCCTTCGATAGACGTGGGCTTTGGAAGTCTGAGATTCGAAGTCTCTGGTTACACTGGTCGTTAACGTTCTCTTACTTACGAAGGCCAAGACGAGTTACTACCTCGTGGTAGCGTTCAATGTCTGTACGCTTCAAATAATCGAGCAAACTGCGTCGCTGCGAGACCATCTTGAGCAGGCCGCGCCGCGAGTGATTGTCCTTTTTATGGATTTTGAAGTGTTCGGTGAGCTCGTTGATGCGCTTGCTGAGCAAAGCTACCTGAACTTGTGGTGAGCCGGTATCGGTCTCATGGCTGCGAAAATCGCTGAGAATCTGTACTTTCGTTTCTTTGGCTAATGGCACTGCTTAAAATGGTCCTCCAGAACAGCAGACATCCGTCTAACGACGGCAACCGCTAAGATTAAGTGTCGAAGTAAGTTAACACGCACCTGTGAGGGTGTCCAGCGAGGGTGCTTGAGAGGCGGTAACCAGCCTGAAGGGCTGTTAGATAGTAGGCCGGTGGTCGAAGCGAAGCGTAGACCACTGGTACGAATGAAGAATGGATTCGCACCTTGAAGAGGTGCAAGACCAAAGACTGATGTTGCACCCCTCCCTCCGGGGTGCCGCCAATCACGCGCCTGGTCCGGTGGTCTACGCTTCTTTTCGACCACCGGCCACTTTCTGCATAACCCTGCGGGTTGAGGCGCGCCCTGCCGACTGCTCCTGCCTCCTGCCCCTGTTCTACTGCGGGAAGCGGTCGCGATATTCGCCCGAAACGATAAACGACTTGACCATCTCAGCTTGTTCGAAGTTGCCGCCAAACTGATTTAGCTTATTCAGCCAGAATGCGTAGCCGTCGGGATCCGGATCGCGACGAAGATAGCCGAAATACTCCATCATCACGAACATCTGATTAGCTTTCGCCTGCCTGAAACCGTCATTCTCGGCGATTTGACGCAACACGCCCGCGCGCGTCATCGTCGCCCCGTTCAGCGCATTAACCAGTGCATCGCGGTCGCCATTGAAGCTTGCTAAGGTGTGGGCAATCAGCGTGTCAACAAAAGCTGCGTTGCCGAGTCCGTCGTAAGCTGCCCGGAAATCCGGACGCTCGACCCAGGCGGCCACAAATGCCTGTTTGTTCGCCTCCAGAGTCTGCGCCCAATCAGCTGTGCCGACAACCACGTTATGTCCAACTATTGCCGTGTCAGGGATGAACTCAGCATACATTGGCCGACGGCTATAGCTCGCTCGATAAAGTCCATCGACGAGGCCGCCTGTCTGCTGAAACTCTATCGAAAGGAAGTAAGCCGCGGAGACATTTATTGTGCGACGCTCGGCGCAAATCATATCGGAACCGCATGACAGTATCTGGTCGCTCCAGAACGTAAACCCGCTTTCGTCAGGCTCACGTCCCAGAAAATCCAGATAGTGCTGGCGGACAAAGTAGTCAGCGGTGTCAATCACATTGCCACTTGGATCCGCTTCCGCAGTGGCAGTGAAGGCCGCATCAGTCGTATTTGCAACGAGCGAGAAGGAACGATTCGTCGGACTAAAATGATAATTCAGGCGTGATGGAGTAACTGTATAGAACTTGTTGGTATCGGCATTCTCGAAGATGTAGTTCCCATTACTGTCCGTGATCGTCTTACGTGCAGCTCCACCGCTCATCTGCACAGTCACGCCCGCCAAAGGCTGGCCGGCTGACGTCGTCACCTGGCCGCTGATTCTAGCCGTGGATGCGGTTGGCGCCGACACGTTGTATGCGTTTAGGGCGTCCACACGTCCGTAGCCGAAGGAGTTGTTTGGTATCTGCGTCGATGGCGTGCCGCCGCACGTTTGCGTCGCAGCCAGTATCACCCCCGGGTTTGCAGTGTTTTGCAGGATCTGCTTGGTCAGCGCGATATTGCGCACTAAGGCTGGACGCGCTGACCAAAGTAACGCTACGACACCTACCACGTGCGGCCCGGCCATCGAGGTCCCGCTAAGATTACCGAAGCTGGTATCGGTGGTGCGTGTTGTTGAGCGGACGTTTACACCCGGAGCCGAAATATTTGGTTTCAGTATATTCGGCGTGTAAAAGGTGCTGGGCCCGCGACTGCTGAAACCCGCCAGCGTGTTGGTGATGTCAATCGCCCCCGTCGAAAACGAATCGCTGTACATTGCCGGCGCATCGGCAACCGTCGAGCAGCCTGGTCCGGAATTGCCTGCCGAAACCTCCACGAAAATGCCTGCCGCCTGGGTGTTGTTGACGATCGTCTCCAGCTCGCCGCCGGTGACACAACCTTCGCTGACAGGGCAACCCCACGAGTTGTTGATTACGTGCGGACGCAGGGAGGGGTTGGCGTTGTTGCCGGCCAGATCAGTCGGCGCGATGAAAAACTGAAAACATTCGGTGTACGTGGCCGGCGTGCCGTTCCCCTGATCCATGTTGCGGCAACCGATCCACTTCGCTCCGGGAGCTACACCAACCTGATTTCCGGTGCCGTCATCGCCCACCGTTGTGCCAGTGGTGTGTGTGCCATGCCCCTGATCGTCGCAAGGCGCGAGTGCGTTGGCGCCACAGCTGCCGCCGCCGCTGTGAATGGAGTCGTGCCAGTTGAAATTATGATCGGCGGTAGTTCCGTCCCAGCCGCGATACCTGGGCTTCAGCGCGTTGTGGCTCCAACGCATGCCGGTATCTTCGTTGGCTACCACCATACCCTGACCAGTGAAACCGAGCGCCCAAACTGCCGGCGCGTTAACATTCGTCACACCCCACTCCACTGCCGTGGGGGCATTGACCTCGCGTGTCGCAACACCAAATTTTTCTATAACAGGATCCTCGATCCAGCGCGCCGGCGCGTTTGAGTCGACCCGCGCCACGTCTGCGCGAGCGGCAAGCTTATCAACCAACGAGCGATCGGCTGTGGTGACAATCATGTTTGCTGCCCAGAATGATTGGTAGTTGACTCCCGCGGATTTCAGAAAGTCCTTGAGGCCTACCTGAGTGCGAGCGGCATGCTGCGTGAGCGTGTTGTAAACATACCAACCGCGCGCGTCCTGGTCCTTCATCTCATATGCAGCGCTAAGGTCGGCCTGATCGGCAAGCAGGATAACAACGGAAGTACTCTTGCCATCGGTCGTATCCGCTAACACTCGCGCTGCAACCTTGTCCGCTGGACCCTGGACGAACAACCGGTTCATTTCATTTAGCAGCGGAGCGGAATCGGTCTGATACGAGGCGCCGATCGCGACACTCCTCAAAGTTTTGCTAACCGGATGCCCGTCAGGGTTCAGAGAATGTGACGAGGAGATGTTGGTCGAAACCTGAATCAGTCCGACCAGACAGAGAACAGTGAATAAAGCACAGTAATAAACACGAAACTGGCGGGGCGTCCTTGGCTGCATCACTGAGCTCCTCGATTACGATTGTCTGTCGGGGGTCCTGATCGGCACGCGATAGGGATATGGCTAAAGCGTGCAGCATCATAAACCGAAGTTAACCAGCCTTGCTAGTCCGTGTTCTCCGGAATTGGTGGGCGATCGATTCGTCGGCCGATCATCGACCGAATTCGCCTGATGCCTTGAGTCTGTTACCATTTCCCTGAAACAGGGGGCTCGAATAGATGGACAACAAGAAAGCACGGGTCGTTATTGTCGGCGGCGGCTTTGGCGGGCTTTTCACCGCTCTTGATTTGGGAACTGGCTGTGAGGTTACGCTCGTAACTGATGCGGATCATTTTCTATTCACGCCGATGCTTTATGAGTATCTGAGCGGCGAGGTAGAAGAATGGCACATTGCGCCCAACTATAAGGAGTTACTCGACGAAAGCGTCAACGTCGTCCGCGATGAGGTTACCGAGGTTGACCTTGCGGCCCAGGCGGTGAAGCTAAAACAACGGCGGGAACCTCTCCAATATGACGTGCTGGTGCTCGCTGTCGGCGGTGTCTCCAATTTCGCAGGCGTTGCCGGCGCCGCGGAACATGCGATTCCTTTCCGCAAGATTTCTCATGCAGACAAGCTCCGTCAGAGAATGGTTGACGCGCTGGATCATGTGCCTCCGGATTTGCCTCCACAAGACACGCAACGCGCGCTGACTTTTGCGGTAGTGGGCGCGGGCGCCAGCGGCGTGGAACTCTCGACCAAAATGGCGGACTTGCTGCGCGACGCGTTTGAGCGGCGGGCGCTCAACGGAGAACCGCGCGTGCTGATCATTGAGATGGGCGACAAGCTTGTGCCCGGTATGGGCGGAGACATCCGCACCTTCGTCGAACAAGCGCTGCGCGAATCGCGGGTTGAAGTTCACACCTTGACTCGCGTAGTCAGTGTTACCGAACGGACACTCGTGTTTGAACATAATGGAGCGCAAACGGAGATTGATACGGCGGCAGTGGTTTGGGTGGGCGGAGTTCGCATGAATCCCCTGATAGAAAATTTCGCGGTCGAGAAAACTAACCGAGGGTTAATCATCGTCAATCCCACACTGCAACTACACTCCCACGAAAACATTTTTGCACTCGGAGACATCGCCTTTTACAAAGACGCCACCCCGACTCTAGCGGGCACGGCACAACTTGCGCTTCAGGAAGCCCACCTCGTTGCCGGCAACATCAAAGCGCTTCTCTCGGGAAACGAATTGCAGGCAAAGCATTTTGAAGAACTGGGAGAAGCAGTCAGTTTGGGGACGGAACGGGCTGCAGTGCTGGTCGGCGGCAAAGCCTTTGGAGGGCCACTGGCGCGGCAGGCACGCTTCGCGCTTTACACTGCGCGCTTACCAACCTGGCATCATCGCCTGCGCGTTGGCGCGAGTTGGTTTTTTGATGGCACCGCGCCCCGGCCGCTGTTGCCGCTGGGCCTGCAAAGGTAGTTTTCGTGGCGCTTGGAGTAACAGGATGGGCGCGTTTGCGAGTGCTGCTGATCGTTGTGGTGACGGTTGCGGGCCTTGCTGTTCTAATCCGGTGGCGCGTGCGACAGTCGGATCCACGGACGCCAATAACGAATCTCGCTCATGAATCGGCGAGCGCTCCAACTCCAGGAGGCTCCCCCGCCATGCCGGTAACCCCGGCGACTGCCGCGCCTTCTGCTGCAGAAACGCCGCCACCTCAAGCCGATCAAACTTCCTCGCCACCTCAACCGCCCAACGATAGTTTTGTTGGCACACTGAAACTGATCATCCCAGTGGCCGGGGTAAAACGAGAACAGTTGCTGGACACCTTCGCTGATGCGCGCTCAGAGGGACGGATCCACGATGCCATCGATATTCCTGCACCCGCCGGAACTCCAGTCCTCGCCGCGGCCGAGGGCGAGAACATAAAACTCTTTCAGAGTGAACGCGGGGGCATAACCATCTATCAACTCAGCACCAACCGAAAGCTTGTTTTCTACTACGCTCACTTGGAACGCTACGCCGACGGTCTTGTTGAAGGAAAGTTTGTGAAACAAGGCGAGGTCATCGGTTATGTTGGCGACACGGGTAATGCCGGCGCGGGGAATTTTCACCTCCATTTTTCAATTGCTATCGTGGCCGATCCTAAGCGTTACTGGGAAGGCACTAATATCAACCCTTACCCATTGCTGCGCGAGTAAGACGACATAATGATCGAGTTTGATTGCAAGCTATTCTAACAAGTCGACGCTGCTCATCGACGTTTTCCAACTTCCACTCAAATCCAATTAGGGTTCTGAGACTGTCTTGAATTGCGACAGCTTTCTCGTACAACTTACTAACTCATCGATACATCTCGGCGGAAACAGCCGTGGTACCGCGCCTCAACGCCCCGCGAAAGAGCCGGAGTTTGTTGGCACGCTACTTGTTGTCTCATTTATTCAAGTTGCCAGTTTTCTTAGGTTAGCGAGGGGCACAATCACCTCCTCGAGTGCAGGAGGCATCTCCGGCAGTTGCAGGCGGTGATTTTGCCACCTGTAATTGATAACAGTTCTTAATTTCAGCCTGGAGGTAGAAAGCGATGGAAGTAAGAGAAGTGATGACCGCCAATCCGGCTTGCTGTACACCTGACACTAGTTTGCAAGAGGTGGCGAGGATGATGGTGGACAACGATTGCGGAGAGATTCCGGTAGTCGAAAACAATCAGAGCGAAATTCCCGCGGGCGTGGTGACTGACCGCGACATTGTTTGCCGAACAGTTGCCAAGGGGATCAATCCGCTCGACAAGAAGGCTGCCGATTGTATGAGCCAACCTGTGGTTACCGTCACTCCCGATTTGTCGGTTGAAGAGTGTGGCGCGATGATGGAAGAGAAGCGCATTCGTCGCGTGCTGGTCGTCAATGATAGCGGCGCCGTGTGTGGGATCGTAGCGCTTGCTGACCTTGCACTGCACGGCAAAAAGAAAGTTGCCGGAGAAGTTGTGAAGGAGGTGTCGCAACCCAGCGCGGCAGCATCGGCTGCGGCTCGTTAGTTCCCGAAAAACTCTGGTGGTAAAGTAAGGAGGAAGAGTGAAAATTTCAGAGGCTAAGACGGTGACCATACCGGAACTCGCGCTGATTGCGGCAACGAGGGGCGCGATAGGATTCGGCGCGGGATTGCTGGTCGCAGACAAACTCAAGCAAGAGCGACGGAAGGCCCTGGGCTGGTTGCTGTTCTTAACTGGACTCGCCAGCACAGTCCCGATTGCAATGCATGTATTTCGGAAGAAAAAGAGCCCGACAGAACACTGAGGTGACCAGTTTGCGTCTTGTTCCAGATCGCGAGAAGGCGCGAACCGCGACACCCTGAACAACTGAGCCCAATGCCAGTGGTGTGCCTGCTGGCTTTGGGCGGATTGGAGTATTACAGAAAGGCAAAAGCTATGGAAACAAGAGAAATTCCGCGTAACGAATGGACGTCCTTTTTCGACACCTTCAACCAACAGCATCAAGGTTGGCTGGCAACGCTGGAAGTCTTTGGCCCGGAAGTTGGAGCACAAGAAGAGGCGCATGACCTGCCGCTTGAAGGTGTGACGCTGGCATCGGACGGTAGCGAATTGGAAGCAATAGCAATCAGTCTTGGGACGACACCGGAAGACCACCTTAGTCATACAGTCGTCAGTCCCTCGCACGTTTGGTTTGAACAAAATGCGCAGATAGCGAACGGTGCCCTTGAAATCGAAGCAGCAGACGATACCAAGACGCTCGTGCGATTTCGTTCTCCCCTGCTGTTGAAGTAATGGGCCTTGTACTACTTCGTGCAACTACTCTTTTGGGAACGAGGGTTTCTGTCTGGCCCGAGGGGAGACTCCGCGTGCAGAGGTGTGGGAACGCCCGTTGTTACAAATTGAGGTGCGGGCAATCATCATCCCGCTTTTTCAATTCTGTTCTAACGAGGCAAAACTAATGAGTAATCCAAAAATGATCACCCGCACCGCGCTTCTGCTTACGACAGTTCTGGTCATCGCGTTTGCAGCAGCTTGTGAACCGGCCGCCAACACAAACTCCCCAGCCACCACAACGTCATCGCCGGCGACAACTTCTTCGCCCGCCAGTGAAACTGCTGCGCCCCCGGCAAACAATCCAAGTCCGGCAGCGAGTCCGTCGCCTGCTGCGTCGGCTTCGCCTACTGCCAAGGCCGTGAGCAAAACAAAATAGGAAACGAATCAGGGGCAACGAAAGAAGACGGCAAGAGCAAATATCAGTGATGAGGCAATTCAAAATGAGAACTGGCAAAAACACAACACTCGGGCTAATCATTGCCCTTTCGACTCTTGCCGCAGGTTGCGCAACGCAGCCTGTTAACAACAGCAACTCCATAGCCGCAGGAAGTCCTTCACTATCGTCTTCGGCATCGCCCGG
>JBOGOP010000243.1:0-8808 GCA_050747225.1 Pyrinomonadaceae bacterium
CGTCCAGCGCGGCGGGCGCGCGTACCTGTCGAGCGCAACCATCCGCGGAAAGTTTGCACTACGCGCGTGCATCACAAACTTTCGCACTACGCGCGCCGACATTGATGAGACTCTAGAGATCATTCGCGAAGCGGCACCTACGGTAGGCGGATGATTCGCGAAGCGGCACGAACTATGAAGAGATCTTGAGAGAAAGCCTTCAACGAGCCTGCGGAGCGGGCGGAAGAGTAAAGCCCAGGGTGAAGCGAAGCGGAACCCTGGGTTGCGGCATTTTTGATGACCTAGCCCGCGAAGCGGGCGACAGACAACCCGACTCAAACCGCTGTCGCCCGTTTCACGGGCTTGAAAGATTTTTTTGTCCGTTACCCAGGGTTACGCTTCGCTCCACCCTGGGCTTTATGCTGCCGCCTGCTACCGCAGGCTGGTTGAATGCTTTTTATGAGCGAACCTACTAAACCTCAGACTTATCAACGAGAGCTCTCGGTCGCCCTCGAACTCGCGCGCGAAGCTGGCGCGGCTATTCTCGATCTCTACGAAGGCCCGCTCGACATCCAGCAGAAGGCCGGCGCAGATGATAGCGAGCCGGTTACCCAGGCTGACCGGCTCGCAAACGAAATCATCGTGGAGCGATTGCGCCAGGAGTTTCCCAACGATGGCATTCTGGCGGAAGAATCTATCGACACTTCTCACCGCCTCGACAAGTCGCGCGTTTGGATGATCGACCCGCTCGACGGCACCACCGGCTTCATCGAAGGCAACGGCGACTTCGCAGTACAGATTGGCTTAACTGAAAACGGTGAACCCGTACTCGGGGTTGTTTACCAGCCCTTAACCGGAGTGCTCTATCACTCAGTTCGCGGTAACGGCACGTGGATCGAGCGACCCGATTTCGAACCGGAGCGAGGCCGAGTATCTGATCATAGTGAAATTTCGACGATGCGTCTGGCGGCAAGTCGATCACATCCCAGCCCACGAATGGACAAAGTTCTTCAGGCGTTTGGCTTAAAAGAAAAAGTGCTTCGTGGCTCGGTTGGCATTAAGGTGGGCTTAATCGTCGAGCAGCAATGCGATCTTTATGTACATCTTTCGGCGCGCACAAAACAGTGGGACACCTGCGCTCCGGAAGTGATCCTGACCGAGGCGGGTGGTCGAATCACAGATTTGTTCGGGCGTCCGCTCCGCTACAACCAGGCCGACGTGCAGAATCGCAACGGTGTGATTGCCAGCAATGGCGTTTCCCATGGCCATATCGTGGAATTGCTTCAGCCGCTGCTCGCTCAGTTTGGCCGAATACCAGCCCAATAACCCAGCCGCGGATCACTCGTTTCGATAGCTGCACAAAAAAGTTATTTGCCTAGTCCGCGATAGCGGACGAATGAAAGTAGCCCAGCACCTTTAGTGCTGGGAACCTGAATCTCGAAGACCCTAAGTCCGTGCAGCGGACGGCTGAAAAACCGATATCTCGCGACTGTCATTCAGCCGTCCGCTGCACGGACTCAGAGATTATTCTGTTTAGATCCCACCGATAAAATCGGTGGGCTATTATCCGTCGTCCGTTTCACGGACTGAACAAGCTACTCTTTGTGCCAAGCCAATTCCGACCTCTTCAGCGCGCCAGCTAACCTCCCGGCTAATAATTAGAGTTAAATCACTTCCATGCGTTAATATCTCGCTGCCAGATTCCTTGCAGGGAGCTGTACTTTGTTTAGCCGCCCTAAACTGTTTCTCACTTTTCTGAGTCTATGCCTGCTGCCGCTGCTCCTGCTCGGATTAATCGACTATTGGAACGGCCGGCGAATCGCTCAGGCGGCCCTGCAGCGGGAGCAGCAACTCAAGGTGCTTGAGAGCAAGGATCCATTTACGCAACTCTTTGCGGCCCAACAAAAGCAACTGAACGCTGCTACAAACTCAAACTTTGAACACTTGCTCGCCGATACACGGGAGAATGGTTGGGTTGGACTGGTGGCGGCTGTGCTGCTGGCCTTGCTGTCGGGCTGGATCCTGTCACGCCAATGGGGGCATCAGGCGCGCGGCATTGAGCGGGTCAGTAAAAGCGTCGAAGCAATTGCCAGGGGAGAACTTGACCAAGGCATTGAATTGCACTCGAGCGACGACCTGCGGCCGCTTGCAGAGAACCTGGGTTTGATGACTAAACAACTTCGAGATCAGCTGGCGCGCGAGGCTGAGAGCCGACAGTTTCAATCCTTCGTCCGCTTATCCGCGTTACTCACTCACGACTTGAAAAACGCCATTGAAGCCTTGTCACTAACTGTTGGAAACATGGAGCGCCACTTCGACAACAAGGACTTTCGCGCAGACGCCATGAAATCTCTTACCGGTTGTACTGACAACTTAAGAGCATTGGTGGCACGTTTGAGTAATCCGGTAGCTACGCTGAGCGGCGAACATAAGCGGCCGCAGCCGGTGAACCTGGTTCCGATGTTGCGACGGGTAATCTCAATGACCGCCGAGCCTGTGAGTGACAAACATGAGATCAAGACTGAGCTTCCGGAAAGCCTTTTCGCGTTGGTCGATCTGGAAAGAATGGAAAAGGTCGTTGAGAATCTGGTCATCAATGGGCGTGAAGCAATGACCAGAAAGAGCGGTACGTTGAGCATAGTCGCGGGCACGACTGATGAGGGCAAACCGTTCTTCAGCGTCAGCGACACGGGCGAAGGGATGAGCCAGAGATTCATCGAAGAAAAACTTTTCCATCCGTTTGCTACCACGAAGAAGCGCGGCGTAGGTCTCGGGCTCTACACTTGCCGTGAGGTAGTTGTAGCCAACGGCGGATCAATTAGCGTCGATTCCCGAGAGGGTGCTGGTACGACATTTAAGGTGGTGCTGCCATCAGCCAACATCAACAAGCGCGGCGAAAACGGGCCGCATAATCAGTCTCACAGTTAATCTAATCCAGCAATTCCAATTGTTTCTGAGTGCGCTCGCATTTGTTGAAAGAAGCTCGACGAGATGAGTAAACCAAGCCAATCCGGGGAAGCTCGACTCAAAGAAACCGTCCTCGTTATAGATGATGATGAGTCGGTTCGTCGCGGACTCGTCTGGACGCTCAATTCTGACTATCGCGTGTTGGAAGCGGCTTGCCGCACCGAAGCCGTAAAGCTGATGCAACAGGAGGCTGTCGACGTGGTGGTCAGCGACCTGCACTTGCCGCCCCGGCTTGAAGACATGAGCGAGGGACTCGCAATTATCGAAGCCGCCCGTGCCGCCGATCCTCCAGCGCAGGTTGTCGTGATCACCGGGACCAACCAGAAGAGCGCAGCCCGCGAGGCAGTTAAGCGTGGCGCTTACGGCTTCTTTGAAAAACCGCTCGATGGCGCCGAGGTGCTTCACATCGTCAATCAAGCGGCTCGCATGCGCCGGCTCGAAGTTGAGAACGCGCGTTTACATGACGAGCTGGTGGGTGCCAGAGGATTTGGCCGCTTGATTGGTTTGAGCCAATCGTTAGAGAAGACACTCAAGCAAGCTCAGGCGGTTGCCAACACCAGTGCCACTGTTTTGATCGTCGGTGAAAACGGAACCGGAAAGGAAATGCTGGCGCGCGCTATTCATGAAGAAAGCCAACGCGCTGACCGCCCCTTCATTGCGGTGAGTTGCGCGGCATTGTCCGAGACTTTGATTGAATCGGAATTGTTTGGCCACGAGAAAGGCGCATTTACTTCAGCAGCGTACGCGCGAATGGGCCGATTCGAGTTGGCTGACGGCGGCACTCTGTTTCTCGATGAAATTGTCGAATTGTCGCCTAACGTTCAGGTAAAGCTGCTGCGGGTTTTGCAGGAACGTGCGTTCGAACGGGTAGGGGGTACGAAGACCTTAACCGTGAACATTCGCCTGATCGCCGCCAGCAGTCGTGACCTGGAAGGCGAAGTTAATCTCAAAAGTTTTCGACGCGATCTTTTCTACCGGCTAAACGTCGTGCCTTTAGTGTTGCCGCCTTTGCGCGAGCGCCGGGAAGACATCCCAGGTTTAGCGGCGCACTTTGCGGCCAAAGCTGCCGAAAAACATGGCCGCCCAACCCCGCAGTTGGGTGCGGAGTTGATCGACTCTCTCCACGAGTATGACTGGCCCGGCAACGTTCGCGAACTTGAAAATCTGATGGAGAGACTGGTTCTCCTGGATCGCCAGCCCAAGCTCGGACTCGAGTTTCTGCCGGAAAAGATGCTCAAGATTTTGCCGGCTGACGGCGTACCCAATGAAAAGACTTTTGAAGGTGCGGTTAGAGCGTTGAAGAAACAATTAATAGTCGGCGCACTCGACGCCGAAGGCGGGAATAAAATGGCAGCCGCGAAACGCCTTGGGATCAGCCGCTCTTATCTGCATCGGTTGATCGGGGAATTCGGACTGTAGAATCAGGGGCAGGAGGCAGGACGCAGGACGCAGGAGCAGGACGCAGGAGCAGGACGCAGGAGCAGGACGCGGCGACTCTTGAAACCGGAAGGTCAATGGTTAAAGCGCTCCGGATGGTTAATCATACCACCCAACATCCTTCCAAGCCCTTCATACCCCTTCTGCAATTCTTGTTGTAGAGTCGTTCGCAGATAGCCACACTCATTGGCGAAATCTATCCATACTTGAGTCTCTGTGGCCTCTCCGTCCGCATCAGTCATTTTACTAGCAAACATCTTGGGATACTGTTTCTTTCGGTAGCCCTCGCCAATATTCGCCGCAACACTTCGAGACGCACGACGGATCTGATCGGTAAGTGAATACTTCTCCTCAGACGGAAACTTCTTTGACTCATTGAAGATAATCATTGCCAATCTGAATGCCAGTTGATATGCCTTCAAATCCCTGAAGCCAGGCAAAGTGATCATTGGAACGCTCCCTCAAGTTGGAAAGTGCCGACTATCCTTCAAAGGGAGTATGTCTGAATGGATGGTTGGGTGTAAGTGAGACTCGAATTGAGACGGATTGGCTGAGCACAAGAATCCTTGCTTAGCTGATTTGCGAACCTTCTCCAGGAACAACTGGGAATTGAGTGTTCCCTGCCTCCTGCTCCTTCTTCACTGCCCGGGCGCGGTTGTAGATCCTTTCTCCGTCAGCTCACCAACCTTCACGACCCAGATGCCGCTATGCACGTCATTGAAATAGATCAGTCCTTTGTGTGGCTGCGCGCCCCAGGTAAACGGCAAATTTGGACGAAAGCCCTGCGGATCTCCCGCCCAGAGTCGACCGATTTCGCGACCCTGCCGGTAGAGATCGCCGCGCAGTTCTCCTGAAACATCGACGATGCGCCCGCCGCCGTTGTAATAACCCATGTACATCACATCGTTGTCGACCCACATGTTATGCGCGCCGGCTTCAGGTACTGGATATTCAGCAACCTTCCGTGGGTTGTTTATGTCGGCCACGTCTACTACATGAACCACGCCGCGCACCGGAATCCGCTTGCGATCGTGAATGTCAAAAATCGGCGGGAAGACTTCGTCGCCGACGAAAACGTAATTCTTGTAACGAAAGACTGAATGGGTTCCTGCGAGCCAGCCGTTACCGTAAAGCTCGTAATGATTGAAACGTAGCTGACTGACTAACTGCGGATGTTCCGGGCTGCCACCCTTCATGCCATTACCGACGTCGAGAATTACCAGGCCATCGCGCCAATAGGCGAGATAAGCCAAACCATCTTTGACTTGCAAATCATGCAGGTAGCGACCAACAACTGTCCGGTCGCCCTCAACGTTAGTAATTGTTGTCGCTACCGCGCTGGGAAATTCCCAACGTGCCACCTCTTTCGGATTCTTCACATCGCCGAAATCAATCACGCGCATTGAACCCGTGGCGTCATCCGTCAGATAAACGTAATGACCGTCAACAAACGCACTGTGCACGCCGCCGGTAACGGTCTCCGTATATTCTGAAATTGGCTTCGGGTGAGCCGGGTCGGAGGTGTCGAAAAAGGCGATGCCGTTTTTGCGATTCGAAGCGCCTTCTCGCGAGATCACCAGAATCTTGCCGTCTGCCGTGGTGGAAATATCATTGATGAGCCGCGCATCGACTTTGACGGTGTCTGTAAGTGTCGGATGCGTGGGGTCTGAAATGTCATAGACGAGAAACATGTCGGAGATGGTTGAAAGGTAGGCGTAGTTTCCAATTAGCCATTCTTCCGCCGCCTCAAAATCTTTGATCGGCGCGCGACCAACCACCTGAATGTTGCGTTCCGCATTGCGCGGAGTCACGACCACCGAAGCAATGGCTTCCTGCGGCCCACTCGCGGCAGTGATTACATACGCGCCCGGCAGATCCGCGACGAAGCCGCCATCCGAATCAATCGTGGCTGCTGGCCCACTTACCGTCCAGCGTACTGCGTTGTTATCTGCCTGGCCGCTGGTTGCATGAACATTAAACCGCACCACGTCTCCGGTCCGCGCCGTTTTGGATCTCGGATCGATGGATAACCCGGTCAGGGTGTTCTTGACCACCGTCACCTCTGCATTGCCCTTGCCGCTGCCGGAAGACGCGCTAATCGTCGCCTGCCCCGGAGCGATTGCCGTCACCACGCCGGCTGCGTCTACGGTCGCTACTTCGGGTTGGTTGGAGGTCCAGGTTATGGCGGCGTCGTGGCGCGGATTTCCTTCAGAGCCACGAGCGGTCGCTGCGAGCCTTGTATTTGCACCTACTACCAGCGGAGTTTTCACTGGCTCGACATCAATTCGCGCGACGGGTCCAACCTTTACCATCACTTTTGTGAACGCCGACTTGCCGCTAACCATGGCGCCTACGAGCACTTCTCCCGGACTAAAAAATGAAACCATACCCGACTCATCAACCGCCGCCAGATCAAACGGGGCCGCAAACCAGGCGGTCGCCGGCGCGCTGGTTTTGTTTCCCGCTGCGTCTTTGACCAGCACCGTAAATTTCACCTTTTGACCCACCGAGATGTCGCTGGTCGCAGGAATGAGTTCTGCCGTCTTCGCACCAGCAGGTTCCTGGGCGTTGGAGATCGCGGTCGTCAACGCGATCAGCACGACAAAGCAAAGGACAACTAGTAAACAGCGGAAAGTGCGCATCATGATTCTCCAGAAAGTTCAGGTTGGAAGTGAAACGCCATGGATAGCGAAGCGAAATCTTAGTCAGAGAGGGATAAGTAAGCAAGCAGGCGGAACTTGTCGTCTCGCCCGCGATGAGTGCTGCAGACCCGAGGAAAGCTCAAGTGATTTGCTGGGAGCGCGGGCGTGCGGGGTCCCCAACTGGTATTCGTGGAGCAGACAAATATCGTCGATGACCAGACTGGCGGAGTACGATTTCGAGTGGGTCTTGCCAGGCCACGGTTCGTTACATCACGACACAAAACAAAACATGCGCTATTATCTCCACTCTTGTATTACCTGGATGAAAACTTGTTAACCGTAACGCAAACTGTTAGTTTGCGGACAATGGGCAAGCGGTCGATAAAGCATCGCAAACTGGTAGTTTGCCTGACAAAAGCCGGTTCCGCACAAATGAGGAGACTATGAACAGAAACGCAAAAATTGCGCTGGGTTGTGGCGGCGCGGGCTGCCTTGGCTTGATTGTGGTGGTGATCGCTGTAGTTGTGCTGATTGTTACAGGCGTGATAAAGGCGCCAGGTCTTTACGACGCAAACCGCAATTCCAACTACAACTACAATTCCAATTCGAATTTCAACTCAAACGCGAACACAAATGACAATGTGAACGCCAATTCGAACTCAGATTCCGGAGAGTCCTCGTCAATGTCCGACGATGACAAGCACAAGCTCTTCCAGGCTGCCGGTATGACTCAGGACAGCGCTCTGATTCTGCGCGTACTAAAAAAGATCGGCTTCTCAGACGTCAGCGGAGAGGATTACCAACAGTTCACGAAAGACCACGCCCCATGGGCATTACGGAATATGGAATTCGTTCGTTCCGTGATCACACCCGAGAGCGCGCGCGAATACGTGGAAGCCCACATAGATGATTAACGCTTAGGCGCAACTGAGCGGTGTTTTGTATTTGAGGCGCGCGTGCGGTTTCGCGCGCCTTTTGTTATGTTAAATTCTAGTCCACCGTCTAACGTCCAAAGTCCCGGGGTCCCCGCGCGGGCAGCCCGCTTGGGGTGGTAGTACAACGTCGGGCAACAGGACTTTGGACCTTGGACTTTAGACTTTGGACGTCCCTAATGAACCCCGAACGCATTCGTAATTTTTCCATCATCGCGCATATCGATCACGGCAAATCGACGCTGGCCGATCGCCTGCTCGAGTTAACTGGCGCTGTCACCGGCCGCGACATGGAAGCGCAGGTGCTCGATGACATGGATCTCGAGCGCGAGCGTGGCATCACGATCAAAGCCCACGCGGTTCGTCTCGATTACAAAGGTAAGGACGGGCAGTCCTACGTTTTGAATCTGATTGATACGCCCGGTCACGTCGATTTTTCTTACGAAGTTTCGCGTTCGCTTTCAGCCTGCGAAGGAGCGCTGCTCATCGTCGATGCTTCACAGGGCGTCGAGGCGCAGACGCTGGCAAACACCTATCTCGCTCTCGAAAACAATTTGGAACTCATTCCGGTCATCAACAAGATCGACCTGCCCGGCGCCGAACCGGAAAAGGCCATCGAACAGATTGAGCACTTCATCGGCCTCGAAACCCACAATGCCATTCTCACCAGCGCCAAAACCGGTGTGGGCGTAGCGGATGTTTTGGAAGCAATCGTGCGAGAGGTCCCGCCGCCAAAGGGTGATCCTGACGCGCCGTTGAAAGCCCTGATTTTCGACTCGTGGTACGACTCATATCGCGGCGTGATCGTTCTCTTTCGCGTGATCGACGGCACGATCCGGCCGGGCATGAAG
>JBOGOP010000244.1:0-8774 GCA_050747225.1 Pyrinomonadaceae bacterium
AGCCGAACCTCTGGCGAACGAAGGAGCGGCTTGTTGCTCAACAATTCAGAGCCTCGGAAAAATAAGAGTTCAGACAACCTGGCTAAAGATTATCGAGGCAATCTCAGTTCGTATTGACGTTCTTTTACTTCAACTGCGAACGCCGGCGGTGAGTACTTTTGGCGCAACACTCTTGGCGTCACTGCCTAATGACTCACTGGCGCTAGTTAACTGCTCTTTGAATAGCCGAGCTGACGCATCGAGAAAATCGTAGGAAGTTACGATGCCGACGAGACGCCCGTCGTCAATTACCGGGAGACAGCCAACTCTGTTTTGCCGCATGACTTCCATGGCCTCCAAAGTAGAGGTGGTGGAGGAAACGGTGAGCGGATCCTTTGTCATAATCTGACGGACAGTAATGGGAAGTTCTGTAGGTTGCCCGCCTTGAGTAAGCAGCTTGAGCAGGGCCCGATGTGATACCAACCCAACCAGGTGCCCTTCACTATCCTCGACTGGCACATGTCGGATATGTCTCCAGGTCATTACGCTGGCGGCGAGGTCTACCAAATCATCAGGACGAACTGTAAAGAGATCAGTGGCCATGAACTGTCCAACCGTTTGATAGCCCTGGCTCCACTCAGCCGTTTCCTTAACTTCAAGAATCGGCCAGCGATGAATCGGTTTCCCTTGCTTTTCCCGCGCGAGCATTTCTTTTGCGAGTAATCTACTGCGAATGTCGCGCGGCTGGTCACTAACCGCCTGGAAAGACTTCATCATCCATTGGGCGCCAGTTTGACCGCTGCGCACGCGCTCCTCGATAACGCCGAGATAACGATCGACGTCCGTCGAATTGACGTTAGCTTGTTCGAGTCCCTGGTGTGCCAGGGGGAGCAGATGATCGAGAATCAGTGTCGATGCTGACTGAGTTTTGCCGTTAATCCAGTTGAACTGAGCGTTCAAACCGTGGCGCGCGGCGGCGAAGAAGTTTTCTTTGGCGTCGTCAAATGACATGAGCTTCGCTACGTCGCCATATTCATTGGGCAACGAAAGCATTAGCCCGGCAAAGAAGGCTGTATTAGCCATTTCGTCAAGAATTGTTGGGCCAGAAGGAAGTGCGCGGTTTTCAATTCTCAAATGCGCCACTCCGTTCGCTACTCCGTAACAGGCGCGGTTCCAGGGCCAGATGGTGCCGTTGTGCATTCGCAGTGCAGTTAATTGTGGGATCTCGCCGCGGGCCAGGACGGAAAGAGGATTCTCGCTCGTCTCATTGATCATGATCATGCGAAAACGGGCAATCTGTTCCTGAAACAACTCCAGTACTGACTTTTGAATCCACCGATCGCCAAAACTTACGCGCGTAGGCTGGCTGCGTGCCTGTTGGGTTGCGGAACGCGCATCGATTGAATGTTGGAACAAGGCAAGTCGCGTCTCTTGCCATAAACGGTGACCGAAAAGAAGCGGAGAATTAACGGCAGCTGCGAGTACGGGAGCGGTAATGACCTGGGCCAAATTGTACAGTCCTGCAAACTCTTTTGGGCTCACCTGAAAATGAATCTGAAAACTGGTATTGCACGACTCCATCATGATGTTGTCATGCGTGAAGTTGATTTCATCCAGACCTTTGATATGTATGCTGAACGGGCCGCCGCGCAGCTTGATAACCGAATCGTTCAACTGGTGGTAGCGTGGGGCCGGCGTGAGGTTCTCGATTGTCAAGTCTGACTTTCGCAATGTCGGCAGGATTCCAGTAAGTAGGATATCGGCTCCATGGTGGTTTGCACTGGCGCGAGCTCGCGTGAGAACTTCTTTGAGTTCTGACTCCATACGTGAGAAACAATCAGCACTTAGAGTTAGCGGAGTCAGGTTCGCCTCCAAATTGAACCTTGCAATTTCTGTTGTCAGTCTGGGATCTGAGGCGTCTTCGAGAACCTGCATGGAAATGGGCGCCGGCCTTAGATTTTCATCGACGAGGAACATTTCCTGTTCAGCGCCAATGCGGAGCACTCCACTCTCGATCAGACCGTTATCAAGCATGTAGTCAAGCGCACGAAGATCATCCAGCAGTGCCTTCATGAACGCCTGCAGCTTCTGCTCGTCAAACGCCTCTTCTACATTGTGTTCGCCCATAATCACAAGACCAGGTTGGGGTGAAACTACAACGCCGGACCTTGCTTATTGCAAAGCCAGATTACTTGTCCCTGATACCGCTACGAACTAGTTAATTGCTCTAAAGTCCACCTGTTTTTCCGTAGCTGCCACGAACCTGGCGGGCTGTAGTGGTCGCGCCACAAGCACCGGACACGGCGCCTGCCGGAGCACCCGATCGACATTCGATCCAAAGAGTGCGCGCATACCAAAGCCGGCGCCATGTGCGCCAATACTAATCAGGTCGATTTCATTCTTTTCGGCGTAATTCAAAACTTCACGATACGGATGCCCTTCGCTGACTACGTGTTTGACGTTGCACCAAAGATGGACGTCGGCGGGCACCGCTCGCTGCAATCGCCGCGCTGCATTGTGATATGGGGAATCCTGGTGGTTCGGATACCAGGAGATCTCTGGTTCATTCACCGTAAGCGGGAGCACATGAAGCAGATGCAACTCGGCCTGATACTCCTGGGCAAAGGAAAGTGCATAATTCAGCGCCAACTCGGAGTAGTCGGAGAAGTCGTAAGGCACAAGTATTCGCTGCAGACTTATGTCTTTATTCAACGGTTGCACCCAGTCGCGCTCGTCTGAATGCATGACAAGGACTGGGCATGGTGCTGTGCGAGAGACAGATTCAGCGGTGGAACCCAATAGCGCCGCTCGATGTGGTCGTCTGCGCGACCGCATGACGATTAAGTCTGCGGCACATTCAGATGCAGTCCGCGTGATTGCCTCGCCTACGTCTTCGCCTTCAATTATCACTCCTTGCCAATCAAGCCCAGCCAGGGCCTCGGGGGTCATAAATCTCAGCAGCGCACTTTTGAAGATCGCCGTTGCATTCTCTTTGGGGAGGGAAACTGCGACAGCTCCATTTCTGACCGAGGCCGCGCTGGAGATTTCACCATCGCCTGCGCGATAACAAATCGTTAATCTTGATTCATACGCACGCGCGAGCGCCAAGGCATAGCGCAAGGCCCCTGTGGAATCAGGAGTCAGGTCAGTCGGCCAAAGAATGGATGTGATCTTCATAGGCTTCACGAAGATGGTTGCCTCTCTGGTCGCCTCTTGAGCAACGACCGTGCCGAGCGCGCTTCTGGGAAAATCTGCCGAAGGCGGTCTCTAAGTGCGCTATTTAACAGAGAATTACTGGGGAGGCCTGCGGTGTTTTCCTCAAGTCCGTGGGATCCGTGCGGATCTTTGCTCAATACTTCAAGGTAGTTTTCGGCGAGGAGGTTCCCTAAGGTCTAATCGCAACCTTCATTACGCCGTCTAAACGCTCGCCAAAGAGATTGTAGGCTTCACCAATTTGATCCAGTGAGAATCTGTGGGTCAGCAACGGCGTGAAATCGACGCGGCCATGACGCACAACCTCCATTAAGCGGCGCATGCGTTCCTTGCCTCCTGGGCACAACGTAGTGACGATCTTGTGATCGCCGATGCCCGCCGCGAATGCTTCGTAAGGGATTTCAAGCTTACCTGAATAAACACCAAGACTCGACAGGGTTCCGGCAGGACGCAAGCTACGCAATGAACTCTCGAAGGTTTGCTGCGTACCAAGTGCTTCGATGGCGACATCAGCACCTCCTCCGGTCAAATGTTTCACTTCGGCAACAACGTCGAGATCGCGATAGTCGAGTGTCACATCCGCACCCATACGTTTCGCCATCGCAAGCCGCTGCTCATCACCATCAACACCGATGATCAACGATGCGCCCAATAGTTTGGCGCCGGCAGTTGCGCACAAACCAATCGGTCCCTGGGCGAAAACAACCACAGAGTCGCCGATTTTGATCCCGGCCGCCTCCGCGCCCCCGAATCCAGTGGAGGCAATATCAGCGAGCACCACAACTTGTTCGTCAGTTAGCTCGTCAGGAATTTTTGCGAGGTTGGCTTGAGCATAAGGCACGCGAAGATACTCGGCTTGAGCGCCGTTGATTGTGTTGCCAAAACGCCAGCCACCAAGGGCTTCGTATCCTTCACCGTGTCCGCACTGGGAGGCATGTCCTGATAAGCATGCTCGACACTGTCCGCAAGGCGTAATAGCTCCTACCAGAACACGGTCGCCGATTTTGTAACCGGTAACACCCTCGCCCAGCTCCTCAATTACTCCAACCGGCTCGTGCCCGATTACTAAACCGGGCGCAACCGGGTACTCGCCACGAACGATGTGCAGATCTGTCCCACAGATCGTTGTGAGCGTGACCTGAATGACTGCTTCACCTACTCGAGCGTGTGGCTTGTCAACCTCTTCAACGCGGATGTCGTTCTTACCGTGAAAGACGTTTGCCTTCATCTTTTCCATTTGCTTTTGCCGGTCTACTCATGGGCCGAGTATTCAGGCTGTTAGTAGATCCATGAAGTGCGAACTGGATGCACTTCAGTGAACCGCCGAGGTCAACGCTGATGTCTGGGGAGACGCATGCTCAACGCGGATTGAATGAACCGGTGATGTGCTGATGAGAAAGTCGTTGGCCCACATCTCGATGCGCAGCCCAACGCCAATCCATCCAACTCTGCAGGTGGTGCCGCCAAGGGTCGAACCATAGACCATAGCTTCGACTGGTTCCACAAAGTGATGCCCACCTTCTACGAGTGAGCGCCCGGTCTTTGAATCAAGCAAGAGCAGGCGATACTCGCTGTTGAGTGTACGCACAAAAATCGTGTCGAATGGGCTTAGTGTGTCCAGAGCCACGGAGGCGAGCGAAGAATTCGTTTCGCCTTCGCCGCTCAAAGTCGGTTCGCTTTCCTGGGTTCGGCCGTCGGCCAGGGAACCAGTGTGGAGCTTTCTCAGTTCGCGGTCCCAGCACCCGAGGCAAAACTCTATCGCGGGATCGTAGTCAAGCTTCGTATCCTCAATCCACTTGCCACATTTGCTGCAATCACCGTAGGTACCTAACATCAGTCGATCGAGGGCATCGTCCACCTTTCGTAGACGGGCCTGAAGCAGTTCTCGGTGCCAATCACAGGCACCAGTCGCAGCCTCTTGAGACATCCCCTTCCCTGCGGGCTGAACGTCACAAGCTGGCTGAGACTCCTTAAGGAGAGCTTCGCAAATGTCCTCTCGTTCCGAATGCAGTCGGTTCCAGACGACCCCGCCATTTCCCTTAACGGGAACTTCAATAAGTTGAATATTCGGACTGGCGTCCATGGTGATTGCCTCCATTAGCTCGATATGGTCTTACAACTCCGACCGAACAACTCTCCAGGAACTCTCAAATACCGCTGATCACAATGCAACGAAGATGCCGGGCATTCATTGAGCAAATTGCCATGACCAGGAGACTTTGGTGGAGTGAGCGTGTGGAAAGTTTCGCTCTCGTGCGGAAAAGCCCGCTCGCCAACGAGTGCGAAGGTGGCAGCTCGAAGGTGAGTTCCTCTCTTCTCCAGCTGGACTACGTTCACTACGAATGCGCCGCCTCCCAATACTCTTGCTGCGCACGTTTGGCCCAGCTCCAGAAGCGGCCTTGTCTTACCGTCCCTGGCTCATCGCTCCAAATGTCTTTGTGTATGTAAATGCTGTCGCGTCCATTTTCGTCGATCACAATTCGTGCGTCGTGAATGTAATTTGAGACAGGCACGTGTCCTCGTATTTCAGCGGCGAGGTTGGCGGACGCCACCTCGGCTTGTCGAACCGCCATATGACCCAACTTGGGACCGCTAAAGTTCACGCAGTCTCCAATCGCGTACATTCGCTGACAGCCGATGACACGCATTGTCCAATCCACGTTGATGTATCCTTCGTCGTTGGTAATTCCGACGTATGAAGCAGCCGAAGATCCTCGGAACGGTGGCACCAGCATGAGCAGGTCGAAGTTAATCGCCCTGCCGTTGCTCGTCATGGCCGCATTAGCCGTCACTTTCTCTATGGAAAAATCGGTCAGGATCTCTATGTCGTGGGCATCGAGGGCTTGCTTGACCGCGATGGCCGCATCAGAACCGCCAAGTTCCAGTCCAATCGGGTCTGGGCTTACGACCGTTATTCTTGCGCGCTCGCGTTCACCATTGTCTTCAAGCAATCGCGCCAGGGCGAACGCTGTTTCGTAAACTGGGATAGGAAGGCGCGCCCCGGCACACTCTCCGATGACCGCCCTGCCTTCATGAAACTTTGCGATCGCTTTCTGAAACAAGATTGCTTTATCGACATCCAGCAAATGATGAGCGTTTTCATAGAAGCCCGTGATTCGCTCGGTGGCCAGCCGGCGGCCCAGCGCAAAGATCAGATAGTCGTATGGAAGTTTCCCTTCGACTTCACCGTGCGCGATGGTCACTCTGCGTTCAACTGGATCGATGCGCGCAACTTCAGCTTCGATGAAGTTGATCCGCCGATCCAACATGGTTTGGCGCAAGTCGAATGAAACGTCTTCTCTCCCGCACCTGCCAAAAGCTAACCTCACCAGCGCGGGATAGAACACGAAATGACGGCTGCGGGATACGAGCGTTATCTGATGCTCCTCGCCCAGTTCTTTAGCCAAACGCTCTGCGGCTACCACCCCTCCGAACCCGCCGCCCAGAATTAGTACTTTTGCCATCGCTACTGGTCCTTCACTTTCAATTCGCCTGGTTCTTCCTTCGGGACCCCATTTCCATTACGACAACGAACCACCTCAACGGAACACTTCGCGTGTGAAACGACCGACTGTGAAACTGACCCCAGGAGAAATCGTTCCCAGGCGCGGTAACCGTGCGAACCAACCACAATCAAGTCGGCGCCCCACGCTTCTGCTACATCGAGAATCACCGTCTTGGGCGGGCCAGGCAGGAACTCGCCATTGACGACGAACGTCTTATTTGACTTTGACTTCAGCTTTTCCTGTGCCCTTTCAACGATCGTCTGCGCTTGCTTGCGGATCGCGAGGTCAATCTCGTCGAAATAACTTGGAGGCAAAGCCCAACCCTCCGTCGCGACCGTCAGGGGCATTTCAAAGGCAGACACGACCTTAACTTCCGAGCCCTCGGGCCAGGGCAGGCGGCCAACTTCTTCGACCGCACTGTCGCTGCAAGGGGAACCGTCAACTGCCAGTAGGATCTTCATATGCACCTCTTCCTCAGCGACGCTCAGGGGTTGAGTGGTACTCTCGCGCGCCTTGCTTCGCTGCTTGTGCACGAGCCGTACCGTTCTTTCCGGGCTGCGATGATGAGCTGCGATGCCCCTTAAAAACGAATAGAAGAAACAAATGTGTTGAGCGGTTGAAGTGTCCGATTGCGGAAAGCTACGCAGCATGAGTGAGGGAAAACTCGCAAGGTAAATTCATGTCACGCTGAAAAGGCTCAGTGTTTCGAGGAACGAAATTGGCACGCGCAGTGCAGTTCATTCATGGGCGTAAAGATCCTTGAGAATTGGAGGCTCCATGAAAACACGACAGATACCTCGAAATGAATGGACCAGGTTCTTCGATAATCTCAGCCGGAGGCAGGAAGGCTGGGAGGTTGAGCTTGAAGTATTTGGTCCTGAGATTGGCAGTCAGGTTGAGGGATGTCATCTGTTCCTTGCGGGCATAGTCGCGGAACTGAGAGATGACAGCGATAAGGGCGATAAAATAGAGATCATGATGGCAGGAAAACCGAACGCTCACATCACACATGTAATCGCGAACCCGATACTGGTGGAGCTCCAGCAAACCGACCTGGGTATCGACTCGGCTCTTCACCTCAAATCCGCTGACGGAACCACTAGTCTCTTGCACCTGAGCTAGCTGAGAGGTTTTCGCAGCGAGACGCCGCTACCCGGCTCAGGCCAGCAAAGTTTTCAAGAGCACGCCTGCGCCGTAGGCGAGCGCCGCTGCAATCGCCCCAACAAACAATGTCGCGAGCCCTGAACGCCACCACGAAGCGGTGGACCATCTGCTCTTGGCGGAGCCGATCAGGACAAATACGCTTGCGGTCAAGACGATAGAAACTTCGAGTGCATGCGGAGCTTTGAACACAAAAGGGACTAGCGGAACCAACCCACAAACCAGGAAAGAGCTGAACGTGCTGATTGCAGCTATCCACGGAGAGCGCACTGCATACGGAAGACCATACTCTTCAGTCAGCATGGTACGGACCCAACGCCGACGATTGCCAGTTACCAGTTTGACTATGCGCTGCAGATCTTCACCCTCAAAACCCTTCAACCGAAAAATCTGCCTTACTTCTTCGCGTTCCCCTTCCGGCGCCAGGTCGATGTGACGATTCTCAATTGCTTCAAGGCGGTGCCAGTCGTCATGCTCGGCCTTAGTGCCGAGGAAGTTGCTTGCCGCCATCGAAAAGCCATCTGCAAATAGGTTAGCAAAACCCAGGGCCAGGATGATCCAGGGAGCAAGTTGGGCGCCCGCGACACCACTGACTACGGCGAAGGTGGTGACGGCGCCATCGATCCCGCCGTAGATCCAATCGCGTAGATAGTTGTGGCGCGGTCCGGCAGCGAGCCGCTGGCCGATCGCCTCTGTTGTGTGTTCGTGTTCTATGATCATCGGGTGAACAGACGTTCCGAAGTGGGCTAATGATTGATTCGTAATAGCTCGGGGCGCACTCATGTCGAGTACGCCCCAAGAGTACTGCCTAAGTAAGCCCCCCTGTTAATTGAGCGTAAACTGTCAGTAGGTCAAAGTAAGGATTCCGGTTAAGGTAGTTCCGCCCTTTCCCGTTGTGGTTAACGTGCCCTCAAA
>JBOGOP010000245.1:0-8761 GCA_050747225.1 Pyrinomonadaceae bacterium
GTCCAGCGCCAAGCTGCGATACCTGTCGTGGGCGTTCTACGGTTCCAATCAGCTCTCACATCCTGTCCACACGATTTCAACACAGGAACGGTCCGCTTTGTGGGGCGCGTTGAATGCCCGCAGACAGGAAGCTCCTGCGCTCAGAAAGGCCGCCTGATCCCGCCATCGGCCGCCTAAAAGAGGAAGAAAAAGCGGCGGCCAGTAAGTTCCGTTCAACCAGCAGTCGTTACCGGCTTTCGAGACCGTGAGCCGGCACGATCGCTCTCAACACCATCAACAAAGGAGATCCTATGTCTTCGTACGCGCAGATCATTGGCCGGCTTGGCCAGCAACCCACTTTGAATGTGAGTTGAAGCATAACCTTGCCGCTTCGGCAAGGTTATGCTTCAAAAACTGCGCGGCAACTTTATGCTTCCAGCCTTTCCTCCTCGATTTCAATGAACGTTAGCCTGATATCGCCGCTCTGCACGCCGAGGGCCGCAGCTCAATATGCCACAGATGAATGGATTCCATACGAATGAAGGAAAACTTCGCCAAATCGCCGAAGTCCCGAGCGATCTCGCAGGCTTATTTGAGGATCGGAAGAGAAAAAGAGGGTGGATTGCAGGCTGCAGTATGCAAACTTTAACGTCAACACAAACATAGGAGATCAACACCATGTCTGCATTTGCGCAAATTACGGGTCGTTTAGGACAGGACCCCGTCCTCAATTACACCAACGGTGGAATCCCGGTCGTCAATCTCTCGGTCGCCAGCAATCGTCAGAAGAAGGACGCCGACGGAGAGAAAATCAATCTGGCCGATTGGTACCGTGTCTCGATGTTCGGCCGCAATGCCGAGATCATCGCCGAGTACGCCAAAAAAGGGAGCGCGCTGGCCTTCAACGGCCGGTTGCAGGTCGATTCCTACGTCGATCGCGAGGGGATCGAGCGCACCTCGGTCTGCCTGATCGCGGATTGTTTCGAGTTTATGCCAAGCGCTCAGCGGGCCGACAAGAGCAGTGATATAGCTGACGAGACGACGGAGGAAATGAAAGAGGAGCCGAACGGGAAAGCGGGGGCCGGGAAGTCCAAGGGAAAAGCGAAAGGCAGTCCGAATCCCGATGAAGACATCCCGTTCTAAATATCATGTTCAACCATTCCAGCAGCGCGAGGGAAGCGCGTCTTTCCCCGCGCTGTCGTTTATCAAGAAAACGATTGCAGCACGGCAATTTATCTTTCCGACACTTCTCTATCGATCTCTCTGAGTATTCGCTTGATTGTGGAAAGCTGCAGATCAGGAGCCAGCGGTTTGATCTGATCTGCGGATGGATTGTTTCCGCCTCGTTGAAGGTCAACCACGATCTGACGTATCCGCTCTTTCAGAGCGAGTCTTCTTCTCGGGGTTTCCTCTTTCCGGTAAGCCGCATATCTGGCTGAAATCGCGAGACATACCTCGTGATGGTTGTCGTAGATTGCACAGAGACCGTACCCATAACTGGCGGCGACATGCCTTAGTGGGCGCGGCGGCTCATCTCTCAACGCCGCCCGCAAATTCGTTTCCATCTCCACCTGCCAGCTTTCCCACAACTGCGCGCGCCGTTGGCTGAGGGCTCGACATTCGTTCGGAAAACGTCGGTAGAGTTCCTCGGCTGTCGTGATTCCTACTCGTGCGGCGATCTCTTTCATCATTGGCATCGGAACCTCGTTAAGCGCATCCGCTATTACCCGGCGCCCGCGCTCAAGCAATTTCCGGTCCTGTTCCCCCTTGTATTCTTTGCGTTTGGCGATGACGGCCCACCACAGTTTTGGGGATTTTCTTTCGGCAACTGAATCAGATCTGTAACCGGCCTCCTTTGCCAGCGCCGAAGGGCTTCGTGGGCACTCTTCGCTCAGCTCCCTTTCCAACAACCGGCGCATCCGACGGTCTTTATTCTCCTTCGGCAAGGTTCGGATTGGCGGCTGTTGAGTAAGCAGCGAATCCACGGCTTGCCTGCCTCGCGATTCCCCTGCGTCAGTCTTCTGGCGATTGCGGCCGCTGAGGTTTTGAAAAAACAGTTCCTTCATCTCCGACTTATCTCTCTTCATCTCGATCGGCGCCGTCAGGAAATCAACGATCGGGAGATGAAGCCGATGGCAGATCTCCATCAGGGTTTCCAGCCTCGGAATGGTTCGTCCGTCACGCCAACTGAAAACAACCGTGTGATAGCGACCGATCGCCTCCCCAAAAGCTTTGCAATTTCCTCCCAGATAATTGATCAGGTCTCTTAGATTTTGTGTGATCAACGTCTTTGAAGGCGATCTCGGCAAATCCGGCGCTCTGGCGATCATCTCCGCCGCGCTCTCGGCGATCCGGAGTTGTTCGGTCTCAGTCTGATGCCGGGCGGGCAAGCGATCTTCACTGACGTCATTTAACCTCTGCCTGCAACGTGAGCAGTAACCGGCCCGGGCGTGATTGCTGAGCAGTTTGTTCTCCCGCTGACAGCAGGGACAGACTTCCACGAGTGAACAATGATGGATCGGACAGACTCTGACGATCTGAAGCGTCCACAGGAGCGGTTCATAAATCGTCTGTCCCTCGTTTCGCCATTGCCCAAAACACGCCGGACACCACGCGCGATGCTGACGCAAATGATGCGAGAGGGCGGCTTCCCAGGGCAGCCAGGTCAGCAGATGCAACCGCGTCATGCCAGTCAGACGCTCGAGCGCGCGCACGTGACAGGAGGCGACCCCGGATACGCCGTTCCAGGTGTGCCCGCTGTGAGTGATTCCATGCCTTCCCTTCAAAACAATTCGAGATCGCTCGGGGCCTTGATTTTCCGCCTCCGCCCTCACCGCCGGCTGAAGCAGCAGGCTGTAAAGAGTCGTCACGTAGAGGCAATGAGCCTCGGCCAGCCGCATGACGTAGCTCGTCAGGGACTCTGCCTGACCCGTCCCGATTCCCACCGGAACAAGCGGAAACAGCCGGCTGCGTGGAGGAAGCTCCGTGACTACCGGCTCCCAGTGTTCATATTCAGTGTAAATCGGTTTCATTGACCGGCCCCGATGGGATCTCTGATCGGGCGGCGGCGCCCGGGAAGTGCTTTCTGTCGCGGCGTTGCCATCTTCTCGACTTCTTTTGAGCGGGTTGGCGCTGCAGGAAGCCCCAGTTGGACCCGGAGTTGATGCGGCGCGTCTTTCGGCTCACTGAGCAGGCTTTCTCCCTCCCGGAGATCGGACAGCAACTTCTCACACCTTGAAATGGAAAGCGCAGTTTTCTGCAGGTGTTCTACACTCAACCGCTGTCCGCCGTCCTTGAGCGCGGCCGCCAGCGCCTTCGACAACCAGGGTTTGAGCACGCCCACGCAGCCGAGGCTCCGTTCATAAAGATAATCCCACTGCCCGACGAGGTCGGGCTGCTCTTCTAATGGCAGGTGTCGCTCGAATGACCACACGACGTTTTTAAAAGCCTGCAATTCCTTCTTGTCATCCGCGCGGTAGCGGCGGAAATGGATGTCCACGCTGCGCCGGCTCAACTGGGCGCTCAGATTGCGGAAAATCAACAGCTCGTAATGCCCACAGAGCACGATCGGAATCCCCGTGACATTGGAGAGCGATTTGATGCAGTCCAATTGATTTTGAAGCTTGCGGCCTGAGGTGATGCTGGCCAGGTGCTGCGCTTCATCGATACAGACGGCCACGGGGCGACGATGTTTCAAGACCTGCTCCGCCGAATGACGCAAGACGGCTCCGGCAGGTCTGTCTCCAATGAACATCTGTTTATGCTTTTGATACTCGGCCGTCTGGAGGTAGGGGGCGACCTTCCGCTCGATGCACGGCTCGTCGAGCTTGATCAGTAACCGGCGGTAGAAATCTTTCCAATTGAAATTCCCGGTCTCGGGTGAAAGCGCCTCGACCGTCACGATCGGGACGCGGTTCAGATCCTGTTCCAGTTCAACGCGCATTTCCTCAGTCAACTTCTGCTCGACGCGATGAAGCAGCGTCGTCTTGCCGATGCCCGACGGCCCGCAGACGAAGATCAGCGTGCCGGGGTCAACCGTCGTCATTTCGTCTCGCAAGCGCCGGTAGACTTCCGTCAGGTGTGGGTGCGCGATCGTGTAATCCCGGAAATACCGGCGCCGTTCCAGCGCCGGTTGATCGAGCAGTGTTCGGGGGAATCCCTGTTTGGCAGCCACCTTCAAAACTCCTCGTATTCCTCTCGCTCTTCCGCCATTTCTTCCACATCGGCGGCAGGGCGATCGGCCTGTTCACTAGGCCATTCCAATTGCGCCGCACGCTCGGAGTTGAATGGCGCCCCACCTTCAACCGCGGCGACCAGGTGACGGGCTTCGCGGTCGTGCAAACGTTGTTTGAGCAGAGCCTCTTCCGCTTCCATCGATTGCAGGAAAGTCGCGAGATGTTTGGCGTTGACCTGGAATCGTTTTGAATGGCGGCTCCGGCGCGCGCGCAACTGCTGCGTCGCAATGATCATCTCTTTTTCCGAACGTCCCTGAAGGACCGAGTAATATTCCGAGCAGCACTCATACCAACGATGGTTGACCGAAACCCAGGCCCTGCCCGCATCATAAGGATCGTAACGAATTGCGACTTGCGTGCCTTCAATTTGTGGGTTACGGAAGGCCTCGCACCAGTAGAGCACGTTATGAATTCTGACGCCCCGGCCGGGGAGCACCTTCGCCGTTCCTTTGCTAGTGGTTGGGCGCGTCCACATCAGGAACTCTTCCGCATATGGAATCAGGCGTTGAGGGCGGTGTCCGGTTTCCAAAAGGCCTTGAGCAAATGCCGCTTGCGGGCTTTGTCCGAGGGACGGATGGTCGGTCGTGTCATACACTTCGTCAGCCCACTGATTCAGCCGTTCAGACAATCTTTCGAGCGTCCACAGCGCCTGGGTCTTCGGCGCGACCGACTTCGTGACTTGCCGCACGTTGCGCGTGATCTGCGTGTTGCCGGCCAGATTATGAAAGAATTGCGTTCCAGCCGTTCCGAAAATCCGTTCGCAGACCGAGCCGAAACGTGGCTGCGCGCCCGGCCGCGTTTTTCTGGTGCATTCATAGCGGGCCAGCAACGTTTCAAAATAAACCGACTCGAATTCGCGCCCGCCGTCCACCACCAGGATTTGCGGCAAACGTCCGTGACGCCGCACGCATTCGCGCAACGCCATCATGCAAGAGCGATAACTGGGCGGATCGAACGTCAGCCAGACCGAGAGGATGCGTCGGGAAAAAGCGTCTGTCAGAAATGTTAACCAGGGGCGCCCCAACTCCACGCCGGTCTCGGAACAGAGCAGTTCGATGTCGGCCTGGGTATGGTCGAGATGGCCGATCTCAAACGGCCGATCTCCATGGCGCGGCGTGGTCAATTCCAGTTCCCAGTAGAATGTTTCCTGCTGATAGGCCGCGCGGCGCCCCATCCGTTTCAGCGTCTGCTGCGCTGAGGCGCGCTGGTTGACTTCGTCGCAGAAGGTTTTGTAACTCGGCACTTGAACCCCCTGTTCCTCTCCGGCTTTGAGCAACTTCGCGTAGACCGCCGAACGCGATTGCTGCTTGAGCGTCTCATATTCATCCTCGATAAATCGCGTCAGCAGATTCTTTGATGGTTCTGGCATCTTGAGTGCGCGATTGCCGCGCCGGCCCGTCTGAGGCAGCAGCCCTGTGTAACCGGTTCCGCCGATCGACTCGGCGGCGCGATATTGCGCCGTCCAGTGGCGTAGCGTCCTTTCCGACGTGGATGAATCCGGCGGCAAAGCCTCTCCGCGCAAATGTGCCCGCACGATCGCTGCCCGCTGATTAGCGATCCGGAAGTCCGCCTCCCTCGCAGCCTCCAGCCGGCTGGAGATTTCCGGATGCATCGTTGTATTTGCATCAATCGTGGCGCCAAGAATGCGGCCATTTTTGACCAACTCTTCAAAATGCTGACGCGGCGCTTCAATCAATGCTCGTTCATTTCCACTGAGGACGATCGAGGTCTGGCCGACGTTGAGAATCTTCCAGGCCACCCCGTCCCAGATGACCGTCTGGCCGACGGAAAGCGTCACAACTGAGGTGGGTGAGTCTTTCGCCGGAGCCGCCATTCCGCTCAGATGCGTCGCGGCAATCGCGGCTTCACAATTGTCATAGACACGAACCTGTTCAGGGTTGATCAGCGGGGCTCTCGCCAGGTCAACGTAGATTTCGCCGGTCGCAATCAACGAATAAATCTCATCGCGGTTGGCAATTCCCTCCGCCTGGCCGATCAGGTCGCTGAGCTTGATGCCCCACTGATTGGTGACAATTGAGCGGATCGCCGCGCACGCAGCGGCGCTCGTCGCAGGCCGGTCGTTGCGCAGGTAATCTTCCAGAAACTGAATATTCCGTTGCCAAACCCAGTTGATCCCATCGGAGGAACGTAGGCGATAATAGAGGCCGACCTGCCCGGCGGAACTTTCCCCGGGCGGACAACGCCAACATCCCATCTCATCTCGCTGATAACGTTGCGGGCTTTTTTCCGCCAACCGCGCCAGTTCCGATTCCGGCTTGCATTCCTCATAACCCGCGGCGTCAGTCCGGATGACAAAGAAGTCTGGTGTGTGAAAGATGCCAATGCCTCGGCCAGCAGCCGTTATCCAGTTCAATTTGATGGATGGTGGTTGGTCATAAAACTCCAAAATCGATGCATCGTGTTCCAGTTCATAGATCGCAGCCAATTCATTGCGGTGACTCTCGAATTGAATTGTGACGCCCATCTTGCGGCTGGGGTAACGACCGCTGACATTGCCTCGTCTGCTTTGCACACGCCGCGCCGGTGCCGACGACCTGATCTGCTTGATCACTCGTTCAGCCTGCTCGCTGAGATTGAGCTTCCGCGCCCACTCATTCAATTGCGATTGATCGAGCATGGAGAATTCCTCGCGTTCAAATGAACGACGGCCTTCTCCCGTGAGTTGGGCGGGACGGGCGTAGACGTTGGCGCGAAATTGAATTTGAGATTGTTGAACGAGCCAGAGCCTGCGGAATTGCAAAATGCTTTACCAGTTTGGAGCGTTCTTGGCTGGCCACGAGCCAAGATCAGCGGGAAATCGCGTGCGGAAAATGAATGTCGCGGCAACTTTATGCTTCCGATTTACACTCCCGGCAAAGATATGCTTCAAACCTTCCAAGCAACCCCCTTCAATGGCCTACAAAAACGTGCATTTCCGGCCTCCGAGCGGCAAGGTTATGCTTCACAACCGGCAAAGTTATGCTTCAAGTCACAGAATTTCACGCACGGCGGAACGCCCGTCGTCAACCTTTCCGTCGCCAGCAACCGCCAGAAAAAGGATGCCAATGGCGAACGGATCAGCGTCCCCGATTGGTATCGAGTGACGGTGTTTGGCCGCGATGCGGAGATCATCGCCGAGTATGCCGGCAAAGGCAGCGCGCTTGCGTTCAATGGCCGGCTGCAAACCGATTCCTACGTGGATCGCGAAGGCCAGCAGCGCACCAGCACCTTCCTGATCGCGGATTCGTTCGAATTCGTGCCCACCGCAAAGCGCGCGGAGGAGAATGGCGACGGAAACGGTGAGGCCCACGATGAAGCGCATCCGGAAGCGAACGACGATTCGCAAGAAGCGCCGGAAGAGGAAGCCGGCGCCGGCAAGTCGAAGCGCAAGGCGAAACGGAAAACAACCGATCCGGACGAAATTCCCTTCTGAGGCTATAGGGAGAGTTTATGAGCAGGTTTATGAGCAAAAGTGCTCATAAACCTGCTCAGGCTCGGTTCTGGAAGCCAAGGCCAACTTGAAAACCGACGAAAACGGACAAAGAACGAACAAATCGGACAATTCCCAACCCGATCCGAAATTGAGCCACCTCAACGAGGCAAATTGCAACTAGGACTCAGTTTCAATTAGACTATGAGCCATGAACAATCTCACTTTAAAAGCAGGGCAAGTGGCTGCCGTACTCAACATCTCCACCAAGCGGCTGCAGAACACGGTGGATGCCGGGTACCTGCGCCCGATGTTGGCTGGGCGCGGGCGCGGCAGCGAGCGGCAGTATAGTTTTGAGGACGTGGTGCGAATGCAGGCACTGGAAATTCTGGTCAACTCTTACGGGCTGGCCGCGCCCCGCGCCGCGCGGATACTCTCGGAGGTTTGGCCGCGGCGCTTCAACTTGCGCCGGCGCGTGCTCATGATTCGGCCTGAACCGGCTGTGCGGGGGATCAAGCTGGAGCCGATCAAGCTGCCGCTCGGCGAGATCGCCGCCGCCGCCGAAGCCCGCATTCAGCAGGTCCTGGCGGACTATCAGGAAAAGAAACGCGGGCGACCCGCCGGCTGGTCGGCGAAGTTCACCCAATCCCTGTCGCAGGTTTCCGGCGCGCTGCAGGGCGCAAGCGACGAACAGATTGAACAGGAAATCGCCAACTATCGCCGCGAGCGGCGCGCGGGGAAAAAGTAATGGCGCGCCGGCGGCGGCTTGGCCGAGTCGTGGTCGACACCTCGGTCGTGATTCGCGCCGCGCGGGCGTTTCGCCAACAACCGCCGCCGCCCAACACGCCTGAACTCAAGCTCGTGCTGGCCTGGCGCGACGATCCGAAACTTTTCATCTGGCTCTACACGCAAGAAATTCTGACCGAGTATCGTGAGATACTGCGCCGCCTCAAAGTGCCGCGCGACGTAGCGGGGCGATTCATCAATTTGCTCGGTCAAGGCGGTGAAGAGATTACCGAACCCGTCGCCGGAGAATTTTCGCCGGATCCGAAAGACGATCCCTTTTATCACTGCGCGCTCGGCGGTGATGCCGATTACATCATCACTGACAACGTGC
>JBOGOP010000246.1:0-8760 GCA_050747225.1 Pyrinomonadaceae bacterium
GTATCTCAGCCTGGGCACGGCTTACGAAAAGCAAGCCAAACTTGAAGAAGCAATCAAGGCCTACCAGGAGTCGATCAAGATCAAGCCGACTTTCACGTACGCCCTCTACAACCTGGCGCTTGTCTATATCAAGCAGGGTCGTCCACAAGACGCGATCGAGCCGCTGCGTAAGATGGTGCAGCTTGAACCCACCAGCGCCTTCGGCCAACACGCCCTCGGCATGGCCTACGTCCAGATCGGTGAGAAGGACGGAGCGATGCAGCAGTACAACATTCTCAAGGAGCTCAACCCCCGGCTCGCCGCAGATCTGTTGCGTGTGATGCCGAAGTGAGTGACCAGGCGTCAGCGCTACCGTGAGACCGAGCTTTGGCGGAGGATTCGTTCTGACCTTAGGAGTTGAAATGTGATTAGAAACTCGAGTAAGAATAGGTTGGTATGAGTAGACAGAAGAAATGGCCCACAGTAGTTGATCTATTCTCAGGTTGCGGAGCTGTGACTGAGGCACTCAAGCGCCGGCATTTCCGAGTTGTCGCGGCAATCGATAGTGATCCAATTGCGTGCCGTACCTACCGAACAAATCATCCTCGCGTGCGGCTATATGAGAAGGACTTGCGTCGCGTATCGCCCTCTGAGATTAGAGTTGAACTGTTGCGCAATCGCAATTTGGATCTTCTGGTTGTATGCGCCCCGTGTCAGCCTTTCAGCAGTCAGGGCCGAAAAGATGTTGAGGACGCCAGAGTTCGACTCATTCTCAGCACGATCCGGTTTGCATCTGTACTCATGCCGAAGCTCATCCTGTTTGAGAACGTGCCAGGTTTAGCAACTCCAAGATTTGTCAGCATCCTTGACGAACTCCGTCACCGCCTAAGCAAACTTCATTATCGGATCGGAGATCCCCAGATGGTGGACGCGGCGGATTATGGAGTTCCCCAGCGACGCGAGCGATGCATTCTCATTGCAAGACGTATGGGCGAGCCGCCTCGCTTATTGAAACCCACTACGCCTCCGGGAAATCGGAAATCGGTTCGGTGCACAATCGAAGACCTTCCACGTCTGGGCTCGGGAGAAAAGAGTGCCGATGACCCATTGCATTTTTCACGGAGACATCACGAGATTACCTTGCGCAGATTGTCACATATCCCAAAGGATGGTGGCAGCCGATTCTCGCTGCCAAAGAAACTTGTCCTGAAGTGCCACGAGAACCACTCCGGACATCCGGACGTTTACGGTCGTATGTCGTGGGATGATGTAGCACCAACCCTGACAACGGGGTGCACGGATTTAACCAGAGGCCGGTTTGCCCATCCAACAGATGATCGTGCGATAACGTTGCGTGAAGCAGCACGGCTTCAGACGTTTGGAGACAACTATCGGTTCGAAGGAAACTTCAGTGAGATCGCCACTCAAATAGGGAACGCTGTTCCCGTGAGATTGATCGAGGAGATCGCTCCGGTTCTTCGAGCCGATCTCTGGGGCCGCGGATGAAAAAGAGATACACCACCGATCAAGAGAACGCCATAGGACACCGCAGAGGGAATTTACTAATACTTGCCTGTGCAGGGAGTGGCAAGACCGAGGTAATATCGAGAAGAATTGCCCTTCTGGTCAAGGAAGGGACACCCAAGCCTTCCATTATCGCCTTCACCTTCACCGAACGAGCAGCTGGCGAGCTTAAGCTAAGAATTCGAGAACATCTCGAAGAGCTGCTGCCCAACGATCCAGCGCTCGGCGATATGTATGTAGGCACGATCCACAGCTTTTGCCTTCAGCTACTAAAGGAAATTGATCCCAGCTACCGAAAGTTCGAAGTGATGGACGAGGCAAGACAGGCTGCGTTGATCATGACGAACTTCCATCATTTCCCCGATAGCAGCAATCCTGGATTAGGGCTTAACCGTCTTAGACAGAACACCCGAAGCGGCGGCTACTGGGATACGATTTCGGTTTTTCTGAACACATTGAATGTCGTCCATCAAAAGCAGATCAGTATTCGCAGAATTGGCGATCCGAACCTGAGGACCGCTATCAAACGATATCAAGAGATAGCTCACGGCTCTCCGAACTTCTTTTTCGATTTCAACAGAATCATTGATGAGCTGATTTCAAAGCTTCACTCCTCGCCGTCGATTCTTCGCGAGGTGCGAAAACGTTTCCAGTACTTAGTGGTGGACGAGTACCAGGACGTCGACGACCGGCAGGAAGAACTAATTCAACTAATCTCTGATGGCGGCAAGAACCTCTGGGTAACCGCTGTGGGGGACGATGATCAGGCGATCTATGGTTGGCGTGGTGCCCGGATCAAGAACATCCTCAGTTTTGAGAAACGCTACCCGAACGTAAAGACCGAAAAACTTACTTTCAATTTCCGAAGTACCCACGCGGTTGTTGATATAGCTAACACCGCGATTCATAAATTAGAGCCTGGCACTCGGGCCGATAAAGAAATGCTGGCGAGACGTTGGGATGAAACTAAGCAAGACTGGCCGGAAACGATGGCGGAAAGAGGAGATATTCAGCGCCGCTCCTTTGAAAGCGAAGAATCCGAGGCGAAATGGGTGGTAGAGCGAATCCTGCAATTAAGGGGCACACTGATCGAAGAGAAAGATGGTCAACGAGGTCTTGACTATGCAGACATGGCCATCTTGCTCAGAAGCGTGCGCACCGCTGGCCATGTGTTTGCCACGGCCCTTCAAAACGCGAACATACCGGTCGTAATAAAGGGAACTGGTGGTCTCTTCGATCACGATGAGGTTCTTTTGATTCAGGCCGCTTTCTGCCTGTTGGCGCGATCAGACCTGTTCTGTCGAATTGACGGCGAAAGCGCAAGACTGGGCGAACCAGAAATTCGCGAGTTTGTTCGTAGCAAGATTATCGCGCTCAGAAAAACTGATCGCATGCGCACTGCTAAGGAGGAGTCGTTTCTGCGATGGATTGCCAAAAAGCGAGACGAACTCGACCAACGCAGCTTGGAGAAGCAACCCCGGCGGCGGCGGCTCTCGAAGAGAATCTACCCGCAAGACATTCTTCAAGAAATGCTAAGGGAGCTCGGCTCGGCTGAGAGTCCCGAGCCTTGGCCTCAAGACGTGCTTTTCAACATTGGTCGGTTAAGTGATTTGGTAATGCAGTTTGAAGCGGTCCACCAGTGGGTAACGCCGAAGGGTCTCGGAGCCCTCTGCATGTTCTTGGGTAGCTGGGCGGCGGGAACTGTTGATGAGGGTAGGTTGGACGAAACCGGGACTCCCAACGCGGTTCAAATATTGACGGTGCACGGAGCCAAAGGCCTCGAATGGCCGGTCGTGTTTCTGCCTCGCGTCTCAAGCGCAAACTTCCCGAGTAGCAAGCGGAATCAGGGTCCCGATACTTTCCTGGATGAAGGCCTATTTGAACCAGCAGAGTACGCAAGCGGTGACGAAGGCGAGAGGAGGCTGTGGTACGTAGCTCTGACACGGTGTCGTAAGTTTCTTAATATCTCAAGTCCTGATCGGCGGGGAAAACGCCCAACTGGGTACTTTAAGGAAATTGAACATGACTACGTGCAGAAGTCTGGGACGATATTCGAAAAGCCAAAGGGCGAACCCAGGGCACTGTTGAATATTGAACTGCTCCCGACAACTTACACGGATTTGAGCTACTTCTGGCGCTGTCCTTTCGAGTACCAGTTGCGGGCTCTCATGGGGTTCAGTCCGGGTGTCACCGAGTCTTACGGATATGGTCAGCAAATTCACAATATTCTCACTGAAGTGCACCAGCGGAGCTTGAAAGGCGAGTACCTGTCCGCGGAAGAGGTCGCTGACCTTGCGGAGCAGAGATTCCATCTCCGTTATACGAAGCTCGGGCCGTTCGATACGCTGAAGGATGCCGCAAAGGATTCGTTAAGACGGTTTATTGAAAAATATCCGAATCACGGTAGCTACGTGCTTCAAGCGGAGAAACCGTTTGAGTTCGTTGATTCTCAAAGTGGTGCGCTTATAAATGGCACTATCGATCTACTACAGAAGATCGAGGAGCTTCCATCGGGTGAAAAGATGCTACGTCCCGTAGGAGTCGTGGATTTCAAGACGCATTCTTGGAAAACCGCGTCAGAGTTTTTCCGAAGTCGGGATGAGGCGATAGCGCAACTTCAACTTTACGCGATTGCTGCCCGCGAGGCCCTTCACATGGATCCTCGCTCTGCTCGAGTTCACTTCCTCAGTCCGAGGCCCCCTGAGCAGGATTTGAAGAGGGAAGGCGCAACTGAAGACGTGCAGGTCGATATCTCAGCTCAACAGCTCAGCAGAATGAAATCGCGTGTCCAAGACACTGTGGGTGAAATCAAGAAATCCATCGAAATGAAGCATTTCGATCTTAAGGGATGCACAACAGGCCATTGCGTACGATGCGACTTCCGCGAGTTTTGTCCGGGCTACCGAGTGTGGAAGGCTAAGGACAAGATCACCCCAAGGCCACCTGGGAAGGAAGAAGCACGAGAGTTGGAAATGCAGCTTATTGAGGAGGAGTTGGATGCCCGGACGAAACCTGAGTAATGACGAACGGCGCTTGCTCCGGTTTTGGGAGTTGCCACCTAACAATTTGCCGCGCCCTCTTCTGCGCGCGATTGAAATCGATGGCGGCAACGGCATTCGAGCGCTAGATAGCGTCAGAATTCCTTTCAATTATCCCATCACCGCAATATGCGGGAAGAATGGAACCGGAAAGTCCACGGTTTTGGCCCTGTCAGCACTGGCCTTTCACAGCCCGGCGAACTGGTATGTGCCGTGGACAAATGCACGCAGCCGCTCAACGATGAACAAAGATAGGTCTTATCACGTCTTTCAAGATTTCTTCGTCTATGGCCGCGACGAACAACCCCCAGACGGCGTGAGAGTAACTTGGCGGTATTTTAATAGTGGCGCCGAAGCGTTTCTCACCTTCACGAAGACGCCGAGACGGTGGGGATCATATTCTCGACGGCCAGCTCGCGAGGTCGCGTACTCGCCGCTCTCACGTGTGATACCAGCCTTCGAAATGAACTCCGTGCGGGAAGCATTTAGGGAACCCGGAGCAAACGTAGAAACACTTCCCTTCGATCAGACCTATCGTCGCTATTTTGCCTACATAATGGGTGTCAATTATCGGGAAGTCGATGTTCAGCGTACTGAGCGTCTGAGATTTTCAAATTGCAGAACCGGATCGCGGTACTCTGCCTTCAACATGGGCGGTGGAGAGAATAGTGCTATAGATTTATTAAGACTGTTATGGGACCTTCCACCGGGAGCACTTCTTATTGTCGAAGAAATCGAATCTTGCCTTCATCCAGAGGCGCAGGTCAGATTAGCGGAAGTCCTCATAAAGATCTGTCTCAGGAAAAAGCTACAGATCGTCTGTTCTACCCATTCGGATGTGTTTCTGGATGCACTGCCAAGGCAGGCTAGGTTGCTTCTCACCAGAGAACAAGGAAATAGTGGTGTGCTAGAGAGCCCAAGCACGCGATTCGCAATATATGAAATGAAGGGCGTGACCCAACCCGAACTAACAATCTATTGCGAAGATCGAGTTGCTGCAGTTTTAATCGAAGAAGCGGTTCCTTATGCTGATCGGAGACGACTGAAGATCATTGATGTCGGTAGTAATGTGTCAGTCGTGAGACAGGCGGTTTGCCATATACGCGGAGGATTTCCTGGGCAATGTATCAGTGTTCTGGATGGCGATTGCTCGAACCAGGACGTTGATGGTTGGATTGCTTCAGAAAGGGGTGCTGCCGTCAACATTAATCCCAGCTTCGAAATCTTGCCAGGTAATGATCTTCCACCAGAGCGTTGGGTACTACAGCAGTTTGATCATGAAGATTATAGAAATCAATTTGCAGAACAGCTAGGATGCGGGAGAGACCAAGTTCGCGAACATATTACCGCCATGGCAGTAGGACTGGATCATCACAATATCTCCTTTACCTTGGGTGAGCGAACGGGTTTTGACGAGACTGAATGCACAAGACGAATCATGCGCTCCGTTGCCCGGAACCACCCAGGCCTTGACTCCCTTAAAGCGAGAATCACGGACCTTCTCGCCTAAAAGTGTGAAGATTATTTCTGATGTTGGTGGGGAAGTGTTCTGTGCAATGGATATTCTTGACGAGAAGAAGCGCACGGAAATCATGTCTCGGGTGCGAAGTTGCAATACCGGACCCGAGATAAGAGTTCGTCAAATTCTGCATGGCCTTGGATATCGATTTCGGATCCACAGAAAAGACTTGCCAGGAACTCCTGACATTGTTTTGCCAGGTTGCAAGAGCGTGATTCTGGTTCACGGATGCTTTTGGCATCGACATGAGCGATGTCGAGACGCCACGACGCCTAAAACGAGAAGCGGCTTCTGGCGAAAGAAGTTTGCGGAGAACGTTGCTAGGGATAGACGTAATATCGCTTCCCTACGAAAGCTGGGATGGCGATTCTTGGTCATTTGGGAATGCGATCTACGCAACGAACAAGATCTCACCAATAAACTGATCGACTTTCTTAGCTAGGCTGCTCCCAAATGTAGTGAGGAGCCTTTCACGACACTTTGCTCTCTAGATCAATTCGGGCTGACTCCACGTGTGAGGAAAGCATAGGGGTCAATCCTTTTAAACATTAATTGCGTTTGAAAATTCGATCTCTGTGGTAGAGAAGAAATGATGCGTCCGGTTCGGCTAGTTTCTCTGGCAAACGAATCGATTTACTCTCAAATGGCAGAAAGTTTTGTTCCAGCGCGGGTTGTGGGAAAAATTTCTTCAGTCGCTTGCTCAATACCACCTGCAAATCTTTATCAAGCGTGATAAGACCCGCGTCGAAAGCGGCGTCGTGAAGACTTGAAAGGCAGAGTCCATTGCGTGGATCAAGTCTCTCATTTGGGAAGTCGCGCCATGGTTTGATGTGACTGGCAACTAACAGACGTGGAACGTTGATGCCGCTTATGCAGCAACGCACGCCATAGGCGTTCACGACAGTCTGTCGGAAAAACTGTTGTCCACGCCGCACTTGGGTCATCGCAGCGCGTTCGGTTGGACCGTTCGGTGCTGAAAGGTTGGTAGATGGTTCAAGGCGCACCTTGTCGCGTTGCAGAAAATCCACTTCATTATCTTCATCCTTGGTGAAGAGATCGTGGAGTAACTGTTCGCTCTCAGGCGCGAGATTGCTGAGATGCACGTGAAATTCGTCCCACATCATCCGATCCTGTTTCGTGGCCCCAGAGAGTCCCCTGATACCGCGCGCCATCTGCACGGGATCGAGCGAAGCGAAGTTGACGAGCTTCATCGCTAAACTGCTCGGGGTGCGACCCATCTTTGCAGCAACATCGATGATGAGCGGATTTGTGCGACTTAAGCGACTAAATGGGAGCTTGCAGTACAAGTTCAGGGTGATCAGGAAGTGCTCACGAGTCCATTTGACGGCGGGTGCCTTGGGCATGGCGGCAGTTTAGCGGAGGCAGCCCACCTGAGGCGAGGGAAACAATGCAAGAGGACTTTCTAGGAAGTCCAAGGCGTTGAGCAAGCGTCGAGCTTGCCGCGCCAAGGCGCGCCTGGGTAGTCTCGCCTGATGATCCAGATACTCGCTAACACCTACTTCTCGGGCGCAGGACTGATGGACATCGGCCTCCGAGCTGGTGGTCTTACATTGCAGCAAAGCTTTGAGATCGAGGCGCTCTGTTGCGACACGCTGCGTCGGAACTTTTCACACGAAGTCGTCCAGTGTGACATCACTCAGAAGTTAGTTGAGGCTGAAAAGGAATGCCATGTGATGGTGGCGACGTATCCGTGCACAAAGTATTCGCCGATTGCTGACATTCACGGTGTGCGCACCGGCGATGAGTTGTTCCTGCATTTCTTCCGGCATGTTGCTATCCGCAGGCCCGAGCTTTACGTGGTGGAGAATGTTCCGGGTATGAAGAAATTTCCTGTTGTCATGGAAGCAATGACGAGACTTCCGGATTACTACGTGCACGTGGCATGTCCAGTGAAGTCTTCGATCTGGCTGCCGCAAAAGAGAGACAGGCTGATCATCATTGGCAGCCGGCGAAGCTTCTTATGGCGCGAGCCGCACGCTGAAAGAGCCGTCACGCTAAAAGAGATAGTTGAACCGGAAGCCGCGCCGCACATTCCTGACTATGTGGTCCGGCGCCTGGATGGTCGATATAGAGATCGCCCGATTGTGAGCGATCCAGCGCGCGGAGACATTGCGCCGACTTGCGTCGCGCACTACGCCAAAGACTTGAGCACGAGACTGGTGGCGGACGCGCGTTTTCCGCGCGGCGCGCGGCCGTACACGGTGCGAGAATACGCGCGGCTCCAGGGTGTGCCTGACTCATTCACGTTTGCCGGCGGAGATAATGATGCGTACCGAATGATCGGGAATGGTGTGTCGGTGCCGGTGGGGGAATGGATTGGGTCGGAGATTGTGCGGTACTTTCAATGAAGTCTGAGACGTCACTAGCCAAGCCCTCCATAACTGTCGGGCTACTGCCCCGGCGTAGACAGCGCTCATATGCGCGAGTTTGAGTGTCGCCATACCTCTGAGCCCTCCATAACTGTCGGGCTACTGCCCCGGCGTAGACGGCGCAGGTGTGCGCGAGTTGAGTGTCGCTATACCTCTGAGCCCTCCATAACTGTCGGGCTACTGCCCCAGCGTAGACAGCGCTCATATGCGCGAGTTTGAGTGTCGCCATACCTCTGAGCCCTCCATAACTGTCGGGCTACTGCCCCGTGGAGCGGTGCCTCCTGCGACGCAACAAGCACGGAGCCAAACG
>JBOGOP010000247.1:0-8759 GCA_050747225.1 Pyrinomonadaceae bacterium
TTCCTGGACGGGTCATTCAATATCGATTTAAGTTGCTGTTCTAGCTAGCACCGCGACTCTGAGCCCTTTATCATGACGACCACCCGCTCGCGCGCGTGGTCGTCATTTGTTAAAATCTTCGCGTTTCTCCCCTGAACTCCGGCATTAGTCCTATGACTCCTCGATTGCTTCTACTCTTAACGTTCGTGCTTGCTACGCCGATAATCATATCCGCGCAAGCGCCGCCGCTGCAGAAGGAGCGGTCCCACGTCGAGCGTTTCCGTACGGCGGTAGACCGCGCCGACCGAGCTGAAGCTGAGGCCAACACGCTTCTTAAAACGAACCCTGACTCTGATGTGGCGCTGAACGCACGGGCCATCGCGCGCATGGGCCTTGGTCGTTACAGCCAGGCCTACGAGGATCTGCGGAGAGCGGTTTCAATTAAGCCTAACAACTCTGATTACCAGGCAAATCTTGGTTATGTGCTTTGGAAACTAGGACGACCCGATGAAGCCGTGAGCGCGGAAAGGGCCGCGCTCAAGCTCGATCCGAAGAACACGACCGCTCATTTTCAGCTGGGTCGTTTCCTTCTGAGACTGGGGAAGCCGGAAGACCTGCCTGAAGCAATCTCAGCATTGCGCCGCGCGCTGGAGCTCGATCCGCGACGGTACGAGATCCGTTTTGAATTAATTGTTGCCTATCGTGCGGTTGGGAATTTCGCGGAGGCTGCGGCGCAGGTCGACGTCTTAACAGAGTCAAGGCCTACCGATGCTCGGGTCTTTTATGTTAGCGCTTTGCTTGATACGGATCGTAGCGATCTCAACTCAGCCATCAGGAACTTTAACGAGGCGTTAAAGCGCGATCCCACTATGTATGGCGCCTTGCAGGATCTCGGCCTCGTCTTGGTGAGAGCAAACCGCTGGTCCGACGCAGTTGAGACCTTCGCGGAACTTGCACGCCGACAAACGAATTCCGTTGAAGGCGCATACTTCCATGCGCTGTCTCTCTACAATCTGGGAAAAGCAGTTGAAGCTGAGACGGAGGTTCGGCGAGCTTTGCGCCTTGATATGGGCGCAGTTGAAGCGCACACGCTGCTCGGCATTATTCTCGCGTCGCGCGGAAAAGCAAACGCCGAAGCGGCAGACGCTTTGTCACAGGCAATAGCACTTAATCCAAACAGCTTCGACGCACAGTTCTACTTCGGGCGCGTCCAGTATGCGATGAAAGATTACGCCGGCGCCGCAAAGAGCCTCCGTGCTGCAGTGAACTTGAACCCCCGGCATGCCGAGGCGCGCTTCTTCCTGGGAACGGCTCTGGAGGCTTCTGGGGAATCTGACGCCGCCCTGGTCGAATACCAGAAGCTCGTGGACAGCGATCGAAACTCAGCGATTGGAGAACTTGGCTTAGGCGCGTTGCTGGTTAAGCAGGGAAAACTCGAGGATGCAGTTGCCGCACTTAAGCGGGCGATCAGTTTAGACCCCAAGAGCTTCGAGGGATACTGGGCACTTGGTCGGGCACTGGCGCTGGGAGAACGGTTTCCAGAGGCAATCGAAGCTTTCACGACTGCGGTGACGCTAGCCCCTGAACGGGCCGATGCCCATTACCAACTTGGCCTGGCATTGAAGCGAGTCGGACGTACCGAGCAGGCAAATCGAGAATTTCGTATCGTGGATCAATTGAACACTCAGTTTCGAACGAATGCAGCTCCGAGGTAATTGATTGAAGGAATACGCCGGTAACAGAGATAGCCAAAGATGAATCGGGGATTGACCAGAGATCGATTGTTATGGCGAACAGCTCGATGCTCGCTGGAGACCAGTCTGATCTTGCTGCTTGGCTGCGCCGGGTCGCTAATCACAGTGATGGCCCAACGGCCGGACACCCGCAGCTCGAAGGGTGCCAGCCAGACTGCGGGTCCCGGGCCGAACCCGCTGAGTCCAGCAGCGCGTGAGTCGCTCGACGCTGCCGTTGCCGCTCTACAGGCGAATTCTTTGGGTGAGGCGGAGCGTCAGGCCCGGGCCGCAGTTGCGGCGGCTCCTCGTTCGGCCGTTACTTACAACATCCTCGGAGTTGTGCTTGATCGCGGCGGGCGCAAGGAACAAGCCTTGACGGCTTTTAATGCTGCGATTCGCATTGATCCAACGTTTGTTAGCGCGAGAAATAACTTGGGACGATTGCTCGCCGCGAATGGCAAGACGGCGCAAGCGATTGTAGAGTTTGAACGGGTACTTAAGACCGAGCCGTCCCACGTCCAGGCTCACTATAATTTAGGCTCACTCTATGCGGACGCGGGAAATTTTGGCAAGTCTGCCGAACATTTTGCGCTCGCCCGCCAGGCGGACCCCAACGATCCTCAGCTGGCACTCGCGTTTCTCAACGTGGCCTATCGAGCGAATCGAATCCAGGAAGCAAATGAAGCCGCCAATCTGGTTGAGCGCATTGCGGGATCAGAAGCGAAGCCTTTGTTTACGCTGGCAACTGTCCTGGCAGAAAGTAAACAATACGAACGCGCAGCCAGCTTGTTTGCTCGGGTCAATGCACTCAACCCACGCACTTTCGAGGTTCTCTACAATCTGGGAGTTTCGTTGTTCAATCTTGATCGGAACGAAGAAGCAGCGACTTATCTGGCTGAGGCTGCGGATCTTAATCCCGGGCCGGCCGAAACTCATTTTCGCCTCGCTCTCGTGGCGAGCGCTCGCAACGATCATGCAAACGCCGTCCAGGAATTCAGGCACGCCATTGAACGAGAACCAAAAAACGCTAATTATCATTTCCTGCTGGCTCGGGAATACTCACGGGCGGGTTATTGGGACGGAGCCATTGCCGAAAACACGCGGGCCATAGAGCTTAACGGAAAGGAAGCGGCCTACGTTTACGCCCGTGCGAATGCCAATTACAGGAAAAGTGAGTGGACAGCCGCTGCCGCTGACTTTGACCGGGCTGCCGAGCTCGATCCAACAATCGAAAACATTGATTACCTTCGGGGCTATGCACACCGTGCCGGCGGCAACTTTGAGGTGGCTAGACAGATACTTGAGAAGTTTGTAGCCAGTCATCCAGACCATGTCGATGCCCTTGAGAGTCTGGGCTACGTCACAATAGAACAGGGAGAACTTGAGGCAGCGGAGGCGCCATTGAAGCGTGCTCTGGAACTCGCTCCCGAAGATGTGCCCGTTCTTTACGACTATGCCAGGCTAGCACTCAAGCGGCGAGATTACCCTTTGGCTGTGGACCGGCTGGAAAAAGTGATCAAGAAGCTTCCTACCCTCACGCAGGCTCATTATCAACTCTTCCTGGCCTACTCACGATTAAAGCAGACCGAGAAAGCCAATGCCGAGCTGGCTGAGTTCAAGCGTCTGGAGAGGTTGGAAAAGCAGGTGGAGAAAGAGCGGATTCTGGATGAACAATTGCGCAGCCAACAAATGCTTGGGCTGCCGGCCCAGTAAATTTGGTTTGTTGGAAACTGCAGACGAAGGGAGGGGATGAGTTAACTTGAGAGTGACTAATCGAACATTTATTCTTCCACCGATAGCATTAATCCTGATTGGCGCCTTATTGGTATCTGCTCAGACCAACGTGATAGACAGCAATTACAAAAAGTGGTCGAAGCTCGAGGCGGAGAAAGTCTTGAACGATTCACCCTGGGTCAGTACCCAGGAGGTGCGAATCAAAAAAGAAGGGCAGGCCCAAAGGGTGGCTGGGGCACCGCCATCGTTGATCAGAGACGAAACTAACTCGGTAGCGAGTGGTGGAACTGATTTTCCCGTCGACTTCATTTTCACTCTCAGATTGCGTTCGGCCATGCCGATTCGGGAAGCTCTGGTACGGCTAAAGCAATTGGAAGCAAAGTACGATGCGATGGATGAAAAGGAAAAAGCAGCCTTTGATGCGAAGGTAAAGGGTTTGCTGGACTGTCCGGCATGTGACAACAATTATGTGATTACGCTTAGCTCAAAATCCCGTAACAGCCCTGGGGCTGACGCCGTTTATTCTACTTTCAAGGGTGCCAGAATCGATGACGTCAAACGCTACATCTATATTGCCAATGAACGCGGAGAGCGCCGCGAGCTGGTTCACCTGGTACCTCCTAAAGCACCGGGCGAGGAGGCGGTTCTGTTTTTTCCGCGCTTTGATGATGGCACACCGCTATTTACTGTTGACTCAAAAGAAATGATCGTTAACCTGACTAACAACCAGGTAAATATCTCTACGAATTTCCGGATTGACATTTCGAAACTGGTGCGTAACGGGCAGCTACTTTTCTAGCTTCAACGCTCAGCATGCTCTTCTGCAAGCGAGGACCGGCAACGCGAGCTTCACCAGCGAAGAGCAAGACCTTTGCGGATCGTAATGACGGCCCTGGTCGTTGCGCCGGCAAACAATGGAAAGGAAGAGCGAACCGCAAAGTGCCCAAAGCCAATCCACAAGGTATCGCCGAGAGCGAACCGTTTGCTTTTCTTTGTGCATTCCACTGTGTCTGTGGTGGTTTGATCTTCAGGCTGGCAATTTGTTCCTGTTTCCTGGCCTCGTTCCTTGGCATCTCCGCCTCGTCTCAAACAAACCTTCCGTCAGTAACCAAAGTTGAGCCGCCATCATGGTGGGCGCGCCACAGCATCAATCCGATCCGCCTGCTCGTCCGCGGAAACAACCTCGCCGGCGCGCGTGTGGCATCCACAAACGGTGCAATTCAGACTCCGAGAGTTCTTGTTAATCCCCGCGGCACTTATCTTTTTGTAGACGTGAGAATTGGTCCCGCTGCACGGCCGGGCTCGTATCCGTTGACTTTGATTACTGCCCAGGGAAACACGACAATTCCTTTTAGAATTGAAGCGACATTGGCCGCCACCACACATTTTCAGGGCGTGACTCCTGACGACGTGATTTACCTAATAATGCCGGATCGTTTCGCAGATGGTGATCAGGCAAACAACACTCCGCCGAACGCTCCCGCCGCCGCCAACGATCGAAAAAATCCGCGCGCCTATCACGGCGGCGATCTGCGCGGCGTTATCAATCATCTTCCTTACTTGAAGGACCTGGGCGTGACCGCACTGTGGCTGAACCCCTGGTATGACAACTGGAACGGAGTAAATAACTGCGATAAGCCCTGGTGTCCAAATACCTATTATCACGGTTATCACGCGATCGATTATTACGCCGTTGAAGATCGTTTCGGCGATATGGCGACGCTGCTCGAGTTGGTCGAGCAGGCGCACGCTTTGGGTTTGAAAGTTATTCAGGACCAGGTGGCAAACCATGTCGGCTCGCGACACCCGTGGGTCACAGATCCGCCTCTCGATGATTGGTTTCACGGTACGCTCGCGCATCATACGGTCAATCGCTTCAACAATAGCGCCTTGCTTTCTCCGCATGCGAACCGGGATGAATTTCGCAACACACTCGACGGCTGGTTCAGCGACGATTTGCCGGATATGAACCAGGAAGAGCCCGAGGTGGCGCGCTACGAAATACAAAACGCCCTCTGGTGGATTGGAGCAACCGGAATTGACGGCATACGTCAGGACACGATTCAGTACCTGCCGCGTAGCTTCATTCGCGATCTCTCAAACGCTTTGCACCGGCAATACCCGAAGATGTGGATGGTGGGTGAAGTCTTCGATCACGACGCGGCGCATACTTCATTCTTCATCGGGGACCACAAAGGTTGGGATGGTACAGATACCAAACTGGATTCAGTTTTTGATTTTCCACTCTGGAATGCTTCACGGCTGGCGTTCACCGGAAAGGCGCCACTGCGAGCGCTGCGTGATCAGTTGAAATACGACGCGCTCTATCCGGATCCCTCAAGGCTCACCGTCTTTGCAAACAATCACGATACCGCGCGGTTTATGTCTCTTGATGGCGCGACGCTTGAGGGCGCGATGATGCACGTTGCCTTCACGCTCAGCGTTCGCGGCATTCCGCAGCTCTACTACGGCGAAGAGATCGCCATGGAGGGCAAGGACGATCCCGACAACCGTCGTGATTTTCCCGGAGGTTTTCCAGGCGATCCACGCAACGCTTTCGACGCCTCAGGACGCAGGCCGAAAGAACAAAAGATGTTTGAGTGGACTCGTTCATGGATTCGACTGCGAGCTGAGCATTCGGCGCTGAGAAGCGGAAACTTGACCGATCTTTTTTATGATGACGATACCTATGTATTTGCCCGGCAGGATCGAAATGAAACTGTCATTGTCGCGTTCAACCGAGCCGATAAGGAAAAGAAAATAACTGTATCGGCAGGTTCCATCGGTTTGAAGGACGGCGCTGCTCTTGACGTCTTGATTGGGACAGCGACACAGACGCATGTTGCGAAGGGGCAGACAATGTTAACTCTAGCGAAGAATTCAGCGTCGAGTTTCATAGTGCGTTAGATTGCGGCGAGCCCCAGTCAGGGAACTGAGTTCAATGAACTTCCCCAGATCCAGTGGCATCCTGCTTCACCCGACTTCCTTGCCGGGCCCCTTCGGCATCGGCGATCTCGGACCCAGCGCCTATGCCTTTGCGGATTTTCTAGAAGCCGCCGGGCAGAGCCTGTGGCAAGTATTGCCCCCCGGCCCGACGGGTTACGGCGACTCACCCTACGCATGTTACTCAGCATTTGCCGGCAACACTTTGCTCATCAGTCCCGAACAACTCGTTGCGGATGGTCTGCTCACGCCGAAAGATCTCGGCAACCTTTCCAAGTTAGAGGAAGGACGCGTCGATTTTGAAGTTGTTCATAAACAGAAAGACGCAATCCTGCGCAACGCCTTTGCGGCGTTCAAGCGAGCGACTAATCCAGACTCCCGGAACGCCTTCGCGAAGTTTTGCGTTCAGCAGATTTCGTGGCTTGACGATTACGCTTTATTTCGCGCGTTGAAAGACGAGCACGACGGCGTCGCCTGGAATGAATGGGAGCCGGCATTGCTCAGGCGAGATCCCGGCGCGCTTGAAGCCGCAAGGCTGAAACTCAGTGATGAGATCGAGTCGCAGAAGTTTTCTCAGTTCCTCTTTTTCCGGCAGTGGTTTGCACTCAAGGCTGACTGCAATAAACGCGGCATCAAGCTGGTTGGTGACATCCCGATTTTTGTCGCGCACGATTCGGCGGACGTTTGGACAAATCCCGATCAGTTTAAGTTGAACGATGATGGAACTCCGATAGTCGTGGCGGGCGTGCCTCCTGATTACTTCAGCGCCACGGGTCAACTTTGGGGAAATCCTCTTTACAACTGGACGCAAATGCAGGCAGACGGCTTCAAATGGTGGATCGATCGCGTCAGGGCCACGCTTGAGACATTCGACATCGCGCGTATCGATCACTTCCGCGGTTTTGCCGCCTGCTGGGAAATACCTGGCGGCGATAAGACTGCGGAACGAGGAAGTTGGGTTACAGCGCCAGGCAGAGAATTGTTCACTGCCATCAGGGAAGCGCTTGGCCAGGTGCCGATAATTGCTGAGGACCTGGGCGTGATTACGCCTGACGTTGAAGCACTGCGAGATGGTTTCAGTTTTCCCGGAATGCGCATCCTGCAGTTTGGTTTTAGTAGCGATACAAAAAATATCGATCTGCCGCACAACTATCACCAGAACGTCGTGGTCTACACCGGCACACACGATAACGATACCGCGGTTGGTTGGTTTAGCAGTGTGGCCGGTGAAGGCTCTACGCGGGATGCGCAACAGATTGAACGTGAAAGAGAGTTTTGCCTGAAGTATCTCAACACCGAGGGCGCAGAAATCCATTGGGACTTTATTCGCACCGTGCTGGCCTCGGTCGCGAACACAGCGGTAGTTCCCTTACAGGACGTGCTCGGGCTGGGCACCGAGGCGCGCATGAATCTTCCTAACAGTACCGAAGGAAACTGGGCCTGGCGGTTTAGGACTGGAGACCTGACCGAAGAGATTGCGAATCGCCTGAAGGATTTGACGGAGTTGTATGGCAGAGCCTAACAAGAAGCAGTCTGCGAAGCGGACGGATGAAAGTAGCCGAGAGTGACTTTTCGTTGGAACCGGCGTTTTTGTTCCTAGTCCCTTAGGGACGAAATGTCTGTAGAAGAGATACGCAAACCTCTGCGAGCTCCGGAGGGGCGTAACGTGAAGGGTCTCAAAGCAAAAGCAAACATTTCGCTCCTTTGGAGCTTCGATTCGTGTATGGCTGACGTTGCTATAAACATTCTGCTCCTCCGGAGCTAGGAACGTGCATTGAAGAATCTGAGAATACAACGATGTTGCTTATTACTTCTTATCGGTTGCGGTGCTGCCTTTTCAGTTGCTGCTCAAACTGCACCCGAAGTTCTTAAAGTCGAGCCACCAAGCTGGTGGGCAGGAAGTTCAGTCAATCCGATTCGCTTGCTGATTCGCGGAAGGAATCTTCAGGATGCGAGGGTGCAGGCCATCGGGCGCGGATGGCGGACAGTAGCGGCGCCAAAAGCAAACGAGCGCGGAACTTACTTATTTGTTGATATAGCGATCGCTCCGAACGCCCAGCCCGGTTTGCGACACTTGCGAACTACTACTGCGAACGGAACCGCGCAGGCTTCGTTTGAAATTCTCCCATCATTGAATCGCGCCGGTCGCTTCCAGGGATTCTCGCCTGCCGACGTTATGTATCTCATCATGATCGACCGGTTCAGTGACGGCGATACTACAAACAACGATCCACTTCAGTCACGCGGCATCTACGATCGCCAGAACAAGTTTTATTACCACGGTGGCGATCTGCAGGGCGTCATCGATCGTTTGCCATATCTGAAAGACCTTGGAGTCACCGCGATTTGGCTGACGCCGTGGTATGACAA
>JBOGOP010000248.1:0-8757 GCA_050747225.1 Pyrinomonadaceae bacterium
CCCGCCTTCCCAACCTGAGAGACTTTCAACGACTAGCAAAAATCGACTGTGAATGTCTCTCAGGTCAGGAAGGCGGGCTTGCCCCCGCTCTTTCTAACGAGAATTAAGGTTGTGGCTGCTGTTGCGACACGCAGTGAATCGTCCCCATGCCCCAAACCAATGGCTCGCAGTTGATCCCTACGACACGGCGATCGCGAAACAGCTTCTGAAGGGTTTCAATTGCGCGCGCGTCATTCGCATGTCCAAACACCGGGGCGAGTAGGACGCCGTTTGCGATGTAGAAGTTTGCATACGACGCAGGCAGGCGATCGAGATTGCGCTTGTCGGTGCTGGTGCCGCCCACGACTCCAGGCATCGGCAACGTAACGATCTCAAAAGGACGACCAGACGCATTTGTCATTGAGCGCAGTCGCTTCAAATTGTCCTGTAGCAGTTTGTGGTTAGCGTCTTCCGGATCGTCTTCCACCGCACAGACAATTACATTCGGCGTCACGAAGCGCGCGATGTCGTCAATGTGTCCATCAGTGTCGTCGCCAACAATTCCTTCACCCAGCCATAAGATCTTTTCGACACCGAGATAATTCTTCAAATACTGCTCAATCTGTTCCTTACTCAGGTGCGGATTGCGATTTGGATTCAACAAGCATTGCTCAGTCGTCAGCACGCAGCCGGCGCCATTAACTTCAATCGAACCGCCTTCCATTACAATTCCAGGCTCGAACCGCGGCACTTTCAATAAACTCTCCAAGCGTGCCGGTATTGAATCGTCCTGCTTCAGTTCTTCATACTTGTTTCCCCAGGCGTTGAAGATCCAATCGTTATAAGCAAGTGGTTGTCCGATAAACTTTAGCTTGTCGTCTTCGGCAAGGACCTGGTTCACAGAGTCAACTACAACGTGAAGTTTGCCGGACGCTTGATTGGTTGAGAGTAGAAAGTTTGGCCCGTAATCGCGAATCCAGGAATCAACAGTCGGGATTTGGTGGCAACGAATGTTTTCAGCGCCCGGAAACACGCAGCGCGCACGCACAGCCGCTACTGTCGCCGCATCATCCACGAGTAAGTTCACAATCTCGTGAGGCGCGACGGCGGCCATCATCTGTAGAAAAATTTCTTCAACTTGCGGAACGCGATCCGGCCAGGTCTCAGGATTCTTCGGCCACGTCAACCACGTCGCAGCATGGCGGTGCCATTCGGCAGGCATGCGGTAACCGAGTTCGGCGGGAGTCGGCATGACTATTTGCCTGAGGCTGGCTCGAGAAATCGCGATGAGAGCGGTGTGTAGAAGTCGATGCGGCGATCACGGAGAAAGGGCCAGTTCTGCCGAGTCTCCTCAATCTTGCCGAGGTCGCAATCGACAACCAGGACTTCTTCTTTGTCTGCTGAGGCCTTGGCGATGATTCGTCCAAACGGATCCGCAACAAACGACTGTCCCCAGAAGTTTAGTTTGCCTTCGCGTCCCACGCGATTCACGACCACGACGTAAACGCCATTCGCGATCGCATGCGCGCGTTGAATCGTTTCCCAGGCTGCATGCTGGGCTTGATTCATCTCTTCATTTTCATCCGGCAGCCAGCCGATAGCAGTTGGGTAGAATATGAATTCCGCGCCGCTCAGTGCGGTTAGGCGAGCCGCTTCGGGAAACCACTGATCCCAGCAGACCAGCGCGCCGACCTTCGCATATTTTGTGTTATGAGTCTGAAAGCCCAGGTCGCCCGGCGTAAAATAAAATTTTTCGTAGTAAAGCGGATCGTCAGGGATGTGCATCTTGCGATACTTGCCGGCAATCTTGCCATTAGCGTCAATAACCACCACCGTGTTGTGGTAAACACCCGCCGCACGTCTTTCAAAAAGCGAAGCCAGAATTACTGCTTTGTTTTGCTTCGCAACCTTGCCTAGCGCATCGGTCGTGGCCCCCGGAATTGTTTCTGCCAACTTGAAGAGTTCAATGTCTTCCGTCTGACAGAAATACTGTGAACGGAAAAGCTCCTGAAGACAGACTATCTGCGCGCCTTGCTTTGCAGCCTCGCCAATTCTCGCGATTGCCTTCTTTAGGTTGGCCGCCGGCTTTTCTTCGCAGCTCATCTGCACCAGACCGACCTTAACAGTATTCGACTTCGACTTTTTCGCCATGCGCGAAAGTATAGCCTCCGAAGTCCAACCTCCAAAGTCCAAGTTTGAAGCCACTCAAGTAGTTCAGAGTTCAACCTTCAGGTTGTTGCCTTGCGCGGCCACGCATGCTGAAGCTGTACTCTGAACTTCTTGAGGGCGCCAGATGTTGGGCTTTGGACATTAAACTTTGGACTAGTTAAGATGTCCGTTCATTTTTCACACCAAATATTAAAAGAGAGATACCAATGATTGAATTAGAGTTGACTGAGGACCATAAAGCGCTGGTGCAAACTGTGCGTGAGTTTGCGCAGAAAGAAGTCACCCCTTACATAAAAGAGTGGGACGAGAAACAGGAATATCATCCCGAAATCCTTAGAAAAATGGGCGAATTGAATCTGCTCGGCGTTTGCATCCCGGAAGAATACGGCGGCGCCGGGTTTGATTACATTTCGCTCGGTCTGGTTTGCGAGGAGCTTGAGGCTGTCGACACTTTCCTGCGGGTCGTGATGTCAGTTCACACTGGTTTGAATTCGCTGACGCTGCTCACCTGGGGCAGCGAAGAGCAGAAACAAAAGTATCTCGTGCCGCAGGCGAAGGGCGAGAAGCTGGCGACCTACGGGTTGACTGAGCCGGGAGCGGGATCCGACGTAGTGGGCTCACGCTCAACTGCACGCCGTGAAGGCGACGAGTATGTGCTTAACGGCGAGAAGATGTGGATTAGTCTGGCGGATGTCGCCGACAACTTTCTATTCTTTTGCTGGACCGACGAAGAGAAGCGACACAATCGCGATCACTCCGGAATGTCGTGTTTCATAGTTGAGCGCAGCATGAAAGGTTTCACCTCCGGCACGATTCACGGCAAGCTGGGAATTCGCGCGGGGAACACTGGTTATTTTTCACTGCAGGACGTGCGCGTCCCGGCAGCGAATCGCGTCGGTGAAGAGGGCGAAGGATTCAAGATCGCGATGTTTGCTTTGGAGCAGGGACGCTTCACAGTTGCTGCCGGAGCCACGGGAGTAATTCGCGCCTCGCGCGATGCTTCGGTCGCGTACGCGCTCGAGCGCGAGACCTTTGGCACCAAGATCGCTAACCACCAGTTAGTCAAACAGAAAATTGCTGAGATGGAAGCCGACTATCAGATGGCGCACCTGCTTTGCTTGCGTGCTGGTTATCTGAAGAACACGGGACAGCCGAATGCGCGCGCGACGAGCCTGGCGAAGTGGCAGGCGACCACGCGCAGCGAGAAGGCAGCGTCAATGGCCATTGAGGTGCACGGCGCGAATGGTTATTCAAACGACTATCCGGTCGAGCGTTATTGGCGCAACTGCAAGGCCGCGATCATTTACGAGGGAACGCGTGACATTCACACGCTGATGCAGGCCGACTGGGCCCTGGGTCTCAAGAAAGAAAAACCCGCACGGAAAACGCTGCCGGCGTGGAAACAGTAGGACAGACATTCCTGTCTGTCCCATGTTCGTCCAAAACAAATAAACGAGCACAGGCAGGAATGCCTGTCCTACTTCCGTGCTTCGAAGATGCGATTGAACGGTGTCTCGGTTGCCCGGCGAAACTGCTTAAAGCCGCCGGTCAGTGTGAGCCTACGGCCGCACCTGGATGTTGCCTTGTCCGTGTGCAATATCGATAAAGGAATAGGATGACAGCGAAAAGCTTTGGCATCCAATTACGTCACTTCCTCTGGCTGGAATTCCAACGTCGTCAGTTCGCTCGAAATCCGTCGCTATCCAATTGAGTAGCCAGCCACTGTCACCGGGGACTTCGGCGTCTTGTGGTATCCAGTTCCGATTGACCGGTTCGTAGATACCCCAGGTCAGCTTATCGTGGGATTCAGCATTTATTCCCTCACCATCGTCTTCGACAACTAATAGAACCCGATGACCGATGAGATTCCCGACATTAGACTCATTTATGACTCCACTCATCACAGCGCGATTATTGTTTATCGTTAAGCAGTCAAACCCCACTCTGACATAAGAACTCGGGTGCGAGGCGTTGATGTCCTCAAGATCACCTGGATCAATAAAAGTCATTTGACCGGAGGAGCTGCCATTCTGGTGAATTCTCGCATTGAACTCGACGGATCTTTCAATCCCGTCTTCCAGGGTGAAGTGAAAGTCTCCGCTTGCTGACGGACCGTTATTATCTGCCTTAGCAGGCGGCGACGTTAGGACGCAAAACAAGGCACCCACGAAGATCGAGGCACACGTAAGACGTTTCATTAGAACCCTCCGGGATAGAGAATTGAGATCTGGGCACCGATTTGTTTGCATACCTATACCTTCCAGCCAATCGACAGTCAAATGAACAGGGGCTGTTTAACCCAAAGTAGGGGACGGAGATTTTCTGCGCGGTGGTGGGTGAGGTGGCGCGTTGAAAAGTCCCGAAAGGTCTGATTTACCTGTAGGTGAACCTGGCAAACGAAGGCCAGCTTGATGCCCAAACTTGAAGCGGATTCAAAGCAACGATGGTTGCGTCAGGTTGATCGAGCAGAGATGTCACCGCACTGCCAGAAATTAGTTAGTGTGGCTTGGTGCGGTCGTGTGCGCTGCGATCCAATCCCCGATTGTTTGTAGCGCGATTGGCGCGAGAGTTTCCTCACTCTCAGCGTACTCCGACGGGGCGCCGGTCTTAGTTGTTTGAAACAGATGATTCAAATCGGGGAGCAGCACGATCTTGTAATCCTTATTGCCTGCGTCTTTCAATGCCTGATCGATTGCCTCCAGATCCTCCTTTGCCGGCACCTGCAGGTCCTTCTCGCCATTGATTGCCAACACCGGCACTCGCACCTTCATAAGCGTTGGCCGTGGATCGTAGCTAAGGAAATAGCGAAACCAGGGGGTAGCCCAGACAATACTCTGCGCGTCCGCGTTGGCCAATTGCGTGTCCAACTTCTTCTTTGCGGCCTCGGTTCTTTTCACTGCTCCTTCATGCAGTTTCTGCCGGGCGACCGCATCGTCCTTCTCCTGAAGGACCGTAGTCATCAGCTGTTGTCCTTCCTCCATGGCACGGGCGACCTCCTTCTCACACTCGGCGGCCGCAATCAGGCCAATTTGTTTCCGCAGCAAGGTTCCTCCGGATATGCCGGGGCCGGCCATTAACACAATGAAAGCAACGTCATTCGATCTTGTCGCAGCCATCGGCGCCGCCATGCCGCCCTCGCTGTGACCAATCAGGCCAATCTGTTTGGCGTTGATCTCTTTGCGCGTTTTCAGAAACTCCACACCTGCAAGGGCGTCGCCGGCGTAGTTCTCGGTCGTATCATTACGTCCGCCCTTTGACGTGCCGCCCATGCCGCGATCGTCCGCGCGCAAGACGGCAATGCCACGCCGGGTCAAGTAATCCGCCAGCACCAGAAAGGGTTGATGACCAAGGATCGATTCGTTGCGATCCTGCGCACCGGAACCGGTGATCAATATCACAGCAGGGAAGGGGCCATTGCCAGGCGGCAGCGTTAAGGTGGCGGCCAGCTTTACCTGGTCCTGATTGTTTTCGTAAGAGACATCTTCTTCCTTGTATGGATATGGCTTCTTCGGAGTCTGGGGCCGTTTGAGTTCCATCTGCGACACGTCCGTAACTCGACTGAAATCGAGAGGCAACACGCCACCTTGTGTAAATTTTCCGGTCAGTTGCGTGCCGTCCTTGCTCAGCGTGCCGACATATGAAGCGCCGAGAGCCTTCATTTCAAATTTCAGCGTGCCCTCCTCAAAAGTGATTGTATCCACGACCAGGTCTTTAGCGTTTTGGTCGAGGCTGTCTACCGTTGCGGTGAGCTTGCCTTCGGCAGACTTTGAAATTTTCAGCACGAGCCGTAGCTTGAAAGTGCCGACGTCGAGCGCGCCACTCCAATTTCCCTCAATTCCTGATGCGGCCTGCGACACCAGACCCGTCTGTTCGCACGCGATTGCAGCTTTGGCCTCCGACAGCTGGTGCGCTAACGATAGGAAGGCCGAAAAAAGCAAGGCAAACATTATGAGCTTTAAGACGGTGCGATTCATGAAGTGGTTCCTCTTAGGGGCGCCGCTTGTTGCTGGTTGATACCCTGGTCTTGTCCTTAGTTGGTAGTTCTGCATCGGAAGCAGCAGCTTCAGTCGCTGGTTGCTCCGGACCGTCAGATCCTGAACCGGAATCGACACTGGACAATTCCTGGTGTCGCGCAATCGCACGATCCACCGCAGCTTCGATTTCTTCCAGGCTGAACGGCTTTGCAAAATATGCAAACGCGCCGGCGTCAATGATCTCCCGCGCGTCGTCCTCTTCGAACATTCCAGATATCACAATAACCGGCGTCGCCGGATGTTTTGATTGAATATGGCTGAGCAGATCGCGGCCGCTCAGTATTGGCATGGCCAGGTCAGTAAGAACGACGTCATAGGTTTCGACCTCGAGATACGCCAACGCTTGTTCGGCGCGATCCGCGGTATGACACTCGTGAGAGGCAGACAATAGTTCGTGAAGCGTGTCTCGCACGAGGTTGTCGTCGTCAACGATTAGTAAGGTAGCCATCGATTGATATCTCCGCTGAATGAGGCAAGAGTGATAAAAGTCGTTTGCATTCTAGCTGTCTTTGAGAAGGTAAGCCAGAGTTTGTCTTAACTGACGAGAACACGAGCCACCTGACTTTAGTGAACTGTCCGCCGCTACAAATAACTTTCCCGCTCTGTTAGTATGAGTCCGCACTTCTTCGACCGGAAAGCTCCAGCAGTCAAACTTCCGAATTCAGGAGACCTTAACGAGATGGGCCACGAGTTAAAGACAGAGCGCGAGCTGTCTCTGGATTTCTTGCGCGTATGCGAAGCGGCGGCGATTGCTGCAGCGCGCACAATGGGTCAGGGCGACCGCAAGTATTCCGACCATGTCGCTGTCGAAGCGATGCGCGAGGTGATGGATACAGTGCCGATGCGTGGACGCATCGTCATTGGTGAAGGAGAGCGCGACGAAGCGCCCATGCTCTACATCGGCGAGGAAGTGGGCGGCGGTTACGGCGTTAGCGAGGACCTCGCGGAATCCTGTCCGGAAGTAGACATTGCTGTGGATCCGCTAGAAGGCACAAACCTCTGCGCGCTTGGCGCCAACAATGCGATTGCGGTGTTGGCGGCCGCAGAGCGCGGCGGTTTGCTTAATGCGCCCGACCTCTACATGGACAAGATTGTAGTTGGCCCCTCCTCGCGTGGCGTGGTCGATCTGGATGCGCCAGTGAAAGACAATCTCAAGAATATTGCCCGGCGTTTGGGTCGCGACGTCGAAGACCTGACTGTGATAGTTCTCGATCGCAGCCGGCATCAAAAGCTGATCGCGGATGTGCGCGCGGCGGGCGCGCGTATTCGTTTGATTGGTGACGGCGACCTGTCCGCGGGCATTTCAGCGGCAGTTGCGGGCACAAACATTCACGCCCTGGTTGGCATCGGCGGCGCGCCCGAGGGGGTGATTACTGCGGCCGCGATGAAATGTTTGAATGGCGAGATACAGGCGCGGTTGGTTTTCGATGCGGAAAGGCTTGGAGTTGACAAAGCCAAGGTACCGCCGAGAGAACAGGTGTTGGAGCGTTTGCAGTCGATGGGAATATCCGACGCGAACAAGATCTACGACACCAACGACCTGGCGCCTGGTCGAAAGATAATCTTCGCGGCCACCGGGGTTACCGACGGAGCGTTGCTCAAGGGTGTGAGGTTCTTTGGCGCCGGCAAACGAACGCATTCCGTAGTGATGACTACCGAGTCGCGACACATTCGGTTTGTTGACACGTTGCACATCGAGGGCGGGCCCGATACGGTGATACGATTTTAGAATGCGGATTGCGGATTGCGGATTCGCATCCTACTCAGCTGGTTTTCGGAGCCAACGGTCGATAAGACTGCAAATCCGCATTCAGCAATCACCAATCAGCAATTCCTATATGTTCGCCTCGCCACAAAATTACATTCCGCAGACTGTCTCCAATCGTCGTCCTCTGTTCGTGTGGCTTATCGCTGCATTGGGTTCGCTGGCCACGGTGGCGCTAATTGTTGGCGCGCCGCTGGCCCTAAGTAGTGGTCACCCATTTTCGGCGCTTACGATCTACGGGGCGTTCAGTTACGTTTGTCATCAAATTCCGGAGCGTTCATTTTTCATTGGTGGACACCCATTCGCTGTGTGCTCGCGTTGCACGGGTCTTTACGCGGGTTTTGCTGTGGCGACAGTTGCATACCCGCTGGTTCGTTCGTTGAGGCAGACCGAAGCGCCGGCTCGCAAATGGCTTTTCCTGGCAGCGGCGCCGCTGGCAATAGATTTCACGGTTGGCTACTTCGGTATCTGGGAGAATACGCATTCGTCGCGTTTCGCTACCGGCGCACTGCTCGGCGCTGTTGCCGTTTTCTATGTTTTGCCCGGCTTGGTGGAGCTAAGCCTTCGTGACTGGGGCCAAAAGGACAAAACCTCAAGCAAAACCCCTGCAACCAAGACAGATCCCGCAGCCGCATTTTCGACCAGCGCTTCAGGAGTCCCCAGCGATTACAGTGCGCCGCATCGTCGCATCTGACGGCGCGGCTGTTTCGTGTTAGCACTCGCTTCAGGGTAAAATCATTCCCGCGCGCCGTCCGGGCCTTCCCGCACGGCGCTTTAAGTTAAAGTTCGCAAGTCGCAGCAGTCTCCACC
>JBOGOP010000249.1:0-8751 GCA_050747225.1 Pyrinomonadaceae bacterium
GGAGGCAGGAGCAGGAGGCAGGAGGCAGGAGCAGGAGGCAGGAGGCAGGAGCAGGAGTGAGGCCCTCCCGTTGTGAGTATCAACGGGAGGGATTTTGTTTGGGCATCAGCAACGGTGACGACGACACATTTCGAAGAGCCTTTGTACAAAACGTAGATAATCAGTCCGTAAAACGGACGGATGAAAGTAGTCTACCGATTAAGAGTCTGTGTCAAAACTCGCGCTCGCAGCGCCAATGGCGCGGAATGTAATAGCCTGGGCCATCGGCCCAGGTGGGAGCCGGAAACTCTCCCGAGCGCTGAAGGCGCGCAATGGATCGTGAAGCCGGCCGAACGCTCGTGTTTTCGCGAAACCGCCGCCATCTCGCGCCTTTGGCGCTGCGAACGCGAGTTTTGACACAGGCTCTTAATCGGTGGGGATCGAAAGGAAATATTTATTGAGTCCGTGAAACGGCGGACTCTAAGTCCTCATCGCGTAACGACGGCGGAGATTGTGACGCCGCCAAGTATTACGGAGCACACGACAAATCTGCTGGATAGGAACCCACGATCTACGTGAAGAGGCCGGTTTAAGTTCTTTCACGCCTTCAGCGTGAAGATGTATTTTGTGGTTCGTGGTCCGGGGGTGACAAGCAAGGCGCTTACCCCCGGCTACTTTCTTTCACGCCTCTGGCGTGAGGAGCCCTCCATAACTGTCGGGCTACTGCCCCGGCGCTCGTTGCGCTCCGTTATCGACCGGAGTGCTCACCATCAAATCTTTTTTGACACTGCTCAGATCGACGCCTATACTGCCGCTCAAACCCCTTCTAAAAAATTCCTTCAGGAGAGATTGCTTTGTTCAGGCGTCCATTGGCTGTTTTTCTCTTTGCGCTCTTCGCACTATCAATCACAGATTTTTCGCACGCTCAGCCTAAGATGCATCAGCCAACGGTCACGCCACAAAAGAGCGGAACGACGCAGGTGCTGATCGCGGTGAGTCCGGTTAACTCACGCGTGGTCTGGGCGAGCGGACGCGGTGGCACGTATGTGGTGACGACTAATGGCGGGCAGACCTGGAGGGCTGGTGTGGTGCCCGGGGCCGAGGCGCTGCAATTCCGCGACGTGCAGGGGGTGAGCGACAAGGTTGCTTATCTGTTGTCGATCGGAAGCGGCCCCGACTCGCGAATTTATAAAACCGTCGATGGTGGCGCTCACTGGACGCTGCAGTTCCAGAACCAGGTTGCGACCGCCTTCTACGATTGCTTCGCCTTCTGGGATGCGCGGAATGGCATCGCGCAAAGTGACTCAGTGAGCGGACGCTTTCCGCTGATCCGCACGACTGATGGCACGACCTGGACTGACATAGGCAACAATCTGCCGCCGGCGCTCGCTGGCGAATCTTCGTTCGCTTCGAGTGGTACGTGCGTCGCGGCACAGGGCAAGAGCAATGCGTGGATCGTAACCGGTGGTGCAAGCCGGGCGAGAGTTCTGGCAACGGAGGATCGAGGCAACACCTGGAACGCTTATGATTCACCGCTGCGTGGATCGCCGAGCGGAGGCAACTTCAGCGTGGCTTTCCGGGATGCGCGGCACGGAATCATCGGCGGCGGAGATATTGGTCCTGCAGCTTTGCCGTTTGATCAGACAGCAGTCTCGAGCGACGGCGGCAAGACCTGGACGATCACCGCAGAGCAACCGAATATCGGGACGGTGTTCGGGTTGAGTTATGCAGGCGAAGTCGGTATAGGCCGCGGGCCTGACAACGATGTGGCCAATGCGAACCGGACAGTGGTGGTCACGGGTCCCGGTGGTTCCGCCTGGACACCCAACGAAGGGAGCAGCTGGTTCACCTTGCCCGGCGTGACGGGCTGTTGGGGTGTGGCCTTCGGAAGCCCAAAGGTCGGTTGGTTGGTCGGCACCAATGGACAGATTCAGAGGATCGACTTTTGAGGGGTCAGGGGACAGGGGTCAGAGATCAGGGATCAGATGACCATGTGCGACTCACTACTTGGTACCTCTATCTCAATGTGAATGTGGGCGGGCAGATCTGCTTTTGTGCGAGTCGATAAAGTGTCTTAAGGCAAGCGAAAAACAGCCGATGACTCCGCCCAGCATGAAGAGGCTTCCCCAAAATAGAAATACGATCAAAAAGAAGACTGCGAATGACAACATATCGAGCGCCGAGAGCCGCAAGCTCAACCAGTGCTTATACTCTTCTGACCACTCATTCCCGTGGATGTTCGCGCGTAGTGGAACACCATCAAGTTGCGGATGTGCCGAAAATGATTGGCAATCTGCATCCAGAAAAGCATTCCCCAAACGAAAGCAAACCACTCAGGGAGATCGAGACCGTAAGTGATTAGCAGCAACCCGCCAACAAAGAACAACAACAGAAAGAACCGGAAACTAAAGCGGCGGAGATGGGCGATGTCTTCTTTGAAGAATGGATTGAGTTCAATGCCGTCCGAAAGATAAAGTGTTTATTCGCGCCCTCCTTGTGCATGAACGCGGACTGCAGAGTGAAAACGTAGTCCATGACGTACAAGGCGGCCCAGAGACCGATTGCGAGCCAGACGTTGTGAAGGAATAGATTAAGAAGCATCCGTAGAGATAGCACGCAGAAGACCGAAGGCAAATTCAGTGGTCATATCGACACGAGACCAGTTATCAATTCTACTGACTACTGCCTACTGACAACTGCCTACTGACTACTGAATTCTGTATTCTGTATTCTGACTTTCGTCTCACATCACATCGCCAAACGTTTCCACGACTAGCAGTGTATCCATGTACTCAGTCAGCTCTTTTAGCTTTCCATCCTGCAGGCGGCAGACGTAACAGTAAGTGTTGTTGTAAGGCTTGCCGGATTTTGTAGTGACCTGGCCACGGCATTCCACAACCACGTAATCGTCTTCCGCTATAAAGCGTTGCGCGGTATTTCTATATTGATCTGCAAAGTTGGAAAACAGCGGTCCCATGAGTTCCTTCAGGACCGCTTGCTTGCCGCGATATGTCCTGGACCATTTAGTAGTGCCGGTGACGGTCCAGCAAAAGTCATCGGCCCAACTCTCAACGAAGGCCTTGCTGTTACCTTTGGCCATCTCGGAAAAAATTTGCTGCAGAAGTTGTTTGTTCTCGGTCGCACTCATGATAGCGCCTCCAGATTTGTTTACCCGAGATTGGAATTGATAATTGTGGACCTCACGCCTATGAAGGTGCACAGCAAATCGCAGACCTTCAAGTGATTGGCTGGGAGCGCGGGCGTCTCGCCCGCCCGGGTAAGCAAGACGCAAGCATCGCACTTGTGGCTTTGCCGCCGCACTGTGCGGCGGAGCTTTGCACAAAAAGTAGATCCTCGCCTGAATCACGCGACGCCCAGCCCGCGGAAGCGGGCGGCAGCGTAAAGCCTGGGGTGGAGCGCAGCGGAACCCCAGGTATCCTATGAGGATAAGGATAGCCCGCGGGAGCGGGCGACAGCCCTGGATTTGTTGAGTTGTCGCCCGCTCCCGCGGGCTGAGAACCTCTTTTTGCGATCTCAACCTGGGGTTCCGCTGCGCTCCACCCCAGGCTTTACGCTCCCGCGGGCTCAGATGCATTAACCACAGCGTTCCCGACTTTTTGTGCAAAGCCGTGCGGCGGCAAAGCCGCGTCTATGACGTTAAGTTCAGCTCTCACCTTATTCTTTGGGAATGGGAGACAAATGAGCGGCGACCATTTGCCAGCGGTCCGCGCGTTTCGCGAAGACGACTGTAAATCTAAGTTCCGGCCTCACCTCTGGCTGCTGAGTCTTAGGGATGCCGCGGCCGACCACGATGGCGGTGTCGCCAAGAATGCGCACCTTGAGATCCTGAGCACTGATAGAAAGCCCGTGCCCCCCGGTTGTGCCTTCCTCAGGCATGATGTCTCGCTTGCTAACCGTTCTTCCTCGCGGTGCGGTGCCCACAAAATCATCGGCGATGAGTTTGTCGAGAGCGGCGCGATCCTGCCGTTCATCGGCATCAAGCCAGGCTTGAGTTGCCTGCAATACGGCTTGCTCGGTGTTGTCGTTCGGCGCCGCTGTTTTCGTTGTTTGGGAGAACGCGGTTGTAACTGTCACGGTGAACAGCATAATAAACAGAACGGCCTTGGACATGGATGTCTCCTTAGTAAGTGATCGATTGATCAATCAACAAGACACCGCAAGCGGAAAAAGGTTCCCGAAGAAAAGGGAAAAGGGTAAAGAGAAAGGCAGAGCCGCCAATTTCCCCGTTACCCCCTTCCCCTGTTCCCCCTTCTTACGCGTGTTTCGACACTGCGGCAGCCTGGCCGGGTTGGTAGGCGCCGACCTCCGAGCGGAAGCCGATCGCCAGTCGATTCCAACCGTTGATAGCGACCACTGCCAGGCTCAGGTCCGCTAACTCCTGTTCGCCGAAGTGTTGTCGAACCTCGTTGTAGATTTCGTCGGGCACGTGATTCTCGGAAATTAGTGTGAGCGATTCCGTCCACGCTAACGCCGCTCGTTCACGTTCAGTGTAAAAAGGAGCTTCGCGCCACGCGTTGAGTACGTAAAGGCGCTGTTCCGTTTCACCCTCGGCTCGTGCATCCTTTGAGTGCATATCAAGACAATATGCGCAGCCATTGATTTGCGAGGCGCGCATCTTAATGAGATGAAGCAGCGATGGCTCCAAGCCGGATTCGCGAACGTACTTTTCCAAGCCAAACATCGCCCGGAACGCTCCCGGTGCGACTTTGTTGACATCAATTCTTGTAGACATTGATTCCTCCTTGTTTTGAAGTTTCTTGTATTTTACTCCGGAATCACAAGGTAGGGAAAAGGGGAGGGGGAAGGGTGTGTCTTAATTTGAGCTTTAGCTCATTCAGCAGCAAGAGCGATCCACGAAGTAACACGAACTTTCACTAACAAAAACTTTAGGGTTGTTTCGTGGATCGTTTGCTCTTGTTTCTGAACTAAGACACTACTGGGGGAAGACGGGAACAGGGGAAAAGGGGACAAGCAACGCCGAATTGACAAAGCTCCTGGCTCCAGAGGAGCCGAATGTTTATAGCTACGGAACAACACTTAAAACCCAAAGCTCCAGCGGAGCGGAATGTTCCCGGCTTTAGCTTCGAACATTTCGCTCCTCCGGAGCTTAAGCAGGCTTTTGTCGCTCGTGTTCCATAAACATTTCGTCCCTCCGGGACGAGGAAAAAGTCGCGTGAAGAGCTTGAGCGGTTTCCAGTGAAGAGGTTTTGGCTTAACTGAAGCTACCTTCCGAAGAACCCGGGATCCATTAAGTACCAGTTAACTAATCCGGCCAGCAGCCCAACTACCAACACCATCAGCACCGTGATCTTTTCTTTAGTAGTAGTGGGTTTGCCAGCGCGTGAGGGAGCTATCAGGAGAAAGCTGCCGCCGACGGTTATGACCGGTCCAAAGGCCGCCAGTTTCATGGAGTAACTACCGTCTTGTAACAGTTGATGCCAGTTGTAATAAATGAGGCCCAGCGAGACAAGGATTAGGAGGACGGCGAAGAGGCGCGCTTTCAAGTGATGCATATCCTAGTCTCCAGTCAACGGATGTTCTGCTACCTGCGGTCGATCAGGTTCCGGATGGCAACCACCAGTTCATCCGGTTCGACGGGTTTGGCCAGGTGTAGTTGATAGCCGGCAGCCAAAGCGCGGTCGCGGTCTTTGATTGTCGCATAGCCGGTCAAAGCAATTGCCGGAATTAGCTCCGGGAGTGAGTCGGGTGCGCCAGGGAGAAGTGAACCTTGCACCGGCAGCATTCTTAGTTTGCGGATTAACTCATAGCCGTCTACATCCGACATGCCTATGTCACTTATCACCACATCGGGAGTCTTTTGTATATACGAATCGAGGGCTTCCGTGGAAGAAGCCATGGAAATAACTTCAGCGCCATGGCGACTCAGAATCAGGCTGAGCAGGTCTCGTGAATCGTCGTCATCTTCTACCAGCAACACGCGCACGCCGGCGAGGGGCCGTGCAGCTGGGGCATTCGCGGCGCTGTCGACTCGGCCAGGTTCGCTGCCGCTGCTTCTTATGGCGCTTCGAACAACCTCTTCGCTAACTCGCTCTCCATCGGTGCTTCTTCGTTCGAATCCGTTCTCTTCTTTGCCGGCTTCAAGAAGGTCGTTGTCTCTCCTGTCAGTAGCGAGTGGCAGATCGACTGTGAAGACCGACCCCTTGCCCGGTCCGGCACTCTCAGCGCTGACCGTGCCGCCATGCAATTCCACCAGATGGCGCACGACTGCCAGACCCAAACCGAGCCCACCAGCCTTCCGGGAAATGGAGCCTTCTTCCTGACGAAAACGATGAAACACATACGGTAGAAACTCGGCTGTGATGCCGTCGCCCGTATCGCTGACGGTCAAACGCACATATGACGAAAGCGAACCGGAAGCACCGGGTGGAGAGGAGGCCTGCGCGTTGGAGCATTCGAGACGAAGGCTGACGCGGCCGCCGCGCGGCGTAAACTTGATTCCATTCATGAGCAGGTTCCAAATCACCTGACGCAATCTGTTTGGATCGCCGCGGACGAGACAGCTCGAGGAATCCAACGCAATTTCAATCTTAATTCCCTTGGCGTCAGCCGCCGGGCGCAGGGCATCGATAGCAATCCTTACGATCGGTTCCAAATTGAGCGGTCGCACATCAAGTTGGAGATTACCGGTGATGATGCGCGAAACGTCGAGCAGATCGTCAATGAGCCTGGCTTGCGAGCGCGCGTTGCGTTCAATGATCTCGAGGGCGCGATCGAGATTCTCGACTCGATCCACCTCGCCGTTACGGATCAGCGTGGCCCAGCCGAGAATTGAAGTCAGCGGCGTGCGCAGTTCATGTGACAGGGTGGCGAGGAATTCATCCTTCAGCCGGTCCGCTTCTTCGGCCCGTCGCCGCAGGTCACGTTCACGCGCCAGCAATTCGGCACGTTCTTCTTCGGCAAGTTTGCGGTCAGTGACGTCGAGAACGAGCGAAAGTACGGAAACGAGTTTGCCATTCTCGTCGTGCAGCACTGAGTTGTACCATTCGCAATAGAGTACGGCGCCGTCTTTTGTATAGTTGCGATTACGCTGTACGCCGAGCAATTCCACTCCCACGCGCTGCCGGTTCGTTACCTGCGCCACTGCATCTACGTCTTCATCGAAAACAAAGTGCCACTCGCCGACATGCTTGCCAAGCACTTCATCGGCTGTCCAGCCATAGAGGCGCTCGGCCGATGCCGACCAGCGCGACACGCGGAAGTCGCTGTCCCATTCGATTACTGCCAGCGGTGAATTATCAACATGAAAGGCCAAACGCTGGTGCGCTTCCTGCGCCTCCTCCTCGACCCGTTTGCGTTCTGTGATGTCGTGGACGACGGCTATGCCACCAACGATTTGGTTTTGCTGATCGAGTAGCGGTGAGTAATAAGCTTTGAAGAATCCGGCGCGACCCGTTTCCGGTACTGCATAGGGTCTGTTCTCAGAGGTGACGCTTTTTCCCGACAACGCCGCACGCAAACAGTTGTCTTCGCCGGTCTCCTTTATGAAAGGAAACAGATCGAAAGCACACTTGCCCAAAACCTCATCGCTCTTAAGGCCGGAGATACGTTCCATGCCTCTGTTCCAGGCCGTGTAACGGAAATCGCGGTCAAATGCGAGTATGCCCTCGACGCTGGCGTTAAGGAGTTGAGTAAGAAATACGTCGCTTTGTGAAGGTTTGTCGCTCAAGTGTTCACTAGCCGCAAGCTGTAAGCACAGATTAAGCCGCGTGGCTCTCCGCAAACAAGTAGGCCGGGGAAAAAAGATTAAACCAGCCTGCGAAGCTGGCGGACAGAGTGATAGCCCCAGGCGATGGCGCAGCCGAGCCTGGGGAACCTAATTAGAATTCAACCGAGCCCACGAAGGGGGCGAAAGATGAGACATGGCGAACAATCGATATGAACTTTATTTGGCTCTTTGACTAACCCTCTGTCGCCGGCTTCGCAGGCTCAGTTTTATTTACGGCTGTTACCCCAGGCTCGGCTGCGCTGTCGCCTGGGGCTATCATTCTGTCCGCCTGCTTTGCAGGCTCGTTGGATACTTTCACGCAATTGAGTTCCAGGAGTACACCGGCAAAACCTCACCAGAAAAGAAGCAGGTGACGGTTTACTTGGCCAATAGCATAGCAAACAGTGAAGGCCAAACGCATAATATTCAGGTTGAGCAACGGTCCCGGCACACCTGGAAGCTGCGGACGGAATCATAGTTGGGCGTCAATTGGCAAGAAAGCCACCGTCTCATAATCAAGAGGTATCACCGATGCGGATTCGAAGCTTTGTTCCCCTCGCGCTATTTTTGCTCGTTGCCTGTCAATTGAATGGGGCCGGCAAGTTGCCGGTAGCGTCCAATGCTCGGGGTAGCGCCCCGTCCGCACCGCCCTCGGCTTCGTCTCCCGAGACAGCAAGGGCAACTACTGCGACCTTCACCGATGCCGATTTCGCGCTACACATGGAGCGGCTCAAAGCCGAGATCAGAAAGAAACTAACCAACCCTGATCCGCGAACGCCTGCGGTGGAGTGCTCTTTGGTTATCCAGCGGCCCTTCGTGGTTATCGGCGATGAAACCAAACAATTTGTACAGGAACGCGCTGAAGGTACAGTGAAGTGGGCGGTGGATCGACTCAGGCAGGACTTCTTTCCAAACGACCCGAAGGAGATTCTCGATATCTGGTTGTTTAAGGATGCTGCGTCTTATGAGAAACACACCCGTCTTCTATTTGGTGAGACGCCGACTACGCCGTATGGATACTACTC
>JBOGOP010000250.1:0-8730 GCA_050747225.1 Pyrinomonadaceae bacterium
TGTCGCAGACGAGCAAAGCTACTCGGTTCTGCAATGCCCGTTAATATCGAATTGAACCAGTACCGATAAATGGACTTTTCGTTTACTGAGCGCCCTGTAGTTTAGAATGAACAGATGGTTCAAACTGGAAAACAATTAGATCCCGTTTGCGGCATGACCGTCGATCCAGAGTCGGCCGCCGGATCGTACGAACACAAAAATAAGACCTACTACTTTTGCAGTTCGCATTGTCTGCAAAAGTTCAGCGCAGACCCTGAAGGCTACCTCAACAAACCTGCCGAGCAGATGCCGTTGCAGCCGGTTGGAATTCAGCGAGCGAAGCCGCCCACGCCCGGTTCTGACAAGACTTCGGACTTTGGACTTGAGACTTTGGACTCCGTTTACACCTGCCCAATGCATCCTGAGATTATTCGTGATGCGCCGGGCAGTTGTCCGATCTGCGGCATGGCCCTGGAGCCCCGAACAGCCTCGCTTGAAGAAGAAGAGAATCCCGAACTTCGGGAGATGTCACTGCGCTTGTGGGTGTGCGCCGCGTTGACGCTGCCGTTGCTTGCGATTGGGATGAACGAGCTTATTCCCGTTTTGGCTCTTGAACGTCTGCTGCCGATGCGTGTCTGGGGCTGGATCCAATTGGCACTGGCAACGCCCGTGGTGCTTTGGGGTGCCTGGCCGTTCTTCGTTCGTGGCTGGCAGTCGATCATTAATCGCAGTCTGAACATGTTTACCCTAATCGGACTCGGTGTGGGCGTCGCGTATGTTTTCAGCGTAATCGCAAAGTTGTTTCCCGATCTCTTTCCGGTTTCGTTTCGCGATTCCTCAGGTGAGGTGCCGGTTTATTTTGAAGCCGCAGCAGTGATCACGACGCTGGTGCTGTTAGGACAGGTGCTCGAACTGCGGGCTCGTAGCCGCACCGGGGCGGCAATCAAAGCGCTGCTTGGTCTGGCGCCAAAAACTGCGCGGCGTATTCGCGAAGATGGACGCGATGAAGACGTCTCATTAGATCAGGTCAAGCCTGGAGATAAGTTACGCGTACGGCCCGGCGAGAAGATTCCTGTTGATGGAATTGTAGTTGAGGGTTCAAGCGCGGTTGACGAGTCGATGGTCACAGGAGAACCGATTCCGGTTGTCAAACGAGCCGAGGATCACGTCATTGGCGCGACAGTAAACACTACCGGCACGTTTGTGATGCAGGCTGAACGCGTGGGGCCAGACACGCTGCTGGCGCAAATTGTGCAAATGGTTAGCGAAGCACAACGCAGTCGGGCGCCAATCCAGAAACTTGCCGATCGCGTGTCTTCGTATTTCGTACCGGCGGTGGTGGTGATTGCAGGTTTGACCTTTTTGATCTGGAGCATTTGGGGGCCAGAACCGCGCATGGCTTACGCGCTGGTGAATGCCGTGGCCGTTTTGATTATTGCCTGCCCGTGCGCGCTCGGCCTCGCCACGCCGATGTCGATCATGGTAGCGACGGGAAAGGCAGCGCAGAGCGGTGTGCTTTTCAGTAATGCTGAAGCCGTCGAATTGTTGCGCGAGGTTGATACTTTAGTGATCGACAAGACGGGCACGCTGACTGAGGGCAAGCCAAAACTCGCGTCGGTTGTGGCAACTCCAGGAATTGACGAGCAAACTTTGTTGCGCCTGGCTGCCAATCTCGAACGCGGCAGCGAACACCCGCTGGCTGCCGCTATCGTTTCCGGCGCGGCTGAGCGTGGTATTGAATTGCGCGAAGCAAGCGAGTTTGAATCGCTGACCGGGAAGGGTGTGGCTGGGAAAGTGGATGGCCACAAAGTGAGTCTGGGGAATGAGGCGCTGCTTAAGGAACTCGGCGTTACTGCCGCCGGCCCTGGAGAACATGCGGAAGCTCTGCGGCGCGATGGTCAAACGGTCATGTTTGTGATTGTGGATGGGGCGGTTGCCGGCCTGGTTTCCGTTGCCGATCCGATCAAAGCGACAACTGCTGAGGCGATTAAGCAACTACACGATGAAGGCCTTCGCGTCGTGATGTTAACGGGCGATAGCGAAACGACAGCGCGCGCCGTCGCCGGTAAATTAGAGCTCGACGAGGTCGTTGCGGGAGTCTTGCCAGATCAGAAAGCTGAGGTCGTGAAGCGGCTCCAGCATGCAGGTCACAAAGTGGCCATGGCTGGGGATGGCATCAACGACGCTCCGGCGCTGGCTCAGGCGGATGTCGGTATAGCCATGGGCACCGGCACCGACGTCGCGATGGAGAGCGCGGCGGTCACGCTGGTTAAAGGAGACTTGCGCGGAATTGTGCGCGCGATTCGTCTTAGCCGGGCGACAATGAAGAACATCAGACAGAATCTTTTCTTCGCGTTTTTGTACAACGCTTTGGGCATACCGATCGCCGCGGGAGTGCTTCACCCGTTTTTTGGAGTTCTGCTGAGCCCGATGATTGCGGCGGCGGCGATGAGCTTCAGCTCGGTGTCAGTGATTGCAAACTCGCTGCGCTTGAGGCGTGCTTAATCAGAAGAACTGAGCTAGTAGATCAAAAATCCATTCCGATTTGTTCGGCAGAGATGATTCTCGATGAAAGTAAAAGGACGTCGTCATAAGCATATTTGCTCTTTTTCATCTGTACTTGTTTTATGAGGGGAACAATCTCGTCTTCTCGGCGGACGATCAGGTATTGAATGTCATTCGGCTCGAAGCTGAGGCGGGATAACTCTCTCACCGCTAGATTGGCTTTGCTCCGCGATTCCTCCGATAGAAAACTCGGCTTTCCCAGAAACAAAGGCTCAAAATCCTTCGGCAAGTTCGGTACAAATCGCCACTCTCGTTCATCATAGAACCGGATGTTGTCTAGCGTCCCACCGATTCTCCAAAGGGCTCCTTCATACGGCTTTACAAAGCTGGCAAAATCGAAAACCAAGGGAATTGCTTCATCCTCAGTTTGCTTAGGGAGGTCCTTCATTACTGAATCCATCATACGGGTAAACCTCGTGACCATCAGAGAGTTATCGTAGGTATAAAGGACAGGTGAGATGCCGTTCCTTTTCCCCCATGATTTTGTCATGCCAATTCCGTAATCACCATAAACGCTCAGATGAAACGCAGTTTGGGATAAAGGTATATCGCAGAACGACACCATCGGAATGGCGACCTCCAACTCTTTGAGCCCTACCAAAAGACTCACATTCTCAAGACAGAAGTGCGCATGGAATTCCTCAGTAAGGATATTAATCAGATTCTCCAAACTGGATGTAAAGTGGAAGAGTGTATTCGCGCTCAATCCGCGCGTATTCGTCGGTTCCATTGTTACCTCGGGAAGGTGAGAGCGTTTGAGTTATTAAGATGTACCGAACCAGAAAGCTATTTTACACGATTGCGACATAATCAACCATGCTTGGCTCGGGGATTGGAAGGCCATCTTCACGCATACCTCGCAAATGCAATTCGAGCGCTTCACGCATAGCCTGCTTGAGTTCTTCGAGGGTTTTGCCGGTAGCGATACAACCGGGCAGATCCGGGAAATAAGCCGAATAGTTCCGTTCACCTTTTTCGATTATCATCGCATATCGCATACGAGTTAGCCTTCAACTTCTTTCGAACTCTGATCGAGTCGCTGGCGCCAATATCCCGGCTCTCGACGAAAGTGCATTACAGCTACGATAAGGATTGAATTCTGTTCAATCGTGTAGAGGATAGAGTAGGGGAAACTGTGGGTAAGACACCTTCGAACGTCTTGCTCAATCACCAGAAATCGTTCGGGTGCGTCAAGTATTCGTTGAATGGAGCCTTCTACTTCCAATGTAAACGCCGCACCAAGACCGGGATAGATCCGCTCGTAGAAAATGGCAGTCTCTAAGTATTCAAGACGGGACTCTGGATGAAAGTCATACTTCATCGCCCGACCAGGCGACGAACCTCATCCAACACCTGCTCGCCAGGAACAGCTTGAGCCTGACCCGAGCGAATCTCGTCGCGACGTCGAATCGCTTCCTTTGTCCAAAGTCCTTGAATCTCGGAGGGCTCTTCGGAAGCAACGCTCTCAATCAGCTTGTCCGCAAGCAAAATCTTAGAGTCAGCTGGGAGCTGAAGGGCTTCTTTGGTAAGTTCATCAAGTGTCAATGGCATGGCGAGAATTCTAATAGTTCGGCACCTGAAGCTCAAGATGGATCTGGCGACCTGTCTCGGCCTTCTCTACAAGATTTCTTGCTTCCACCGAGATATGCGTACTACCCCTAATCAGTCGGTGGGTGTAATATCGCCGCAAGATTTAGATCGAGCGCAAAACCCAAATTGATCGTTTGCTCTTATTCCACCACTAGCGAGGAGAGTGACCATGAAATTTTCGATACCACAGGCGGCGATGACTGTGTTGACGGCGGTATTGTTGTTGGCGTTTTCGGCGCCATTGGTTTCAGCAAAGAAGAACAGACTGCAGGATGCGACGCGACATTCCACCGATGCGTCGAAGGTTTTTACGGAGATTATGAATGTTCGGGAAAGGGCAATTCCCAAGGAACTACTCGATAAAGCTGAAGCTATTGCGGTGTTTCCCGGCGTAATCAAGGCGGCCTTTATCTTCGGCGGCAAAGGCGGTCAGGGCGTGATTAGCAGACGAACCAGGAATGGCTGGTCGGCTCCGGCGTTCTTTAACTTGAGCGGCGGAAGCTTTGGCGCACAGATCGGCGCAACGAAAACCGATTACGTCCTGTTAATCATGAACCAGAAAGGCGTGGACGGTCTGTTGAAGGACAAATTAGAACTCGGCGGTGAGCTAGGCGTGGCGGCTGGTCCAGTCGGACGCGAAGCTGCCGCCTCCACTAATCTGCGACTGGAAGCAGGTATTCTTTCCTACTCGCGTAGCAAGGGGGCTTTCATAGGAGCGGCATTGAAGGGCGCAGTGATTAGTCACGACAATGATCTCAATGAAGCTGTGTACGACATGAAGGCTAGTGAACTTCTGACTAGCGGCTCGATGACGCTGGCACAAATGCCCGCCGGCGTACGTATCTTTCCGCGAACACTTGCGCGTTACTCGCCGCGCCACGACTAGAAATTCGTTTGCTGGTTTATGGCGCGCAAGAAGAGACTTGACGCTTTGGTTTGCGCGCCATAGAATGCCCGCTAACTTCCAGGGGGTGTTTCAGATCAGCTCAGAATTGCACGCGACTCGCGATTGGTTAGGAAAGATATGCTCTCGAGACTCCCACGCACTCAACGTCAGAAAGAAGTCTTTGATTACCTTGTCAGCTTTCTCGAGCGACGAGGTTACATTCCCACTTACACGCAGATAGCCAAACACCTCGGAGTTAAATCACGAGCTACAGTTGGGAAACATATTCAGGCGCTGGTTCGCCTTGGCCTGGTTACGATCATTCGAGAAGGCAGCTCGTCGCAGATCGTAATTAATCAACAAGAGCCACCTGCTTCCGATTTATTTTGTGAGATTCCGGTGGCAGGCTATATCGCGGCGGGTCATCCAATCGAACTGGTAAATAGCGGCGAGACGATCTCGGTGCCACGTTTCATGCTGGGCCGGGTCAGACCGGAACAGGTTTATGCGGCACGCATCAAGGGCGATTCCATGATCGACGAGCACATCTGTGATGGAGACATTGCCTTGATCGAGGATCGTCCCGAAGCTCACAACGGTGAGATCGTGATGGCCCTCGTTGATGAGACCTACGCTACCTTGAAGCGGCTTTACAGACATGGCTCGGAAGTTGAACTGCGCCCCTCCAATCCGCAAATGGAGTCGATCCGAGTTCCTGCCGACAACGTCAGAATTCAGGGAATCTTCCGCGGTCTGCTCCGTCAATCCAAATAGAAACAGCTTGTTTTGCTGGGGTTTTAGGCGTGTTCCTGCGTCTTTCAGCGCATCGCTGTTCTCTGTGTTGACACTGAGATCACACAGAGAATTGTATACGACTGAAAGGGTGGCGCTTTGGAGACTAATCAAATCCGCGCAATGGCAGCTCAGGCAAACGTTGCAGCCAGTTCGATTCCGGATAGCGACTGTCAGCGCTGATTACATGCAGGGTGTAGGCGTGGCGTGATTTCGACGAGCGGTTGGCAAGACTCTTGTGCGGCAGCAACCCATCGAGAACTATCAAACTCCCTTTGCTCACTTCGAGCGGAACCAGTTTCTCTTCCGGCCAGGGACTGGAATCAAAAACGTCAAAGCTCATTCCGCCTGCGGCGTTTCGCAACCAACGCGATTTCAGACCGAGTCTATGTCCGCCCGGGATTGCCCAGAGACAACCGTTCTCGAGCGTTGCGTCTTCGAGCGCAAACCACAAGCCGGCGATCGCCTGCGGTTCGGTATAAAGAAAGGTGCTGTCCTGATGACAGGTGACTTCGCCGCCAATTCTCGGTTGCTTGAAGATGTACATTCCCTGCAGGAGCAACGGGTCGTTGAACTCGAGGTCAGCAACCAACTGCTCGACTGAGGAGCTTCGCGAGAATTCGTTGAAGACCGGATCTAGATCGTGAAGCGCGTGTCCGATCTTGTTAATCGACTGTTCCTTGCTCTGTTTAAGCGTGCCATCCGGGTTAAAGGCATCTTCCTCAAAAAAGAAACGAATCTTGTCGCCGGAGTTTAGGAAGTAGTCATCGCTACGGCTATTCTGCTCTCGCGTCGAGAAGATCGAAACGATGTCATTCGGTTCGAAATCATGAACCAACTCTCCGGCGCGCGTTCGTAGCGCATCGCAGGAGCCGGCGTCAGAAAAATCGCCTATCACCAGAAAGCCATCGCGATCATATTGCGCGCGCTGTTCAGTAGAGAGTGTCATCGCGGAAAAGTATGACTACTAACGGGTGAGATTCCAAACTGAAGCAGGCACTATTTATACGGAGGAACCGCAGACTTTGCCGCCCTTCATTTTGGTACCTATACTGTTTGGCAGTTATGCGGGTTTGTGGAGCCGGCTGCCGGAGTTGAACCGGCGACCTTCTAATTACGAATCAGACGCTCTACCAACTGAGCTAAGCCGGCTTCGAATGCATTCACTGGGAACGTGCCTGCAAGCGCGAGATTGCACTATACGAATGCGAAGTTTGCAGTGTCAAGCAGACCCCTGTAACGCAAGCTGTTAGCTGCGCGCAAACTAACAGTTTGCGTTACAACAACACAAAACCAGCAGGCGAATAACAAACGGGAGGACATGAAGCACATGGGCAGAGAGCAGATGAGAAATCTTGAGATTTCGAAGATTGGAGCCACTCAGGTAAATGAATTTGAGTTCCACAAGCACCAGGGCGAGATGACTGAACAGGATCACGCCGGGCAGCAGTTGGGTGGCAGCAAGCGACTAACACAGGCTGAGCGCGTGGCGCAGGTTACAGCCGCTGCGCACAAGAAAGTCCAGAAAAAACGCAAAAAAGAAGCGGCGAAGTCGGGTTCTTCGAAGGGCGCGGCAAAGCGTAAGAAGTAGGACAGACATTCCTGTCTGTCCATTTTTAGTTGCACGAATGACAGATGCATTAATGAGGCAGGTGAACATAAACCAAAGCGCCGTCGCCGCTTCGCTCTGCCGGCGGACTCCAAATTTGCGCGGTGTGATGTATCTCGCTCTTTGCGTTGGGCTGCTTTGCGGTAGTCGGCAATCAGTGCCGGCCCAACAGGCAACGGCAAAGCTGACGAAATTGCCATCGGCCGAAAAGATCGTAGATGGCCACCTGAAAGCTATCGGTGGCAGGAAGCGCGTCGCAACTATTCGAGATGCTACTTACGAATGGCAGATTCAACTCAAAGATCGCACGATGGGCATCGCCAAAACGCATACCAAAGCTCCTTCATCGGTCCGCTCAGAGTTAATTTTCGGCAACGGCCAAATCGTCTCCGCGGCAAATCCACGATCGGCCTGGACGCATGGTCTGGATGGCAAGCCCCACACGCTGACGGATGCGGAAGCAGCAGCCGCCAGACTCCAGGCGGTGCTCGATGCCGGCCACTTGCTAAACATAAAAAAGAGTAACGTCCTCTCCCGCACGGTTTCCTTCAAGGCTGCTGAGGCGGTACCGGCTTACGTGGTGGAGTTTTCTTTACGCACTGGCGCGCGTTTGCGCTACCTGTTCAGTCCAACCACGAAGTTGCTGGTCGGTATCGAAGACGACGCGCGGAGAACTATTACACGCTTTGAAGACTATCGTTCTGAAGGGTCAATTCTCGAACCTCATCGGATGAGCATAGACAACGGCGGCACGGGCGAGCTGACGTTTTTGCTCCAACGTGCAAGCTACAACGTCGGAATTTCAGATTCCGCGTTTGATCCGCCGCGAGCCGCTGAAGCGCTTGATGTTACGACACTACTCCGCGAGGTGTCGCTCAATCAGAACCAACTGGAACAGCGCTTCACCGAATATTCCTTCATACAAAAGGAAACTTCCCGCGAGATAAACGGTAAGGGAGAGGTAAAGAAGGAAACAGTCAAAGTGTATGAAGTTTTTCCCATCCCGCATCGAGAGCCGGTGATGAAGTTGCTAAGCGAAAACGGAGTGCCTCTTTCGGCTGAGCGTGCCGCCAAAGAGCAGAAGCGAGTGGAAGAAGAGTTCGCCAGGGCGGAACGCGACAAGGATAAGAATGAGCAGAAGGTCGAAAAGCGTCGGGCCGAGCGACGAAAGAAGAAAGGATCTGAAGGGGACGATGACGACCTGGACATTTCCCGATTCTTATTAGTCTCTGAATTTGTGTCGCCTCGCCGTGAACGTTTTCGCGATCGCGAGGCGATTGTCTTCGACTTTCGTGCCCGTCCGGGTTTC